>NZ_QAJQ01000002.1:0-351179 GCF_003852395.1 Pedobacter sp. KBW01
AACTTTTTGGGGTCAGTCTAAATCTGGCTTTTCGAATTATTTCCATTAATGGAATCAAATTAATTTATTTTTTAGGTTCAAATTTATGCTCGTAAACCTTTGGATCGTATTTCATCATCGAACCTGTTGCCGCATCTATAATAAAACCAGGAATAAACAACAAGTTCACCACAGATACAGCATTGAAAGCAATTTGGGGCTGGAAAGTTTTGCTTTCATACCCATCTAGTTTCAGCGTTAGGGTTTGACCTGTAAAGCCTTTTTTTAAGGGAACTGCCATTGGGGTTACTCCCACCTTAACACCATCTACCTCAATATCGGCAGCAGGTGGCGAAGAATTAATTTGAACGGTTTGTTTTGTCCCTGTAAAAACAGTGGCGCAGCCAGATAGCAGCAGTGTCGCTGAAACAGCGGCAATGTTAAAGATTCTTTTCATTTGTGTGTGTTTGTGTATGTGTCCCTACTCTTATGGCTTTTCGGTTACTCCCCGTTTTTTTTGGTTACAGCTCCATTTTAATGGCCATACAGATAAACTGCCTACCAGTTTATCAATGACTCTGTTTGTTTGATAAAGATATAACTAATCCTGAAACTTAAAAACTTAGTTATAAAAAAAGCCCCGACAAAAATGTCGGGGCTTAATGCATTATATTGTGCTAACTACAAATTAGCGCCGTGGCAGTTTTTGTATTTTTTACCGCTTCCGCATGGGCATGGCTCGTTACGGCCAATGGTTGCTTCTTTACGGATTGGTTGTTGTGGAACGGCTTCGCGCGTATCGCCAAACTCAATACCAGGTTCTTCCCTGCCAAACTCCTGTTTAGTGGTTTGCAGCTTAGGCTGTTTTACCGGAGCTGGTGCTTCTCTCACCTGATCTGGCTCTTGCTGAACCGGAATACCACCTTTATATAAGAAACTTACCACCTCTTTGTTTACTGCGTTAAGCATATCTTTAAACAAGTTGAAAGCTTCCATTTTATAAATTACCAATGGATCTTTTTGTTCGTAAACTGCATTCTGAACCGATTGTTTCAAATCGTCCATTTCGCGTAAATGCTCTTTCCAGCTATCATCAATTAAAGCCAGTACAATGGTTTTCTCAAATGAGCGAACCACTTCTTTTCCTTTATTATCGATTGCTTTTTTAAGATCAACAGCTACCTGAATACCGCGGATACCATCAGTAAACGGAACCACAATCTGCTCAATGTGCTGACCACGTTCTTCGTAAACCTGCGTTAATACTGGTAACGACTGGTGAATAATGGCTTCTGATTTACGCGCATAAAATGCTTCAGCCTCTTCAAACAAACGCTCGGTTAACTGTGAAATAGCTGTAGATGAGAATTCTTTTTCGGTAATCGCTGTATCTAAAGAGAAGTTTTTAATTACTTCAAGCTTAAAGCCTTCAAAGTTTGCTTCTGTTTTGTATTCGGTAACGATATCTTCAGCAACATCGAACACCATGTTGTTCATATCTACATCTAAACGTTCGCCAAACAAAGCATTTTTACGTTTAGCATAAATTACGGTACGCTGCGAGTTCATCACATCATCATACTCCAATAAACGTTTACGGATACCAAAGTTGTTTTCTTCTACTTTCTTTTGGGCACGCTCAATAGATTTGGTAATCATAGAATGTTGGATCACCTCACCATCTTCGATACCCATACGCACCATAATGCTCGAAATTCTTTCTGAACCGAATAAACGCATCAGATTATCTTCTAATGAAACGAAGAATTGAGAAGAACCCGGATCACCCTGACGACCAGCACGACCACGTAACTGCCTGTCTACCCGACGCGACTCGTGACGCTCGGTACCTACAATCGCTAAACCACCGGCATCTTTAACGCCTGGGCCTAATTTAATATCGGTACCACGACCAGCCATGTTGGTAGCAATGGTAACGGTTCCGGCCTGACCAGCTTCGGCAACGATATCAGCCTCTTTCTGGTGCATTTTAGCGTTTAATACATTGTGTTTAATACCACGAAGTTTAAGCATGCGACTTAACAACTCAGATATCTCAACCGAAGTTGTACCTACCAATACCGGACGGCCTGCTTCAGTTAATTTTACAATTTCGTCGGCAACAGCATTGTATTTTTCGCGCACTGTACGGTAAACGTAATCCTGCTGATCTTGTCTTGAAATATTTCTGTTGGTTGGAATCTCAACCACATCCAGTTTGTAGATTGACCAGAACTCACCTGCTTCGGTTGTTGCAGTACCCGTCATACCACAAAGCTTGTGGTACATACGGAAATAGTTTTGCAAGGTTACTGTTGCGTAAGTTTGGGTTGCATCTTCAACCTTTACATTTTCTTTAGCTTCAATCGCCTGGTGCAAACCATCAGAGTAACGGCGACCATCCATAATACGGCCGGTCTGCTCATCAACGATTTTAATTTTACCCTCATCGATGATATACTCTACATCAATTTCGAATAAGGTATAGGCTTTTAATAACTGGTTTACTGAGTGGATACGCTCTGCCTTAACAGAATAATCGCGCATCAAGGCATCTTTGGTAACCACTTTTTCTTCTAGAGGAAGGTCAGATTTTTCTAACTCAGCCACTTCAGTACCTACATCAGGTAATACAAAGAAATGAGGGTCTTCACCCGATTGGGTAATTAACTCAATACCTTTTTCGGTTAATTCTACCTGGTTGTTTTTCTCATCAATGTAGAAGAACAATTCCGAATCTACTTTAGGCATATTCTTAGACTGATCGGCCATGTAGTAGTTTTCTGTTTTTAACAACAGTCCACGAACACCGCTCTCACTTAAGAACTTAATTAAAGCCTTATTTTTAGGTAAACCACGATAAGCACGTAATAAAGCCAAACCGCCTTCGCCTTCTTCGGTACCGGTATTACCAGCATTGATTAATTTTTTAGCCTCGTTTAAAGCCTGGGTAACATAGGCTTTTTGTGCATTAACCAAACGCTCAATGCGTGGTTTTAGCTCATAAAACTCATGCTGATCGCCATGTGGAATCGGGCCTGAAATAATTAATGGGGTACGGGCATCATCAATTAATACCGAATCGACCTCATCAACCATTGCAAAGTGCAATTTGCGCTGCACCAACTGATCTGGTGTTTGCGACATATTGTCACGCAGGTAATCGAAACCAAACTCATTGTTGGTTCCGTAAGTAATATCAGCTGCATAAGCCTTTCTTCTCTCTTCAGAGTTTGGCTCATGTTTATCAATACAATCAACACTTAAACCGTGGAATTCGAATAACGGGCCATTCCACTCACTATCCCTGCGTGCCAGGTAATCATTCACGGTTACGATGTGTACACCTTGTCCGGCAAGTGCGTTTAGGTAAGCCGGCAAAGTACTTACCAGGGTTTTACCCTCACCTGTAGCCATCTCGGCAATTTTACCGCTGTGCAATACAATACCACCAATTAACTGTACATCATAGTGTACCATGTTCCAGGCTACCTCGTTTCCGGCGGCATCCCATTTATTGGCCCATTGTGCTTTATCGCCAACAATTTTAACATTGTTTCTTCTGGCAGCATAGTCTCTGTCAAACTGAGTTGCAGTAACCTCCAAATAATCGTTTTCACTTAAACGACGCGATGTTTCTTTAACGACCGCGAAAGCTTCAGGAAGGATTTCTAACAATACTTTTTCCAATTCAGCATCACGTTCTTTACCTAATGCATCAACCTGATCGTAAATGGCCGTTTTTTCGTGAAGATCTAAATCTTCGTTTTCTGCATCAGCCTTAAGGGCCGAAATTTTATTGTCAACTTCAGTTAAGAAATCAGCAATCTTACTTTTAAATTCTATGGTTTTACCACGTAACTCATCGTGGCTAAGTGCCGAAAGTTTACTGTAGTGTTCGTTTATTTTAACAACCAATGGTTGAATAAGCTTTATATCTCTTTCTGATTTACTTCCGAAAATCTTCGCTAAAAATCCTAACATTATATTTTAAATTGTATTTATTTATTAAAAAATGGTGTGTTACAACAACTAAGCCACTGTCAGTATTAAGTCAGTTTGGCAGTTATTGGTATAAATGGGGGCTCAAATCTTAAAAAGATCTTTTAACGAAGGATACTAGGGGCTATTGTTCTTCGGTTTTTTGCGGATGGTTAAATCGGTGATTACCTGATTTACACTAATATATTTTGCAACTTTTAACTGGGGTTGGGTTCCAATTAAAGCAAGTCGGGTGTACGATAATAAATAAGGGTTACGCTGTTCGTTGAACTGAACAATGCTTTTATCAGTAGCATTTGAACTGATTTTATACTCATTACAATATTCGTTTAATATTCTAAGCCCTTCAACGCGCTCGGCTTTGGCCAAATGCGTTAAGCTAAAAAATACAAGAGATATGGTAACCAGGTGTTTCATTAATAGCGGCAAAGCTAGTTTTAATCTTTTATAAAAAGAAATTCCATTATCGCAAAAAGCGTACCTCAAATTTTGGTGTCTTTTAGCTTTCCTCTCATTGCATGCCATTACCGAGTAGCACAACCTATCTTTTTGCGATTAAACGATACAAAATCGGCATACATCGTCACATCGCCGTTACTTAGGTTCAGGGTTTTACCTTTATATCAACAAAAGCAAAACAGTTACCTATGGAAAGAAAAAATTTCATCAGAAGCTTAATGATTGGGGCAATTTCTACTCCGGTAATTATCGAAGCCTGCAAAAAAAGCAGCATAACAGATGGTTCCAGCACATCAGGATCGGGAACTGCAGGTACAACCACCAGCACCAATGGAACCTGTACCGTAGCCCCTACCGAAACCGAAGGGCCTTTCCCAACTAAAGTACCAGCATCATATGTACGTAGCGATATTACCGATGGTCGTACTGGTTATAAAATGACGGTGAAAATAACTATTGGCAATTTGAATAACAGTTGTGCGGCCCTGGCTGGCGCCCTGGTTGATATCTGGCATTGCGATGCAGAAGGAAACTATTCGGAATATGGTGGAACAGGGATGCAAAGTACCAATTATCAATCGGTACACTTTTTACGTGGCCGCCAAACTACCGATGCCAACGGGCTGGTAACTTTTACTACTATTTTTCCAGGTTGGTACAGCGGCCGGGCAACACATATTCATGTTCATGTATATAATGCAGCAGGAACATCGTTAAATGTAACACAAATTGCTTTCCCCGAAGGTAACGGAACCTCGCTGGCTTTGGTAAATGGTTACAGCAAGGGAATGACAGGTTATACGTACAACAATGCCGACAATGTTTTTAGCGACGACAAAACAGGTATTGAAATTGCCACAGTAACCGGAACATTAACCTCAGGTTTCGACCTTACATTTAAATTGAACGTTAAAGCATAATATCATCCTTATTATTATTTGTTTTATTTTCATTAAAGACGTTGGGTTTTCTTAACGTCTTTTTTAATTTTATGCCATGTCTAAAAAGGTGATCGTTTTATGCTATCGAAAAATAATCGATGCTACGGATAATAATCCATGGAGTAAGTTTGTGCATGAAGATAGTTTTGCTGAATTCAAAATGCAATCGCAGTTTTATAATCAGGAACAGCAGTTTACCTCTTTTGCAGAAATACTATTACATGTACCAGATGCCGAAAAACTCCATTTTTTGGTTAGTGCGGCTATTACAGGTTATCTGCGCCAATTAAACGGGATAATTCCTGATGTTTTAGATAATTTGGGCAGAAGATTTTTGACCTTTGAGCATTTTAAGTTCGAAATCATCAATTCCGATATCAACCATCTGGATAAGCATAAAATCGCCATCAACTTTTTTTCAAAGCCATTAATCTGGCATGATACGATCGGCGATCAGTTGCTAGTATCGCAATATAAAGAGACCACTGATGAAGAGGTTTTCACCAATCTTTTTACCATTCAGCCATTTGTTAGCATCCACTCTATAAAAAATATCGATTAAGCATGGAACTTAGCCCCGGAAAAATATACCTGGCCGATCAGCGCGGGCTGACGGAAAATTCGACACTCCGCAGGTATAGCACCTTTAATTTCGAAAAATATTACAGCGAGCACAGGGAGCCACTTGAAAACCTTTTTCTCTGTAACGACGAATCGTTAGCAGGTGGAAAAGTTTCCTTTTTCCTATCCAAAGAAGACTCCTTTCAAATTTTCTTTCCCATTACCGGCGGCATTGATGTGGTGCAGGGAAACAAAGAATTTTCGATTGATACCGGTAAACTACAAGTGTTAAACTTAGGTAAAGGTGAAGTTTTGGAAATTAGTAACCCCTACCCTAAGGATACCATCAATTACCTGCAGCTGGGGATAAAAACGGATTTCTTTTTACTGCGTCCGAGTGAAATGCTTTATCAATTCGACTTTGAAAAAGATCAGAATCACTTAATCGAACTTATTTCCAACCCAAAACTGCCTTTTAAATTAAGTGCCGGTATTTTCGCTGGTCGCGAGGAAGCCATTTACACTCTACAGCATAGCAACAGCAAATTTTATTGCTTTGTTATAGATGGTGCCTTTGAAATTGAAGGTCGATTACTCCATGCCCGTGATGGACTGGCGCTTTGGGACTTGCCACAGGTTGAACTGGAAGCATTGAGCAACAATGCAATTGTGTTAGTTTTGGAGTTTGGGTACTAACATTCCTTTTTGAATGCTAAAATGAGTGAATTTTGAATGAATGAATCAGCATTACGCTTCAGACATTCAATCATTCAAAATTCAATCATTCTTAAAAAAATCAGCATGACGGTATGAAATTACTTAAAAACTACCTCCGTAGCGCCATAACCAAACTTTTCCTTCCTGGCATCCATATACGTTTTTATGTGCGGATTTTTGCTAATCAGTTTGTGGATTTTATCCCGTAAAGTACCATTGCCGGAGCCGTGGATAAAAATCATCTTATCGAAATGGTGCACAATTGCTGCATCAAGGGCATTCTGAAAATGTGTGAGCTGAATCTGTAAAATTTCGCTGGCTTCTAAAAAGTGATGATCATCGCGTAATTTCTCAATGTGCAAATCGATCTCTTTTGCAGGGGCTTCGACCATTTTCTTTTCGTCGGCCGATTTAAAAAAGCTTTCCTTTAACTTTTGTGCATCGATTGTTACCGGCACCAGGTCATCCAGGCGAATCAACCAGCCTTTATTTTTAAGGTTAGGCAACGCTTTTTGTTCAGTGCTAAAATCTTTTGCCCTGAATTTCTTGCGGATCACCAATGGATCAATTGGTTTAGCATCGGCCGTACTCACCACTAAAACCTGAAAGGTAAATTCAGGCCAAAGATCTAAATCAGCCAAAGCAGCCGAATATACCAAGGAGGTACCGTAAGAGGCTATAATCCCATGATAAGCACTGGCGTACTTCCCCTTCTTTTCGGTACTCAAGCTCACCAACAACGTATTTGGCGATTGGTTCTGCAGATGAAAATGAACTACATTACCTACTTTATCATCAGTTGCTACGGCAACATAAATCCCATTCTCTATTTTAGTAACGCCGGGCACATTCACCTGTATCGGCTTAGGCACATCTATTTCCTCTGCCACAACGCCATGGCCATGTACAGATGTTAAGTTGCTTACTGCAACCGGAATCTCAAAACCATCTTCATCGGTAACACCTAAAGTTTGGGCATCGATAATCCGGGTTACATAACCCTCACGTTTCTCATCAACAAAACGCACAAAATCTCCCAGTTTAAATTTCATATCTCCTAAATCTCCAAAAGAGATTTCTCCATTTATTTAATATCGTTTATATTTATAATAACCACTAAGGTATAAGGTACACCAAGATCTTTTTAAGTATGCATAAGACCTTTAGCCACTTTAAGCTTTTTTAAGATTAATGCCTCGTATCGTTTCCGTGGTAAATGCTCAGATAACTTTCATATCTCGAGATGGCAATTTCGCCATCATTAACAGCTTCTATAACCGCACAACCAGGTTCGTTAACATGGCGGCAATTGTTAAAACGGCAATTGTGCGAAGTCTCGAAAATCTCCCTAAAAAAATGGCCAAGCTCTTCCTTTTCAATATCAATTACGCCTAACTCGCGAATACCGGGGGTATCTACGATGAAACCACCCTGCGGCAATTCGAACATTTCGGCAAATGTTGTGGTATGCTGCCCTTTATCGCTCCAGTCTGATACCTCACCTGTTCTTAAATCGCGATCGGGTAACAATGCATTAATCAAGCTCGATTTACCCACGCCCGAATGGCCTGAAATCAAGGTAATTTTATCGGTAATCAGCTCCTGAATCACCGGAATATTAATTCCCTTTAAAGCCGAAACTTCGTAACAGGCATAGCCTATGTTTTGGTAAATATCTTTAAACTCTTGAAGAATCTCTAATCCTTCTTCACTAAACAGATCGAGCTTATTGAACACCAAAACAGCAGGCACATCATACGCTTCGGCGGTAACCAAAAAACGATCAATAAAGCCCAAAGATGTACGCGGCGAAGCTAAAGTAACCACCAGAATGGCCATATCTAAATTGGCAGCCAATATCTGAGCCTGCTTGCTCAGGTTGATCGATTTGCGGATGATGTAGTTTTTGCGGGGCAGCATTTCATTGATCAGGCCCTGATTGCTATCCCGTTCCAGCTCAAATTTCACCCTGTCGCCTACCGCAATCGGGTTGGTTGTTTTAATCCCCTTAATCCTGAACTTGCCTACAATGCGGCAATCGTAGCGTTCGCCATTATCGGCCAGCACATTGTACCAACTACCTGTAGATTTAATAACTAATCCCTGCATATTTGCCGTAAAGGTATGAATATGATTTCATTGGTAGAAGCCGCCGATAACGATAAAAATTCTGGCATTACCTACATCTCAGTAGCAAAATCAGAATCCCAGCCTATATTTTCTCCACATATTTGGCCATGCACTAAATATCTTACATAAATACAACGCTTTAAAAGTCAAAAAACCTAAATTTGCCACAACAAAAATTAAAAATATAATGAGTTTCAGAATAGAACACGATACCATGGGCGAGGTGCAGGTACCTGCCGACAAATACTGGGGTGCACAAACCGAACGCTCACGTAATAACTTTAAAATCGGTCCGGAAGGTTCGATGCCAAAAGAAATTATCCACGCTTTTGGATACCTGA
Source organism: Pedobacter sp. KBW01 (assembly GCF_003852395.1). Taxonomy (NCBI): domain Bacteria; kingdom Pseudomonadati; phylum Bacteroidota; class Sphingobacteriia; order Sphingobacteriales; family Sphingobacteriaceae; genus Pedobacter; species Pedobacter sp. KBW01. Next base: position 9,131 of record NZ_QAJQ01000002.1, read on the forward strand.
AAAAAGCAGCAGCACTAGCCAATACCGAGCTTGGTGTACTATCGGCCGATAAAGCTGAATTAATTGCAAAAGCCTGTGATGAAATTATTGCCGGCCAGCTTGATGATCAGTTCCCATTGGTAATCTGGCAAACCGGTTCTGGTACGCAGAGCAACATGAACGGAAACGAAGTGATTGCAAACCGTGCACATGTAATTAACGGCGGTTCATTAGCCGATGATAAAAAAGTACTTCACCCGAATGATGATGTAAATAAATCGCAATCATCAAACGATACTTACCCAACTGCAATGCACATTGCAGCCTATAAATTAACTGTAGAAAATACAATTCCGGGCTTAACCCATTTAAGAAACGCTTTAGCTAAAAAGGTAGAAGAGTTTGCCGGAATTACCAAAACCGGACGTACCCACTTTATGGATGCTACGCCGCTTACCTTAGGGCAAGAATTTTCAGGTTATGTACAACAGATTGATAATAGCATCAGGGCCATTAAAAATGCTTTGGTTATGGTTGCTGAATTAGCATTGGGTGGTACTGCTGTAGGTACAGGTTTAAATACCCCAAAAGGATACGATGTTTTAGTGGCTAAAAAAATTGCCGATTTAACTGGCTTACCATTTGTTACTGCACCAAATAAATTTGAAGCTCTAGCTGCACACGATGCCATGGTTGAACTTTCGGGCGCTTTAAAACGTACTGCTGTTGCCTTAATGAAAGTTGCCAATGATGTACGCATGTTGAGCTCTGGCCCACGTTGCGGTATTGGCGAAATTGTTATTCCGGATAACGAACCAGGATCATCTATCATGCCAGGTAAAGTTAACCCAACCCAGCCTGAAGCTTTAACTATGGTTTGCGCCCAGGTAATTGGTAACGATGTAGCCGTTTCAGTTGGTGGCATGTCAGGTCATTTCGAACTGAACGTTTTTAAACCATTAATTGCAGCTAACGTATTGCAATCGGCACGTTTAATTGGCGATGCCTGTGTTTCTTTCACCGATAAATGTGCGGAAGGAATTACTGCAAACTTACCTGAAATTGAAAAACACTTACAAAATTCGTTAATGCTGGTTACTGCATTAAACCCACATGTAGGTTACGAAAACGCAGCAAAAATTGCAAAGAAAGCACATAAAGAAAATAAAACTTTAAAAGCAGCAGCTGTAGAGCTAGGCCTGTTAACCAACGAACAGTTTGATGAGTGGGTTCGTCCGGAAGATATGGTAGGCAGCTTGAAATAAGCTGAAGAAGATCGTCATTCCCGCCTGTGTGGGAATGACGTCTCAGTTAAAAATATAATTGCAGGTTTAAATCAACATGGCTAATTAAACAATAGACAAATATGAATTCAATACTTACTACTCTGCTGAGCTTAACATCTGTTATTGCACCTTGCATCGTATTTGGAAGCTGCTGCTATTTTCTATCGAAAAAAAAAGTAGTTGAAGCTATTTTAATGACTATTGGCTCCGGAATTGGTTTATTTACACACTTGCTTTATTTTTTAGTCCCGCTTTGGACAGCCAGTAGAAATATCGCCTATACTGAAATTTCAATATATTACACCATAATTGGTCTTATTGGTACATTAGCCAGCCTTTGTTTTGCTGTAGGTTTGTTAATCCTGATTCACAATACGGTTAAAAAGCCTAATGTATTCCATGATCAGTTTCCTATGAGCAACGATTAAAAACCCAATGAACAAAATGCATCCCTGTTTAAGGAATTTTTACATTATCCTTTTTACATTATCCATCTTTCAGGTAGCCTGTAGTCCGAGGCCTAATATTCAGGGTAAGGGCGAAGCATTTATGCAAGGCGTTTGGAATGAAGATTCGGTTGCCTTCAGTAACAGGTTAAGTAATTATACTCAACATCATTTCAAATTTACCTGCGATTCGGTTTATATTGACCTGGTTACCCACAGTAAAGTTAATTTCTACGAGGATTCCTGCTTCAATAAAGGAATCTGGAAAGAATACGCAAAAGGCGTTTATACTGTAAGGGGCGACACCTTAATTATCGGCGCTACCTTTACGCACGCCAATTACAAACAAAAAATATCGGGTTGCTACCGCATTGGCCGGTACGAAAAAAACTTCCTGATTAATAAGCGTTCAGCAGATAGCCTTACGCTCGAAAGCATGAATGATCAACGTGAAATAAAACTGGCGTTGAAACAAAAAGTTACCTGCATCCAAAAAGAACTATAAAATGATCTTAACATCCATTAGAAAAAAACTAGCCACAGCTTTAATCGTAGGATTTTTAGCTTATGCACCCACACAGGTAAGTGCCTGGGGCACTATTGGTCACCGCGTGGTTGGCGAAATTGCCGATAGTTATCTAAAAGTCAAAACCCGTAAGGCTGTACAGGGTATTTTGGGTTACGAAAGCCTGGCTATGTGCGCCAATTGGGGCGATTTCATCAAATCAGATTCGACCTACAATTACATGTACAACTGGCACTTTGTTAATCTGCCAGCCGGGTTAAATAAAGATGGGGTTTATAATTTCCTGGAAACAGACAAATCGATAAGCTTATATACCAAAATCCCTGATTTAATTGCCGTTTTAAAGAAAGCAGGTAGCACGCCTGATGAAAAGAAACTAGCATTGCGCATGTTGGTACACCTGGCTGGTGATTTATGCCAGCCCATGCACGTAGCGCGTAAAGAAGATTTGGGCGGCAACCGCGTTTCGGTACTGTGGTTTAACGAAAAATCGAATATCCACCGCGTTTGGGATGAACAGTTGATTGAATATCAGCAATTAAGCTATACCGAATATGCTAAAGCCATCAATCATGCTTCAGCAGTTCAACTTTACAACTGGCAAAACACCAGCTTAAAAGATTGCATTTTCGAATCGTACAACATTTGCAATAAAATTTACGATACCACTAAGGCCGATGCTAAACTAAGCTATCGTTACAACTTTGATTGGGTAGACACGCTCAACAATCAATTGTTAAAAGGTGGTGTACGCTTGGCCAAAATGCTTAACGATATTTACGGTTAATGAAATAGATTTCAAATTTAAGTGCTCCGGTCAGAAAAAGGCCGGGGCACTTTTTTTTTTGTAGCGTATTGATTACCCCACTCGTTTTAAGACAAAACAAACTAAAAAAACGTGATGAAAAAACTATTCTTAATTTTAACGCTGTGCATGGCATTAGGCTGCAAAAAGAAAAATGATGCTGAAAACACTACTGAAATAACAAAATACAATTGGGCCTTAGAATCTGCTACAGTAAGTCCGGCCATGCAAATTGAAGGCAAAGCCGTAACCAATTTCATGACCATGTCTGGTCCTTCTGGTTGCTTAAACAATAACTACACCCTTTCTTTTTCTGAGAACGGCACTTTTGCCATCACATCAACCGGCCCGCTGTGCGATATGATTTCGTACCAGAATGCCAAATGGAGCAAAAAAGGAAGTGAAATAACCCTTAACGATGGTTTTAGCAGCAATGCAAGGGTGGTAAAAATAGAAGGGAAAAATATCACCGATAAATATGTTTTCGAGCAAAATGGAACTACTTTTACAGTAACATATATTTTTACTGCAAAATCCAAGTAACATTGAAAATTTTAATGGTATGCCTAGGCAACATTTGCCGATCGCCCCTGGCAGAAGGCATTATGCGCCACTTAACTGAGAAACAAAACCTAAACTGGAAAATCGCCTCGGCAGGTACCGGCAACTGGCACATTGGCCAGGCTCCCGATCACAGAAGTATAGCGGCCGCCAAAGAAATTGGTTACGACATAAGTAAACAACGCGCGCAACAATTTAACCAAACCATGTTTAGCCAATACGATTTGATTTTGGTAATGGACAGGAATAATTTGAAAGATGTTAAAAGTTTGGCCAGAAGCGAAGCAGAAGAAAAAAAGATTCAACTTTTTCTAGATAACGACGAAGTTACAGACCCCTACTGGGATAATGCCCTATTTGCCCCGGTTTGTAAGCAGGTTGAAGCAAGATGTTTAGAAATTATCAAACAACTTTCTTAATTTTAGCTTTCACTATTAACAACACACACTAGCCAAATCGAAAATGAAAAAATTCCTTTCACTGTGCTTATTAATCGCAACCGTTATTTTATTTCAGGGATTTACCGCAGTAAAAAAGCCTGCAAAAGTCCTGGTTTTTTCCAAAACCAAAGGTTTTAGGCACGGTTCTATCGGGGTGGGCAAAACAACCATCCAAAAACTGGGTTTAAGCCACAATTTTGAAGTAGATACTACCGAAAATGCCGATGTATTTACAGAAGCCAATCTTAAGCAATATGCTACGGTAATTTTTCTAAGCACCACAGGCGATGTATTAAACGATGCCCAGCAAGCGGCATTCGAAAGATATATCCAGGCAGGTGGTGGTTATGTAGGTATTCATGCAGCAACCGATACCGAATACGATTGGCCATGGTATGGAAAACTTGCAGGAGCTTATTTCACCAGTCACCCGGCAATACAGGATGCCAGATTTGTAATTAAAGATAAAAAACATCCATCGACCAAATTTTTCACCGATTCTGTATGGCTGCATAAAGATGAGCTTTATAACTTTAAAGATATCAACCCTGATATCAAAGTTTTAATCACCCTGGATGAAAAATCGTACAAAGGTGGTAAAAATGGCGACTTCCATCCTTTTAGCTGGTACCACGATTTCGATGGTGGAAGGGCCTTTTATACTTCGATGGGGCACACTAACGAAGCATGGGCTGAAGAAAAATTCTTAAATCACCTTTGGGGAGGCATAGAATACGCTATAGGCAAACAAAAGAAACTGGATTACAGTAAAGCAAAATCTAAACTGCTTTAAGCCACAAGAAAAAATCGCCTGCTAATAAAGTTTAACAGGCGATTTTTTCTTAAAAGAACAATTGCGATAAAACGTTGCTCGCGCTTGGTGCAGCAGGTTTTAATGATGTAAATTTCGCTAATTGGGCAACGGTTAAGGCTGTACCCAATTTAGATTTTAAACCTGCATACAATTTACCGAATTTGCTCGTATAAGCTGCGGGGTCTGTTTTCTGTGTAGCCATAATAGTGGCTTTCTGCACCAAAAAATCTTTAATAATCGTGGTAACTGTTGGTTTCTGCGCAGGAGTTAAACTCAATGCAGGTGTAAGTTTACCCAGAATAGTAGATGTTAAGCTGTTTGCATCGAAGCCAGTTGCTGCCGCAGCAGCAGTTCCAACTTTATTTAAAATACTTTGCGCATTCGAGCTTAAGTTTAAACCCAATACCAGGGCTGACAAGATCAATAGTTTCTTCATTTTTAAAATTATTTATTGATCTAATATAGAATATATACAACTATTAAGAATGAATTTTTAATTAAGTTTTGTTTTTTTAAGATTCACCAGGTAAATATAGTTGAGCATACAGAAAGAGGCCATAGCCCCGAAAGTATGCCACAAGAAATGAGTGCCTATAGTGAATATCTCCCATTTATCGGCAATGCGAAAAGTAAGGGCAAATATGAAAGCAATTAATGCAAAACCTACCCATTTGCCATTTTTCCAATCGGTTTTTACCAGATAGCCAAACACTGGAAATAATACTAAAGCAGCCATAAAAGCGTAATTAATATTAATAAATGATTGAAAATCGCCATGACTAAAAAGTTGCCGTACATAAAATTGAAAAAAGGCATACACAGCCACAATTAAAACGGCAAAATACCACCGGGTTAGTTTAGCTAAAAAGTAAACCCCGGCCGAAAGGCAAAGCAGCATGATCGGCATCCAATCCATCACAATAAAAACCGGCCAGCGCCTTAATCCATGATAAGTTGTTCCGCCAATACCCCCAATAAAAAGCAAAACCAAAGCGCCACTTAAAAATTTATGCTGGTTAAAATTTCGGCGCAATTTAATGGTCCAATACAGGGCTATTACCAAAAAGAAAGCACTGGTTATGGTATTAAAAGGCTCGGGAAAGAGCTGGTTAAGGTTTGTTTCGGTATATATTGTACCTCCATCGGGAGGAATCTGGAGCATGGTAATCATAGTAGCTAAACGCATTATAAAATTAAATGTTTGAGGCCCGTATGTAACGATCAAGATGGAAAAATAATTTGGTAATTACGTGAGCAACAGGTTAAATGTTGGTTAATTCTAATCGCTCAACCGTTATTTTATGTATTTTAGTCAGCCTAAGCAACAACCAATATGAGACCTTTATTAATTCTATTTTTATTTCTTTCGGCAGCAACATATGCCCAAAACGCGCCCAAACCTTACGGAGCGCTACCTTCTAAACGCCAGCTCGCATGGCACGATACAGAAGTATATGGTTTAATCCACTTTACACCAACCACATTTGAGAATAAAGAATGGGGATTTGGCGATGCAGATCCGAAAACATTTAATCCAACTGATTTTAACGCCGATCAGATTATCAAAGCCGCAAAAGCAGGCGGTTTAAAAGGCATTATTTTGGTGGCCAAGCACCATGATGGTTTTGCCTTATGGCCAACCAAAACAACCAGTTATAACATCAGCAAGAGCCCTTTCAGAGGCGGAAAAGGTAACCTGGTTAAAGAAGTTGAGCAGGCAGTACGTAAAAATGGCTTAAAGTTTGGCGTGTACTGTTCGCCATGGGACCGGAACAATGCCCTTTATGGAACTGATAAATATTTAGCCATTTACCAGGGCCAGTTAAAAGAACTATATAGCAATTATGGTGGCCTTTTTATGAGCTGGCATGATGGCGCCAACGGCGGCGATGGTTACTATGGCGGAGCAAGAGAAAAGCGCTCGATCGACAATACCACCTATTACGACTGGAACAATACCTGGGCCATTACCCGTAAAATGCAACCTATGGCTAACATATTTAGTGATATTGGTTTGGATATCCGCTGGGTAGGAAACGAAGACGGACATGCAGCCGAAACAAGCTGGGCTACTTTTACCCCAATGGCACCTGATGGAAAAAGTGTTGCCGTTCCGGGCCAGGCCAATTACCCGCAAAGTCCTGAGGGCATTAGAAACGGAAAATTCTGGATGCCGGCCGAATGTGATGTTCCACTAAGAAAAGGCTGGTTTTTCCATGCCAACGAAAAGCCGAAAAGCCCTGAAACGCTTTTCGAATTATATTTAAAAAGCGTTGGTCGTGGTGCCGGTTTAGACCTTGGTTTAGCTCCCGATACCCGTGGCCAGCTCCACGCAGACGATGTTGCCTCTCTAAAAACCTTCGGCGATATGGTTAAGCATACCTTTGCCAATAATCTGGCTAAAAATGCAAAACTAAAACTGAGCAATAGCCGCGGTGGCAAATATAATGCAGCAGCATTATTGGATAACAACAAAACAACCTACTGGGCTACACAAGATCAGGTGCACGAAGCTACAATTGAACTTAATTTACCCGCTTCAAAAACTTTCGACATCATTAGCCTGCAGGAATATATTCCGTTAGGACAAAGAATTGAGGCCTATACCATTGAGGCTTTTGAAAACGGAGCATGGAAAAAGGTTTACGATGGCACCAGCATTGGTGCCAAAAGATTAATTCAACTCGATGCCCCTATTACCACGAATAAAGTAAAAATCAATATCAATAAATCGCCTGTTTGTATTACTTTAAGCGAAATAGGGCTTTACAAAAAAATCGCTTAATCGCGGCTATATTCGCTTGAACTGGCTTCACCACGCAGTATATTCACTTCGTCGGTAAGCTGTTCAATTTCATCGCGGTATTTTGATGTTCCTTCAAGATATTCGCGGTGCAAAAGTTCAGAGATTTTGATGCCCAGATTCGTAATCTTGCTATCAAAATCTCTTCTGTAATTCTCCTTTTTTTCGAGCCTGAGCTTCTTCATTTCGGCAACAATCTGCTTATTTTTACGCCATACCTGTATTCCATACTGGTCAATCATCTTTACCTTTTCGGCTTTCGACAGATCGTAGGGAATGGAATAAACCTTATTAAAATCGAAAGTATTTTGCTCAAAGGCAAACTGTAGCTTGTAAAACTTTCTGTTATGATAATTTGGTGTGAGGGCTAAAACCGCAGCAGCAAACACTACAACAATTATACTTGTTAATCCATATTGTAAGCCGGATGTGATCTTCCAGCGCCCTACTTTTTCATTAAAAAGCAGGTAACAAATTACAAAACCCGAAACAAGCCCGCCAATATGTGCACTGTTATCTACATTACCACCTATACCATTTAAAAGCATTATGGCAGTTACCACAACGGTACTGATTAGCAGCGCTCGGCTTGCGTTCTTTTCGAATGCCTTGCTCACACTTAAGGCCATAAAAGCACCAAAAATACCCATTATGGCTCCCGATGCGCCTGCCATAAAACCGATTTTATGAAAGATGATGCTCACCAGACCACCACAAATACCGCTCAGTAAGTAAGTAATCAGAAATTTAACCGAACCTAATTTATGCTCAACCATGAGCCCGATATAAATGAGCGCATAGAGGTTAAAAAACACATGCCAGATATTTAAATGAATAAACTGATGCGTAATTAAGCGCCAGAGCTGGCCTTCTAAAACCAGTTCCCTGCTGTTTGCACCCAGGTTTAAGTACCCGTTAGTTATTACCTCAGGAATAAGTGCATCTTCACTACGAAGTTTAAATACAATTGTGATAAATAAAAAGGTTATTGCATAATAGATAATATTTAAAATTACAAGAATGGGCGTAACCAGATAGCCCTTTTGAGGTAAAAAAAGGAATAGAATGTTCTTAATCTTATTCTTTGCTGTTAGCGGAGCTTTCTCAAAATAAGTATCATCCTGCGTTGCAATTAAGGTATGAAATGCGGCCAGACTTTCATCCCAAATATCCTGCAAGTGGAATTGAGCATATTCAAATTCGTGAAAAAATTTCTCCAGATTGAGGTCGTTTTTCCCGTAATCGTTAAAAAGCATCTGAATGCCAACGCACTCGCTTTTTACCACGGCAAAATTGCCATGAATACGGATAGAAATCTCTTCGGTGTACGACTGAAAAGAGATTGGGGTATAAGCTATAATCCCTGTTTTGGAAATGTGACTTAATTTCCAGCCCAGGTTTTCGATTACCTGACGGGCAATAATTAAATATTTATCGGCCGGAAAATCGGCCAAAGGGATATATTTTTCAATTTTAGGCGAGTAACCCCAACTGATTGCCATAGAGCGCTAGTTTTTTTTCGCCTCTAATATAATATATGGTGATAGATTTTTGCTCTCGAATGGAATAATCTTGGTAAATATTTTTCCGGCCAACCATACCGCTTTCTTGAAAACACGCACGCCAGCCGATTTTTGGTCTTCGTTTTCCAGCCAAACGCTAAAACGGCCAAAATAGCCCGATTTTACTTCTTTTAAACCTGCATCTTCGCAAATTTTCTGAAGCAAAGCAGGGTTCATGCTGTCGATATTGTGTTTATCGTAGTTCTCTTTATCGAAATTCTTCTGGAACCAGCCATTTACAGCTTTAAAATTAGGTAAGGTGATAAATAAAGTGCCCCCAGGTTTTACAAATGCAATGTGGCGATTAATAATATCGGCTGTATCGTTAAAGTGCTCAATTAAACCACAGCTGAGTACCAAGTCGTATTGTTTTTCGGGCGTGTAATTAAACAAATCGGTTTCAATAATGTGGATATCCTTTTCAGTCAATTCATTTTTTTCCAACAGCTCTTTTACAACAGGCGGATGTACAAAATAATCCAGTAAGGTAACATCCAGTTTGAAATACTTTTTCAAAAACACCGCATAATACCCTGGGAAACCACCCAATTCGATAGCTGTTTTAACCTGGTTTTGCTGAATCACATCAGCCAGCTGGCGATGAAACAAATAGTTTGATGGTAGCCGAACGGCAAGTCCTTTTTTACTTTCCCAATAATTTACCCAAAAAGCCCTGTCGGTTAATAAATTTGCCATATTTTAAAAATTCCAGCTCCAAAGAAACGGAAAAATTTGGTTAACTGCCTAAAATGGTAATTGTTTAAATTGGTTAACTACTTAAACTGTGAAAGCATTCTATTGCTTGACTATTAAATTGGCGCTATTGCTAATTTGAAGCAAGTTGGTTAATCTTTTAAATTGGTTAACTGTTTAAAACTGTGGAGCGTTCTATTGCTTGATTGTCGGTTGCCAGCAAGCTAACAATCCGACAATAAAACAACCTTTCTGTATCATGCCCAATTAACCAATTTAAACAGTTAACCGATTAACCCTATTTCAGATCTTTCAAAATCTCGGCAACTGCTTTTTCCAGTTGCGGGTCTTTATCAGCCAGGCGGTCTTCGAAGGTATTTTTCACAAAAATATCGGGCTTAACGCCTTCTTTTTCTATGTTTTTACCATCCATGGTATAACAACCCCACGATGGTAAACGATATGAAGAACCGTCTACTAAACCTTTGGCTGATGTGAAAATAATCCAGCGGTATGTTTCTGTACCGATTATTTTACCCAGTTTTAATTGTTTAAAGCCAGCTGCAGTCATTTCAGCATCGCTTAACGATTGCTCGTTAATTAACAGCACTATCGGTTTCGTAGCTGGGCCAAAATTACTTTGTGGTGCCAATTTTCCGCCACGGTATTTCCATTGCAGGTATGGGCGTTGCGAAAGGAATTTCAATACATCATCGTGCACATTACCTCCGGTATTGTAACGAAGGTCTAAAATAATAGCTTCTTTATTTTCTTCCTGAGCCACCATATCCAGCAGGAAAGTTTCGAGCTCTCCGGTGCCCATATTTTTCATGTACGAATAAGCAATGCGGTTATTGCTCCATTTATCTACATTTTTATGATTTTGGGTAATCCATTCATCGTACAAATTGCCCCTTAAAGCTCCAGTACTTTCGGGATGTACATTGACAAAAACTTCCTTACCGTTCCGGCTAAAGGTCAGGGTCATTTCGCGGTCTAAAGAAGGTTTACTGAAATAATAATCGCGATCTATTTTTTCATCTACCTTAACTCCGTTTACTTCTGTTAAAATATCGCCAGCTAAAATATTTGTCCCGATGTGTGCCGCATTACTTTTAGCTACAATACGCGCTACTTTTAGTGGGTTTTCATCGTCGAAGATAATTCCGGTTTCATTGGTTACATAAGTTAAATTTTTACGCTCTTCGGCTCCCAAACTATTAAAACCCATGTGTGAGGAGTTGAGCTCGCCCAGCATATCATTTAAAAGGATGCGTAGATCACTGCGGTTATTTACATACGGCAAATACACAGCATAACGGGTTTTCATTTTATCCCAGTCTACCCCGTGGAATTTCTCGTCGTAGAAATTTTCATCTAGTCCTACCCAGGTTTCGTAAAACATCTGGTTAAACTCGGCATTTAAGTTTCTGGTAAATTTGTAGCCATGGTCTATCCTATCCAGCTTATTGGCTTCTAAGGTATACTTGTTGATTACTCCCCGCGTTAACACAAAAAACTTATCACCAGCCTGAATCAGTGAATAATCGCCACCATCAGCTACTTTTTCGGTTTTATTGGCTTCAAAAGGCTCAATAGTTGTACGGTACAAGCCCGGTGCACCACCTTCATGGTTCGACGAATAAAACACATAAGTTTTATCACCTTTGGCATAAGCATCCGTTCCATACTGACCACCAAAAGAAGGGCCAACCAGCTCTATCCTATCCAGAATATCCTGAGTGTTAATGGTGATTACGTTTGCAGGGTTCGGCGTAGGCTTAACATCTGTTCTCTTTTTGGCCGTATCGGCTTTTGCCTTTTTATCATTTTGGCTTGCCGGATTAGGCTTTACTTCTGTAGTAGCAGGTTTGGTTTCTTTAAACAGGTCATCAAATTTATCCGAACGGAAAGGCTCTCCATAATTATCTAAAGCCATGCGGTAAATATGGGCATTGGCCATTCCGGTAGGGTAAGAAGGCTTGGTACGGGCACTGGTGAAGAAAATGTATTTCCCATCTGGTGACCATGCCGGACCAGTTTCGGTAACGCCTGTATTGGTTAAATTAATGGTTTTATTCCCTTTAATGCTATGCACTACAATATCCTGCTCAAAATTGCGGTAAACAGTAAAAAGTACATATTCATCGTTTGGCGAAAAACTTGGCGCCGCACTTTGCAAAGCCCAAAACTCATCTGTTACCAGCGTTTTGCTTTCGAAATTTTTAAGGTCAATCAGTTTTAGTTCATTTCTACCACTTAAATAAACACCCATGGTTTTGGTTTTATTCAGGGTAATATCGCGGTTGTTTGCCTTGTCCTTTGTTAATTGCTTTATCGTTCCTTTGCCATCGCCGGTTATGGTAAACCAGTTTTGATAGCCGTTAGCCGTTTGGCTAAACAAAATCGTTTTGTTATCGGCCAACCATTTGCATTCCATGGCGCGCTCGCCACTGTTGGTAATTTTGCGGATAAACTTACCATCAGCATCACTTACAAAAACTTCACCACGTGAAATAAAGGCCATTTTTTTGCCATCGGTTGAGACATCAAATGCGGAAATATTGCCACGTACATCATATTCCTGCTCTTTGCTTAACACCTGGTTACGCGAAGTGCTGATGTTTACCTTTTCCGTTTTTTTCGTTGCAACATCGTAGGTGTACAGCTGATAATCTTTTTCAAATACTACAGTAGTTCCATTTGCAGCAACGAACGGACGTTTAATTGAGGTATCGAAATTAGTCAACCCGGTTTTTTTACCCGCAATAAAAGTGTACAGATTGTATTCATCATTACCTTCATCTGATACAAAAAACACGTTTCCTTTCTGATCTACGCTGGTCCAGAAATCTTTACCAATATAATCGGTATAACGTTTATAGTTTTTTGTTTTCAGGTTATAAGATTGGATATCGGGATTGTAAGCTCCTTTGTAATGTTTACGATTGGCAAAGCGCATACTTTCCCAGGTATCGTTAAAGAACAGCTCTCCGCCTGGCGATTCGGCGATATGGTGTGTAGTGTTAAAATAGTTATTGAATAAACGCACCGCTGTGCCTCCATTTACATTTACTTTATAGCTCGAAAAAGAATTGTAGCGTCCCGAGGTAAAATAAATGGTTTTCGAATCCCAGCTCCAGTTATCAACCTCATCGGACGCATCGTTAAAGGTTAGCTGTTTAATATCTCCACCCGCAACAGGCATGAGGTAAACATCGTAATTGCCAAACTGGTTAGATGAAAATGCCAGCCACTTTCCATCAGGAGATATTTTCGGATTAATTTCTTCTCCCTGCATGGCTGTAATGCGCGATGCCACGCCACCTTTTACAGGAACTTTCCAAATATCGCCATCATAGCTAAATACTATTGTCTGTGCATCGGGCGTTAAAGCTGGATATGCAGCAAAATAAGTTTGGTTTTGGCAAAATGAATGCGCCGGCCATAAAAAAGCCAGAGTTGCAAGTGATTTTAGTAAGGATTTAATCATGATTAAGTTAGTTTGGCTCCGGAAAGACAGTCCTTTTTTTGATAAAAGGCATGCCTAACCTTTAGAACGATAAAATATGTGGATGAAATTACGCAACAGATTTTATAATCGTAAACAATAAAATGTATTTTTGATTGATTTGAAAGTAGTACACCTAAATACCTATGATGGAAATGGTGGAGCCGGCCGTGCCTGCTTACGCCTGAGCAATGCTTTAAAAGCGAGTGGAATCGATTCAAAAGTATTGGTTTACTATAAATTTGGTCAAAATCCTAAAATAGACACCTTTAGTAAATCGCCTATACAAAAAGCCAGGGCCATTTACAACATCTTATCAGAAAGATATTTTTCCAAATGGTTAAGTAAATCGGTAAAAACACCCTTTAGTTTGCAATGGTTTGGCCGTTCGGTTATCAACCATCCTGAGGTTAAAAATGCCGACATTATCCATTTACATTGGGTAAACCATGGTTTTCTCAATCCTAAATTTTTAGCGCAACTGGATGAACTTGAAAAACCAATTGTATGGACTTTTCACGATAGCAATGCTTTTACCGGCGGCTGCCACGTGCGCTATGGCTGCGAACATTTCCACCAACAGTGTGGTAATTGCCCGATTTTAAAAATCAGCGGCAAGCATGATATTTCGCACAAAACCTGGATGAGGAAACAGAAAGCCTACACCGAATTAAATTTCCATATTGTAGCGCCGAGCAAGTGGATGGCTGCATCGGTAAAATTCAGCAGTTTGCTGGGCACCAGAAAAACTACAGTTATTCCGAATACCATCGAAACCAAAATTTTTAAGCCTTATGTTAAGGCTGAAGCAAAGAAGATCCTGAAAATTAATCCGGATAAATTTGTGCTGATGAGTGGCTTTATGCCCTCAAAAAACGACAAACATAAAGGTACGCCTTATTTAATAGAAGCTTTAGAAATTTTAGCACGCCGCTCCGGCATTCAAAAAGAAAATATCGAAATTGTTATTTTCGGCAATAAGGAGAATGCAGAAATGCCCGAATTTCCGTTTAAAACTACTTTTTTGGGCACTATTAATAAAGATGACCATTTGGCCAAATGCTATTCGGCAGCCGATGCTTTTATCACCCCCTCTCTGGAAGATAATCTGCCCAACACCGTAATGGAAAGCCTGGCCTGTGCCACTCCGGTGGTGGCTTTTACTACAGGTGGCATTCCGGATATGGTTAAACACATGCAAAACGGTTACCTGGCCGAATACCAGAATGCCGAAGATCTAGCCAATGGTATTGAATGGCTTTACCACCGCCCCAATAAAGATGAGATTCAAAAAGCTGCACGGTTAAGCATCCTTACCGATTTTTCGGAAGAAGTAATTGCTGCAGAACACATTCATTTGTATGAAACTTTGATTGATTTACAGCCGAAATAACCGCTAGAAATTACCTTTCAGCTTAGCTTTTAACCTGAATTCATTCAAAATGTTTGGTCAATTTCATTTTCGCTGACAGTAAACAAAAATTACACAATCTTTATTAAATTTACTCCAATCCAAAAACCCAACCCTTGCCAAAGTTAACTGTCATTACCATTGTGTACAATAACGTTCGTGATATTGAACGCACCTTAAAATCTGTTTTAAACCAGACTTATAAAAAAATAGAATATATCGTAATTGATGGTGCTTCAACTGATGGAACACTTCAGGTGGTTGAACAGTATAAGAACCAGGTTTCGAAAATCGTATCTGAGCCCGACAAGGGTATTTATGATGCCATGAACAAGGGCCTGGCAATTGCCACGGGTGATTACGTGCTATTTATGAACTCTGGCGATGAGCTATATGACCAGCATACAGTGGAGGACGTTTTTACCAGTTCGCCGGGGGCGGATATTTATTATGGCGAAACCGAAATGTATAATGATAACTGGGAAAGTTTAGGCCGCAGAAGGCACGAGGCTCCCGAAAAATTTGACTGGACCAGTTTTAAATATGGTATGAATATCAGTCATCAGGCCATTTATATCCGCCGCAGCATTATTGTGCCTTACGATTTAAATTATAAATACAGTTCAGATATCGATTGGATTATTAAAGCAGCTAAAAAGGCCTCGAATATTGTGAATGTACACCGTTATGTAGCTAAATACCTGGTTGGTGGCATGAGCAAGAAAAAACACCGCGAAAGTTTAAAAGAGCGGTTTAATATCTTTAGCAAATACTATGGCTTACTTCCAAACATCTTCAACCATGTAATTATCGCTTGCAATTTAGCCTGGTACTTTGTTAAGCACCGAAGGACTAATGATTAGCTATTTCACTACAACATCGTCATGCTGAACTTGTTTCAGCATCTCTAAATTTTACTGGATTTATCGAAAGATTTCATCTAAAATGGGTATCGAAACGTTTCGACAGGCTCAACATGACAAGCACTCATTTAAATCAACTATAATAATCGCAATCTCAAATTTCTGAAAACAATAACTTTTCCCAACTGTCTTTAATACATACCTATTAAAAACAGAAAAGATTATGGGACGATTAAGTAACCGCATTATTGCTGTTCTTTCAGAAAGGGGATTTGAAGAAGTAGAACTTACAGAACCAGTAAAAAGGTTAAAAGAAGAAGGCGCAACCGTTCACATCATCTCCTCAAAAAGCGGTAAAATAAAAGCCTGGAATCACGATCATTGGTCAATAGAAATTGATGTAGATAAAACTATTTCGGAAGCAAATGCGGATGATTATAACGGTTTACTTTTACCGGGCGGGGTAATTAATCCCGATCAGTTGCGTGTTAATGCCGATGCCCTCGCTTTTGTAAAGTCATTTTTTGTCGATGGAAAACCTGTTGCCGCTATTTGTCATGGGCCACAAACGCTGATTAATGCAGATGTGGTTCAGGGGCGCAAAATGACTTCAGTTAAAAATATTTCGCAAGATCTAATCAATGCAGGTGCCTTATGGTCTGACGAGGAAGTTGTGGTAGACCAGGGTTTGGTTACGAGCCGCACGCCAGAAGACTTACCTGCATTTAACGATAAAATTGTAGAGGAATTTGCAGAGGGTGTTCACGAAGGCCAGCACGCCTAAAAACTTTGGACGCTCTTTCTAGATTCACTCAAAAGCGGTTGGTAATTTTACCAGCCGTTTCTTTTTTAAAGTTTAACCTGCCTGATAATATTTTTAATGTTCAGTTCAATAATATCGGTCATGGTATTGCACTTCAGGTAGTTGGTATCTTTAAAATAATCGCTCATTCCCTGTTTCAGCATAGCAATATTTTCAGGTGTAGTTAGTTCCTCTTTGTTAGATACATCCCGCAAATCGGTTAAACGGTGCCGCTCGCTCCTAACCCGATGTACAATCGACGATCTTTCTTCCTGCTGATACTGTAGCACCGTTTTATCAGTAAGTTGCTCCATGCTCATTTTTACATAGGGCAAATTTTCTTTAAAAAACTGTGGCAGATAAACTTTAAGGTTCCCTTCATAAAACTGCTGATCAAAATCAATTGCCCTGATGCGGAATTGAATATCGTCAAAATCGGGAGTAATCTGAACCACAAAGTTATAGGCCCTCATATCGCCCAAAAGCATAATTAAACAACGCTCGTTAAACTTTACAAACTCTTTTGCTATACGTGTTGGGTTAAATTCGGGTGCATACAACTGTCCTTTGGTAAATACATCACCGGGGATACCTGCAATATGCTCTTCTACCAGCGTATCACCATCTACCAGATAATTAACTTGATTTGGCGACAGTATTTCTTCCATCTCCAGGCCATAAATACGCGAAGCATCAGCTTTTTTGATGTAGAAATAATCGTAAACATCATTTAACCGGTTAACAATCCTGATGCGAAAGGGATGCGTATTGCCAAAGGTACAGTATTCAATTTTATCGATATATTTATGCTGCACAATACGTAGATTGCCTGATGCTTTTAAGTTGGCATAAACTTCTTTCAACCCATTATGCAGATGCTCAATTAAATCCTGGGCATAAATAGGTCCTTCCCAAAGCGAATCCTTGCCAAACTTATCCATTAACGGAAAAGCCTCATTAAACTGCATCAAATCCTGATAGGAAATAGGTAGTTTAGCCTCGCGTTGGTAAGTACGCAAATATTTCTGCAAAGCAGGGCTAACCGGAAAAATCGGTTTCTTTTTCGAAATTTTTACGTCGTTGTTTTCCATGCAAGGGCAATGTACAGTTTAAAAATTTAACCGCAAAGAACGCTAAGTTTTACGCAATGCAAAACTAAATTGCGCACTTTGCGCCTATTTTCTTTGCGAGCTTGGCGGTTAAAGCTTCGGGTAGCTAAATGGCAAGCCACTTAAATACCGGCTTATTTTTCGATAAGGGTAATTACCTGCGCCATGATCGGCAAACTGCACAATTATAGTGTTCGTTTTAGGATCGATATACAAGCGCTGGCCAAGCATACCTTCTGCGGCATAGTCTCCGTTTTCGCCAGCCTGCGGAATCCACCAAAGGTAATGATGGGCAGATTGCTGCCAGCCTTTTGCTGAAGCAGGTTTTTCGGTACCAATATTTACCGATTGGTTTACCCAATCTTCCGGTACCAACTGCTGGCTGTTATACTTACCCTTATTTAAATACAAACGGCCTATTTTAGCCCAATCGATGGCGGTAACCTGAAAACGGCTGGCCGTATTGGTTATTCCATTTACCCGATCCAAACCCCAGGTTGCGTTATATTCAGCCCCTATCTTCTTCCAAACATGAGATTCGAAATATTCGGCAACCGATTGACCAGTTGCTTTCTTTAATACCCAGCCCAATAAAATCGGGTCGATGCTTTTGTATTTCCAAACCGTACCGGGTTTATTCACCAGCTTCACCTTCATCAGCTCAGCCTGTACATCATCGGTATAATAATATTTAGCTTCGTCAGAAAAGAAAGCCTTTAAAACACCACCCACAGCATCCTGAAAATCCAGCCCGGATTTCATATCTATAAGATTTTTCAGTGTAATTTGTTTAAAGGCTCGGTTAGTTTTTAACTCCGGTATGTAATCTGTTACCTTATCGTTTAAGTGCCTAATTTTTCCTTCATTTAAGGCCTGGCCAATCATAATAGAAATCATGCTTTTTGCGCCCGAAAAAATGGTGGTTAGTGTGCTATCGCTATAACCTTTATCGTATCTTTCGTACAAAACACTATCATTTCGAATTACCAAAAAAGCATTGATCGATCCATTTTTCAGGTATTCTTTTAAGGTAACCGATTGGTTTTTTCCATCTAAAACATGGAGCGTATCCAGGTCGTTCCGCTGAGTTGTGGGCCGGATAAAATGAAAAGCCGAATCGCTTTTATGTACAAGCTCCTGCGGAAAAATTTTATAAGTTTCGGCACCTGGGGTACGGTATTTTATTACTTTAAGCAGATAGGGGCGCCAAACAAATAACCCAAATAGGGATAAGAAAAAGGCGTAAATGAAAATTAAGAGTATTTTTTTGATGGTTTTCATTGCTTGCAAACATTACACCCATAAATACAATTAGATGTTAAGCCAACATTTAGATGGTTTAAACTTCTAAATTCCGACCTTTCACTTCCGCTCTTGGTCCACTGTCTTCCCTTTTATATTTCCACCTGCGGTGACTCCACAACCAATAAGGCGGGGTGTCCCTTATCATATCTTCCAAGAAGCGGGTATGAAGTTCTGTAATTTCAAACTCAACAGTTGTTGCAGGGTTTAAACATATTGGCACACAATCTACTTCATAATAACCTCTTTTCAGGTAATTAATTTTGAGGTAAAAAACTGGCCTATTTGTTTTTTTTGCAATCTTTTCAACTCCCAATTGAATGGCGCTTTCCTGGTTTAAAAACGTAGTCCAATAACTCGAATCCTCTCTTGTAGGTGCCTGGTCGCTACCGAAAGTAAACATGGTGGCTTCATTTTTGGTTGCCTGAATGGATCTTAACGTTTGGCGCATCGAAACCATGTGATTACCAAACCGGCTCCGCATTTTAATAAACCAGTTATCAAAAGCTTCACTGCTCAATGGTTTATAAATGGGATAATGCTCGCCCGAAAAGTTTAGGCCAATGGCCATACAAACCCACTCGTAATTGCCGTAATGCGATGAGCAGAAAATTACACTTTCGTTGTTTTTAAGATAGGCCTCCACCAGATCAGCATTTTTAAAAACAACTCTCTTATTCAGTTCCTTTTTAGAAATACTTTTCATTTTAATTACTTCAATAAAAAGCGAGGCTAAAAATTTGTAGAACTTTTTCTCTATACCTTTAATTTCAGCAATACTTTTTTCGGGGAAAGCATTGATTAAATTTTCTTTAACCACTTTGCGGCGATAACCGAAAACATAAAATATCAATACATAAAAGAAGTCGGCCAACCTGTATAAAACAAACAATGGCAAAAGGGAGAGCATATTAAGGAAAAATATACCCAAGTAGGATAATCCTTTATTAAGCATGATAAAGATTAGGATATAAATTTACAAATTTAGGGCCGAAACGAAAATTAACCGCCATTTAATTGTTAATTTTTTAACCCTGCCAAATATTAAGGCTTAAAACAAAAAAGCCCATCTCAATTAAGAAATGGGCTGTATGTATTTAAATCCCTTTTTGGAGATTTAGAAGTTATTAGTTTTTACTTCCGTTTGCTTTACGTAGTTGCTCTGTTAAGAAGATTTTACGTAAACGCATGCTTTGCGGTGTAACCTCAATGTACTCATCAGCCTGGATGTACTCCATAGATTCTTCTAACGAGAATTTAATTGCTGGTGCAATACGAGTATTATCATCAGTACCAGAAGCACGCATGTTTGTTAAAGCTTTTCCTTTAACAATGTTAATTACTAAATCGTTATCGCGAATGTGCTCGCCCAAAATTTGTCCTTCGTAAATATCAACTCCCGGATCAACAAAGAAACGGCCTCTATCTTGTAATTTATCAATTGAATAAGCAGTAGTAGTTCCTTTATCCATAGAGATTAGTACACCATTTAAACGACCAGGAATTGCACCTTTCCAAGGCTCGTAAGCTTTGAAACGGTGTGCCATAATCGCCTCACCAGCAGTAGCAGTTAATACGTTGTTACGTAAACCGATAATACCACGAGATGGGATTTCGAATTCTAAGTGTTGTAAATCGCCTTTTGGCTCCATAATTAATAACTCACCTTTACGTTGAGTTACCAATTCGATTACTTTACCAGAAACTTCAGCAGGTACATCAACAATTAAAGTTTCAACCGGCTCATGTTTTTTACCGTCGATTTCTTTAACAATAACCTGTGGCTGACCAACCTGTAATTCATAACCTTCACGACGCATCGTTTCGATTAATACAGATAAGTGAAGAATACCACGACCGTAAACTAACCATGAATCTGCACCTTGAGTTTCAACAACTTTTAATGCCAAGTTTTTCTCCATTTCCTTCATCAAACGATCTTTGATACGTTGAGAAGTAACTAATTTACCTTCTTTACCAAAGAAAGGTGAGTTGTTGATGGTGAACAACATGTTCATTGTTGGCTCATCAATGCTGATTACTGGTAATTGTTCTGGTGCTTCGAAATCAGCGATTGTATCACCAATATCAAAACCATCGATACCTACAACTGCACAAATATCGCCAGAACCCACTTCTGTAGTACGGATTTTTCCTAAACCTTCGAAAGTATAAAGTTCTTTTACTCTTGATTTAACGATTTTACCATCGCGTTTAATTAAAGTAACCGGTTGGTTTTCTTTAATTGAACCACGGTGAACACGACCGATTGCAATACGACCTACGAAAGATGAATAATCTAACGAAGTAATTTGCATCTGTAAAGTACCTTCGTTTATTGGTGCAGGTGGAATGTTGGCCACAACCGCATCTAATAATGCGAAAATATCTGTAGTTGGTTTTTGCCAGTCAGTACTCATCCATCCTTGTTTAGATGAACCGTAAATAACCGGGAAATCCAATTGCTCTTCAGTTGCTTCAAGGTTAAAGAACAATTCGAAAATTTGCTCATAAACCTCTTCAGGGCGACAGTTTTCTTTATCCACTTTGTTTACAACCACAATTGGTTTTAAACCCAGTGCCAAAGCTTTTTGCGTTACGAAACGTGTTTGAGGCATTGCACCTTCAAAAGCATCGCAAAGTAAAAGTACACCATCGGCCATTTTTAAAACACGCTCTACCTCACCGCCGAAATCCGCGTGACCAGGAGTGTCAATAATGTTAATTTTTACATCTTTGTATTGAACAGAAACGTTTTTAGATACGATTGTGATACCACGCTCACGCTCTAAATCGTTGTTATCCAATATCAACTCTCCTTTTTGTTCATTATCTCTAAAAACAGAACAAGAGTGTAAAATCTTATCAACCAACGTGGTTTTACCGTGGTCAACGTGTGCTATAATAGCTATATTTCTAATCTTTTGCATAAAATGCGCCTCAAATTTGGCGCAAAGATAGTGTTTAGAAATGGATTTTCAACTATACAAGCCACTATTTAATAAGAAGATAATGTTGTAATTGGCTCATTTTTAATCAGAAGGCAAGCGCTCTGCTCATGACCTTACCTGGTTGAGCACAAAGCGCTCTAGCCGCTATCTCGAATTTTCATTTCAACCCCAGCTTTCGGAATATAAACCAGCAGACAACTAGTTTTTAATCCAATTGTAAATATAGGTTGCTACTTCTTCCCAGCCCTCCTCACCACAAATAAAATGGCTCCTGCCGTTAAACATTTTAAAATCAGTTACCCTATGGCTATCCTGGTTTTTATAGGCTTCATAGTTTCGTTTATTTAAACTGGCTGGCATAATATGATCTTTCTCGCCGGCAATGAATAACAGTGGCTGATGGGCCTTTTTAAAATCAATTTTAGCATAGCTTTTTAATGTTCCCCAGGCAATTGCCCTGCTTTCGGGAACTACAAATTCATCAAATACTTTATCCGATTCTACTCTTGGCAAGGTATTACCAAATGTATAATGAAACCAGGCTTTAGTTGGCATAAAAACGGAGTTGCCTTTAAATGGGTTAACCACTGTAAAATTAGATTTCCAAAAACTCCATTCGTATGGAATAACACCTTGTGGAGGAGCGCCATCAATCATTACGCCTGCTTCGCCTTTACCGAGGTCCATTAATTTCTGAACAGTTAAACCGCCTAAGGAATGGCCAATCAGAATTGGTTTTTCGGGTAAGGCATCTATAAACTGAACGAGGTTATTTACCACATCAACAAAATTTACCTGGGTTAAATTAGGGTCGATGTTTTTTCTTAACGCTTCGGGATTGCCGTTATGAGATGGATTGGCAGGTGCATAAACGGTGTACCCTTTGGTTTCGAAGAAAGTTTTCCAGTTTTCCCAGCTTTTGTTGTTTACAAACAGACCATGTACCAATACGATTGTTTTTGATTTTAAAGTTTTCATGTTGTTTTTAGTTTTAATTTGACACCTCAAATCTCCGCCTTAAAAACAGCAATAATTTTAACCCAGGTTAAAATCGTTATTTACCGGTAAGTCTTTTTCTTATCCTGCTTAATGATGGCCCCTGAATGCCTAAATAAGAAGAAATGTGATAGAGCGGAATATTGTTAAAAATCTGTGGGTGGTACTTAATCAGATCAAGATAACGCTGCTCGGGCGTTTTAAACACAAAACTCTCTGCCCTATCCATGGCAATATTAAAAGCTTCTTGTGCCAAAAGCCTCCCAAAGGTTTCCCACTGGTGCGACTGCTGGTAAAGCTGTAGTAAATCATCAATGTGGATATATACGACCAATGCATCGGTCATGGCCTGCGTGTGGTAATCGCAGGGTTGCTGATTAATAAAACTTTTAAAAGTGACTACAAACTGATTGCCCGAATAGAGAAATACATTTTTTTCTTCACCACTTTTTTCGTCAACCACATAAGAACGGAATACACCATCTATTATAAAGCCCAGAAATTTGCAAACTGTTCTATGCTCATTGTAAAATTCGCCTTTTTTATATCGTTTTATTTTCCAGTTGAGTTTTGATAGTTCGAAGGCCGCACTGTCCATTTTAGCAAATTGAGAAAAGGCATACGCAACAACATCTATTTCTTGCATGGTTAAGGAGGTTAAATAGCTTTGGATCTAATATCGATATAATTTCTAAAATCTGCCGATACGGCTCAAATTGCTTTATACATAGCAGTAGCTGTAATAAACCATTTTAAGCTTAATACTGCTTTGTAAGTCGGCAAAAATAGTTTACACATTTCAACAAAATGATTTACAACCATTTACTAAGCAAATTTTAAGCTGTAACTTTCAGAAAACTTAACTCAAACCAGATGAAAAAAATAATTTTAACCGGGGCAATTGTTGTTTCACTCGGATCGGCATTATCACTGCAAAGCTGCAACAATGAAAAGAAAATCGAAACCACTACCGACACAACTATCGTAAAAACAACCGATACAATGGTTGTAGATAGCACAAAAGTAATGTCATCCTCAAAAATGAAAGATTCTACCGATACAGGCGGAAGGAACGGTCAAGCCCCACCTCCAAAAAAATAAGTAGCTAATCCTGGTTATTTAGTCATTGTTTTTAAGTTGCCTTATTTGCTGATGGTATTCTCGTATTTTACTCAGCTTATTAATCAGCCAGTGCTCCACTTTATGGTGAGCCGGTGTAAGTAAGGATGCAATAACCACAAAAACTACAATTTCGATCAGTGGCGAGTGGTGCGATTTTTCGGCAACAAAGGGATGAATAAACAGTGTAAGGTATTCGAATAGCATTAGCAGTGAAACAATACCCGAAAATTCGATCAGTTTTTTGTTTACTTTTCTTCTGCTCAAAAATATACTGATGAAAAAGAAGATGGGGATGAGAATGCCAATGGCAAGCAGCTGCAATTTCTGTTTCCTTTCTTCAGCTTCTTTTTCCCGGGCTTCCACAATTTCTTTTTGGCGCATTTCTTCGGCAATGGTAATGCTTTGCACTTCTTTTGCCCGTTCTTTACTATCAATCGTATCAGAAAGGTTAATCATCGTTTCCTGATAAGCAAATGCGCTATCGATCTTACCCTCGCTTTTATAAAGCTGCACCAAAAATGCACTTGCATCTACAGCTCTGGCTAAAAATTCATTTTTACTGGCCAGTTGATACACATAGCGCGCATAATAAATAGCAGAATCTATTTTGTCCTTCTCGCGGTAAATTTTGGCTAAGCCTAAATTACATTCGGCCAGTGTATTATAATCTTCAACTGCCGTTAAATATGGAATACTTCGTTTATAATAAGTAAAGGCCTGTGCAAAATCGGCCCGCTTAATGTAAATGTTGCCTAAATTATTTAAGGAAGTTCCCGTTATTAGTCCGTTTTTTTGAAGCAGCGATAACTCATAGGCATTTTGCGTGTATACCATGGCTGATGAGAGGCTATCTGCTTTCTCATAAATATCTCCAATATTGAGCTTGGCATATAATGCAAGTTCGGGCAGTTTATTGGCCTTCGCAATAGAATCGGCCCTGAAGGCATAAAACAAAGCTTTTTTTACTTCTTTTTCGCTGTTATAAACCAGTGCAATACTGAGGTAAGCACTCCCAATATTTTCTGGTATAGCCCTTTTTTCTTCAATTTTTATCTGCGCAATAAAATATTCTATCGCCTTTGGGTAATTATGCAAAGAATGAAAAGCATTTGCAATACTGTTTAAAGCCCACGATTCGCCCCTTAAAAATTTGATCTTTTTAGATAGATCAAAAGCCTGTTTTGCCAGCAACATGGCAGAATCGGGCTTGTACTTGTGGTAATAATAACTGAGGTTATAAAGTGCAATAACTCTGCCGGTATCTGTTTTCTGATAGGATAAATTTTCATATAAACTATCTACTTCCCTGGTTTGTGCAAAAACTGTAAAACATGTAAAGAATACTGCACAAAAAATAGTTACTTCTTTCATTACCAGCTATTTAAAAACTAAATTTAATCAAAAATGAATGATATGCGCAAGTTCCTGATCATAATAATATTTTTCATTTTCTTTTTACCGCTAAATAGTGGAGCCCAAAATAAATATGCCGTTATTATAGGTATAAATGAATATTTTGATGCTCCGGGAGTAAAAAGTAACAGGCATAACCTTAAAGGTTGCGTAAACGATGCATTAAGTATAAAATCACTGCTTTTAAACCGTTTCAGTTTTCCAAAAGAAAATATTACCATGCTGTTAAATGCTGCAGCTACCGAAAAAAACATGACGGATGCAATGCTCGAGATATTGGATAAAGGCAAAGCAGGTGATGCGGTAGTTTTCTTTTTTTGTGGTCATGGGGTTTACATCGATAATCCGGCAACCTTAAAAAACCCTTTCAAACTGGGGTACAGTCAAGCCATTTGCATGAGCAACCTTTATGCACCCAACCACGGATGTTTGGTAAAAGACAATACCTTAAAGATCTTGTTTAACCGCTTCGTAGAAAAAAAATTAATCCTTACCACCCTATTCGATTGCTGTTATAGCGGAAATATTGCCATGGGTAAAGAGGCTCCACCTATGCACAATGGTTATCGTTACAACGAAATTGAGGGAAATAAGGATGTTCCGCGCGGAAGCATCCCCTTTGATATGACTACTACGCTAACAATTGCCGATACAGCCAACATTCCGCGACCATCAGAAACCAAAAACTCACGTTTTGCCTCACTTTCGGCCTGTACAAATGCAGAAAAGGCGCTGGAAATTTATGACGAATCGGGCCGGTCGCATGGTGCATTTACCAAATCGTTGATCAGCGTTTTCGAAAGGACTAAGGTAGACCTGTCTTTTTCAGAAGTGATATCCAGGATAACAAACGAGGTCGACATTAAGCAACGTTTGCAACAAGACCCAACTTATCATTTCGATAGTTTAAGAAGGTACACCAATTTTATTGGCTTACCCTTGCAAAAAGTTACTCCTTCGTTTATGGCAAGTTGCATAAACATCGGCAGCAGTACAATTACACTTAATGCTGGCTACAATGATGAAATCGCCTTCGGGAATGTTTTTAAATCAAAAGACAATAAAATTAGCCTTACAATTTTAAAAGTGTTTGCCGATAGCTCAATAGCTACAATAAATCCGGCTTTAATAGTTAAAAAAGGAGATGTATTTGTGCGGTCAGATCCCTACAGAATTTCAGCTCCTTTACTTAAAATTTTTATTCCTGCTTCGAACCTTAATTCGGCAGAATTTACAAGTATATTCAAAAGAGAAATATTGCCTTACACTAAAAATAAAGGCTACCAGGATTATTTTAACTGGACTTTTGACATTAGCAGCTCAACCTTTTTATACACCAACCAGCTAAATCCACATCGAGAAATCTCTCCGATGGCCAAACGGGGTAGGTTTTATGTGCTAATGTCTATCCCAAAAGATCTGGCGAATGCTATAACAACAAAGCTGGAAAAGGAACAAAGTATACAATTAGTAAATTCGCCACAAGAGGCAAACCTGGTGCTCTATTTAAATTATGCAGTTGTTTCTAACGATAATAAAACACCCCGTTTTGTTTTTACCTACCATGAGCCGCTGCCACCAGATAACAGTTCGGGAGCAATTAGCCGCATTCGTTTTTATGGTTACCGTGCAACAGCCCCACGCTTATTGCTAAATAGATTGGCGTTAACTGCGCTTACAAATGAGATACAACAAATTACTTACGATGCTATACGGAGTAAAGGTACCCGGTGGATTAATATGTATGCCAAAAAGATTAGTTATTGATATACCATCAACCAGTTTTCATAAGTAATAACGCCCAGCTCTGGCCGTCCCTCACCAGGTAAAATGGCAATAAACTCTAATGCATGGCCATCCGGGTCGTTAAAATAAATGGCTATTGCAGGCATCCATGCAAACACCATTGGAACCACATTGTTACTTTTTAAAAAATTATACGGTTTCAGGTTGTGCTCCTCTAAAAAGCTAACTGATTTATTGAGCACATCAGCTACCTCACACCTAAATGCAAAATGTCTGATATCGATCTCTTGCTTTGGTTTTTCCCAAATTCCCAACATGGCTCCTTTAGGCTCGCCAATCCAGAAAAAGGCAATCCGTCGTTCAGCTTCGTAATGGCATTGGCTTAAACCTAGTGTCTGGCTGTAGAAATCGATAGATCTTTCCAGGTTTTCTACATAAATGTGTGTTTCAAATAGTCCTTTAATCATAAAGTGAAGGTAACGATACGGCATGTGCATAAAAAATCATGTTTTTCGATAAACACATCAATAAAATTGATATCTATGTTTAAACCTTGCCATTTGGGTTACCCTAAAGCTTAATTTTGTATTAAGGATAAATTTTCGAATCTAAGTAAATGAATAAAAGGTTTCTTAAACATGCAGCTCGATTTAGTCTGTTTCTGATTGTCTTAATCGGATTTTATTTCCTGCTGGCCTTTTGTTTATCACGCATTACCATAAACGCTAAACCAGTAAATAAACCCGAGGTTGCCATCTACATCATGACTAATGGTATACATACCGATATTGTGATGCCGGCGATTAGTAATCAAATAAACTGGACGAAAGAAATCAGCTATCAAAATACTTTAGAAGCAGATAGCAGCTATCAATACCTGGCCGTGGGCTGGGGCGATAAAAAATTCTATATCGAAACACCTGGTTTTGAAGATCTTAAGCTAAGTACCGCACTCAGTGCCATTTCCGGATTAAGCACATCAGCCATGCATACTACTTACTATCAAAATATAAGTGAAGATAACGACTGTAAAAAAATCATGATCAGCCGTGAACAATACAAACGATTGATTGATTATATACTGAACAGTTTTGAAAAAGATAAGGCAGGGCATTTGATTTATATTAAAACAACTATGCATTACGATATTGGTGACGCCTTTTACGAGGCAAAAGGCAGTTACAGTATTTTTAAAACCTGCAACACCTGGGCAAACGCTGCCCTAAAAGCTTGTGGGCAAAAAAGCTGCCTGTGGACCATTTTCGATACCGGCATTTTTATCAAATACAGGTAGTTTAATCAGCAGACAGGGGTTAGAAGTGCATTCACAGTTTCCTTTACACATTAAACAATTGGCGTACAACCTAATAGAGTAGCATAAACGGGCAGGCTTAAAGCGTTAATTTTATTCCTTAACGAAGTATTAATTCAAACGTCATGCTCTTTAATTCTTTTAGTTTCGCAGTTTTTCTGCCAATCATTTTTATACTGTACTGGCTTTTAGGCAAAGAAAGGCTAAAAGCCCAAAACATACTCCTTTTAGGTGCCAGCTACTTTTTTTATGCCTGTTGGGACTGGCGTTTTATGTTTCTGCTTATTTTCTCAACCTTGCTTGATTATTTCACCGGGTTAAAAATGACTGTAAGCAAAAATAAAATGGCTAAAAAATTTTGGTTTTGGTTAAGTATTTCCATCAACCTGGGCTTTTTAGGCGTATTTAAATATTACAATTTCTTTGCCGACTCTTTTGCGCAGGCCATTGCCAACTTTGGGCTGCAGGTAAACCCGTGGACTTTAAAAGTAATTTTACCGGTAGGCATATCGTTCTATACCTTCCATGGGTTATCTTATGTAATCGACATCTACAAAAACCGCATAAAGGCCGAAAAGAATTTTATCGATTATTCGCTGTTTGTGAGCTTTTTTCCGCTATTGGTTGCCGGCCCCATTGAGCGTGCAACTCACCTTTTACCGCAGATAAAAAAAGAAAGATATTTCGATTATAGCAAAGCCATTGATGGTCTGAGGCAGATTTTATGGGGCTTATTTAAAAAAATTGTAATTGCCGATCAATGCGCCAATTACGCCAATACTATTTTCAACCACTCTGCCGAATACAACGGAAGCACACTATTGTTGGGCGCCATACTGTTTGCCTTCCAAATTTATGGAGATTTTTCAGGTTATTCTGATATTGCCCTGGGTACAGCAAGGTTGTTCGGTGTAGAGTTGTTACGAAACTTTGCCTTCCCCTATTTCTCGAGAGATATTGCAGAGTTCTGGCGCAGGTGGCACATATCGCTATCTACCTGGTTTAGGGATTATTTATACATCCCATTGGGTGGAAGTAAAGGTGGCACCTGGATTAAAGTAAGAAATACTTTTATTATCTTTTTAGTCAGCGGTTTTTGGCATGGCGCCAACTGGACTTTCATTATCTGGGGATTGTTAAACGCATTGTACATTATGCCTTCAATAGTTTTCAGCACAAACCGCTCAAATCTGGATACCGTTGCAGAGGGAAGAGTGTTCCCAAACTTTAAAGAATTTGCAGCCATGGCATTAACCTTTGCTTTAACGGTTTTTGCGTGGATATTTTTCAGGGCCAATTCTGTTCAGCATGCATTCAATATCATATCAGCCATTGGCTCCGGATCGTTATTTACACTTCCACAAATACTGCCTGTTAAACTTTTCTTACTGCTGGCGTTGTTTATTTCAATAGAATGGAACGGCCGGATGGAACAATATGCCATTGCCAGGTTTGCATTGTCCTGGCCCAAACCAATTCGATGGGGCATTTATTACAGCCTGGTTTTACTGATATTCTTTTTCGCCGGGGCAGAACAACAGTTTATTTACTTTCAATTCTGATTATGAAAAACTTTGTGAAACACACCGCTTTATTCCTTTTTCCAATTATTGCTTTGGGGCTTGTATCTGAAATTTTGATCAGAAGAATTCCCAATGATTATGAGTATAAGAAAAGCTATCTAGATCATCATGCTGGTGAGGTAAACGTTTTGTTTCTGGGCAGCTCCCACGTATATTATGGTATTGATCCAAAGTACATCAAATCGAGTTTTAATGCAAGCTATATCTCACAATCGTTCGATTATGATCTCGAGATTTTAAAAAAATACAACAGCCAATGGACCCATTTAAAATACATTGTTGTTCCGATCGATTATTTTTCTTTTTATGGCAGATTAGAAAACAGTCCGGAGGCCTGGCGTGCAAAAAACTACCGCATATATTACGATATTAATAACGACCATAAAATTTTCAATGCAGCTGAAATGCTCAGCAATAAACTTGATGTCAACTTGCATAGAATCTACAATTATTACCTTAAGGGCGAAAATGATATCAGCTGTACTAAATTAGGCTGGGGATCGGGCTACAAAGCCATTAACCATAAAGATTTAATGAAATCGGGAGTTATAGCCGCCGCAAGGCATACAGCAAAAGATAACTTGCAGTACTCAACAAACCTGCACTTATTGAATAGTATTGTATCTTTTGCCGAAAAAAAGCACATTAAAATACTGCTGTTTACGGGGCCGGCCTATAAATCGTACGTTTCGCATTTAAACCAAATCCAATTGAAGGGTACTTTTTCGGCTATAAAAAAACTAAACACATTGCACACTTCTATCAGATACTACAATCTTTTAGAAGACAGCACATTTCATGCGCAGGATTTTTACGATGGTGATCATTTGAATGAATTAGGCGCAAAAAAGTTGAGCCTGAAAATGCGCCTGCTGATAGGGAAGATTTAATGTAATCTGTGGCAAAACGATTCAGGATTTGCAAAAATTTGGTATTTTTAAGCATCAGTTACAATCAAAAACTGAATAAAAATGACAGGAGCAAAACCGATACACCCTGATTTTGGTTATTTGTTAAATTTTAAGGAGAAAAGCCTAATTAATCTCTTTTGCGATTTAAGGACCTTTATACTGGAGCTTTATCCCGATGCCAACGAATTGCTCTATCATACCCACGCCCTAACAACGGTATTCTCTATTTCTGATAAGCTTAGCGATTCATTCTGTATGATCCCGATTTACACCAATCATTTAAACCTCGGTTTCAACAAAGGCACTTTATTAAATGATCCGCAGCACCTACTGGCAGGAACCGGAAACCTCATTAAACATATTCCGGTTAAACAAACAAGCGATTATAGAAATGAACAAGTAAACCAATTGATTAAAGAAGCAATTGCCCTGGCCATAAACGACATGGAGAAACCCACAAAAATAATAGGTCAGCGGATTTCGAAAATTAAGAAAAAGTAGTTGGGCATACGGCTTTTCACACTTAATAGCCAAATGCCCAGTTTAAAAATGCAGGCATTACACTTTCCCAGGTGGGAACATCGTGTTTACCGCCAACTTTTTCATAATAAAAAAGATTGTCAGGCCGTTTATATCCTTTTTTTAAGAGCAATTTAACCACATCAATCGTGTCATCAATAGAATCGATGATCATGTTTTTATTCCGGTCGGCCTTTTCGTCTTCTGTACCGGTCATTAACCAGAATTTCATTTCAGGTTTTGTGGCAGTATGCTCAATTTGTTCATGCATAATACGGTCAGCATCGGTATAACCATCGGTAAGGTCTTTTTTGCGCCACCAGAATGCACCAGAAAAGACACCAACAACATCAAAAACCGTTGGGTTATTCCACACGATATCAAATGCAGATAAACCACCTAAAGAAAAGCCCGCAAAACCCACCTTACCAGTAATTGGCAAAGCAATTTTCTTTTTAACAAAAGGTAGGAGTTCTTTAATTACAAAATCGGTGTATAGATTAGCTTTTGCTCCGCGCCCCTTAAAATCGGCAACGCCAGCTACACCGTATTCAAGCAAGCGCTCTGCCGATGCCTTAATAGCCACAACAATTAACCTGTGGTTTCTTTTACCATGGTGTGCATGCTCCAAAATCTGGCTAAAATCCATTTTGGCAACATCCTGCCCATCATTCAATAACAGAAGCTCTATTTTTTCATTCCCCAAAATACCTTCAGGCGTATAAATATCTATTTCTACCTCGTGCTTTAAACAAGTCGATTGTATTTTATAACCGTTTGTATTAATTTTTACCGGTAAAATTGTTGTGTACATCATAATCAAAATCCCCTATCACATGGCTGCTGCCTCAGAATTAGGGTGCAAAGGTACAAATCTCTATAAACTATTAATTATCAAAGGTTAATTTTTACATTACACTTTTAATTTACCCCAAATTACCATTTAAAGTATTCTTTTTATAGATTTTAATTTATACCTTAAATCATTCAATTTTTTGTTATGGTTAAAGAAGAACATAAGAAATGGTACAGCCCTAACCTCAGCGGCGAAATCGACATGCTCATCTTTGGTCACAGTGGTATCCCCATCCTGTTGTTCCCCACGAGCATGGGGCGATACTTTGAAAACAAGGATTTCAAACTGATAGATTCTGTAGAAGGATTTATCAACGAAGGCAAAATCAAAATCTATTGTCCCGATGGAGTTGACAAGCTGAGCTGGTACAACAAAAGCATTCATCCGGCCGATAGGGTAAAAAACCACATCTGGTACGACAAGTATTTGCTTGAAGAAGTTGCACCACTGGCCAGGCACGAAACCGGCCACAGCAAAATTATTACTGCAGGCTGTAGTTTTGGTGGTTACCACGCAGCAAATTTTGCTTTCAGGCACCCCTGGCTGGTTAGCCACATGTTTAGTATGAGTGGGGCTTTCGATATTACCGGTCAGTTAGATGGTTTTTATAACGACGATGTGTACTTCAACAATCCGGTCGATAATCTGCTAAATAACAGTAATCCCGAATTGCACTACATGAAAATTGTATTGGGCACTACAGATCGCGATATGTGTAAACCCGACAACGAACGTTTATCGGCCATTCTCAATAAAAAGGGGATCGACCACTGGCTTGATATCAGGCCAAATGCCGACCACGATTGGCCAATATGGAGAGAAATGTTTCCAGATTACATTGCACAACTGTAGTTTTCAGTTCGCAGTTAAACAATTAACCGATTCATCAGTTAACCTTAATGGGTTATATCATAAAACTAAAAATGTACCAATGAAAAAAATAGGGATTTTATTTGGACAGGAACGCTCTTTTCCTGAAGCCGTAATCGAAAGAATTAATCAAAAAGCCGAAAAAGGTATTATAGCCGAAGCGGTTAAAATCGAAAAAATATTTCAGAATGCACCACTGGGTTACTCCGTAATCATCGACCGTATTTCTCAGGACGTGCCGTTTTACCGTGCATCGCTAAAAAATGCAGCCATAACAGGAACTGCTGTAATTAACAACCCTTTCTGGTGGAGTGCCGACGAAAAGTTTTTCAACAATGCACTGGCCGAACAAATTGGTGTTCCGGTACCTAAAACAGCCTTAATCCCTTCAAGAGAACATCCTGACGGCACTACCAGCGAGTCTTTTTCTAATCTGTCCATGCCACTGGATTGGGATGCCATTTTTGAATATACTGGCTTCCCTGCTTACATGAAGCCATACGATGGCGGCGGCTGGAGAGATGTTTACAAATTACATGATAAAGAAGATTTTTTCGACAAGCATAGCGGCACACAACAATTGGTAATGCTTTTACAGGAGGAAATTATTTTTGAAGAATATTTCAGGTGTTATTGCATTGGTGGCAAACATGTGCGCATTATGCAATATGACCCACGTAATCCACATCATTTACGTTACGCTACGGAAGGCAAATCGCCAGATCCGAAATTACTTAAAACCGTAGAAGAATATACCTTAAAGCTATGTAGATATTTAGGCTACGATTTTAATACAGTAGAATTTGCCGTGCGCGATGGCGTGCCTATTGCGATTGATTTCTGTAACCCTGCACCCGATGCTGATGTTAAAAGTGTTGGCCAGGAAAATTTTGACTGGGTAGTAGAAACCACTGCAAATTATGCCATTGAAAGGGCAAAAGCGCAAAAAGACGGACAGGATAACCTAACCTGGGGCGAATACATTAAAGCCTCAGTTGGCGGTAAACCACTTATTGCAAAAGCCGCTCCAAAAACAGCTAAACCTGCTGCTGCAAAAACGACAACTACGAAAGCTACACCTGAAAAAACAACTGCAAAACCCAAAAAAGCAGCACCAAAAAAATAAAAGGGATTAAAAATTAATACGCATAATTATGAATGAGTTTACGCTGGGCATAGAAGAAGAGTACATGGTAATTGATCCCGTTACCAGAGAACTTACTTCGCACGACCAAAAAATTGTAGAGGCCGCACAAAAAATACACAAAGACCAGGTTAAGGCAGAAATGCACCAGGCAGTAGTAGAAGTGGGTACCGGTATTTGCAGAACCACTACCGAAGCCCGTAAAGAAATTTCCCAGTTGCGTTATACCGTATCGCAGCTGGCCGGAGAGCAAGGTTTAAGAATTGGTGCCGCTGGCACACACCCCTTTTCCCATTGGGAAAAACAATTAATTACCGAGCACCCGCGTTACAACGAAATTGTTAATGAACTGCAGGAAGCTGCCCGTTCTAACCTAATTTTTGGCTTGCATGTACACGTAGGTTTTCAATCGCGCGAGCTGGCCATTCACATTGCTAACCAGGTAAGGTATTTCCTGCCGCATGTGTTTGCCCTATCTACCAACTCTCCTTTCTGGGAGTCGCGCAATACGGGTTATAAATCGTTCAGAACAAAAATTTTCGACAAATTTCCGCGTACCGGAATTCCGGATATTTTTAACAGCATTGAAGATTACGATAACTATGTGAAGCTCCTTATCAAAACCAATTGCATGGATAACGCCAAGAAAATCTGGTGGGATATCCGTGTGCATCCTTTTTTTGATACCGTTGAGTTCCGCATTTGCGATTGCCCGATGCTGATTGACGAAACCATGGCTTTTACAGCTTTGTTCCAGGCATTATGTGCCAAGCTCTACAAGTTACGCTTGCAGAATATGGAATTTATCAGCTATTCGAGGGCATTAATTAATGAAAATAAATGGCGTGCCGCACGTTATGGCATTGATGGCAACCTGATCGATTTCGGTAAAGAAATGGAGGTAAACTGTCGTAACCTGATCTTAGAATTATTGGATTTTGTGGATGACGTAGTAGATGATTTAGGCTGCCGCGATGACATCAATTATGTACACAAAATATTAGAACACGGTACCGGTGCAGACAGACAGTTGGCCGTTTACCAACAAACTGGTAACTTTGAAGCCGTAGTAGATTACATTACTACTCAAACACTTATAGGCGCAAAGTAATTTTACAATGGATAAAAGAGGCTTAAAGGTGGCTGTTATTGATATGAATAACGGCGCACCTAATCAGGGTATGCGGGGAATTCAGGAAATTTTATCCCGTTTTAGAAATGAAAACAATATCGATTTAACCTTTGATATTTTTGATTTAAGGCAAAAAGGCGAAATACCTGGCATTGGTTACGATGCCTATATTTCGAGTGGCGGCCCGGGAAGCCCGGTTGAGAGCAAAGGAGAAAAATGGGAAAATGATTTCTTTACCCTGCTCGATCAGATTGAGGCATTTAACCAAAATAATGAAGAAAAAAAGAAATATGCTTTCTTAATCTGCCACTCCTTTCAGCTGGCCTGCCGCAAATACGAGTTGGGCAATGTTACCGAAAGACGCTCTAACGCATTTGGCATTTTCCCGATTACGCTAACCGATGAAGGAGAAAGAGACGAAATTTTTGAAGGCATCACCAATCCATTCTATTCTGTAGATAGCAGGGACTGGCAGGTTATCGAACCTGATTTTGATACTTTTGAAAAGAAGGGCGCTAAACTTTTGGCCATCGAAAAGGAGCGTAAACATGTCGATTTGGAACGCTGCATGATGTCAATCCGGTTTTCTGATGAAATTATTGGTACGCAGTTTCATCCGGAGGCCGATCCGGTAGGCATGAAAATGTACCTGCTTCAGGATGAAAGAAAAAAAGCCATTGTAGATATGCATGGCGAACAAAAATACCTGGATATGCTAAATAGTTTAGACGATCCGGCAAGGATAGTATTAACCCAAAGGGTTATTTTGCCTAATTTTCTGCATAAAGCTATCGGGAATTTGCAGGAGGTGTAGTCTTGTAGTTACGTCATTGCGAACTGAAGCGCTGGGCAGAGATTTGGAATAAAGCAATCTTTTTTACAGTTATCGTCATTTCGACCGTAGTGGAGAAATCTTTTAGCAAAAACAGAGAGATTTCTCTGTTCCGCGATGCTTCATCCGGTAGCTATCGGATCGAAATCACGTTTTAGACAACAAAAATCAAATAAAACCTATGATACCTGCACAACGCCAAAAGTACAATCAACAATTTACGACAGAAAAGTATCAGGCATTTTTAACCCAGCTTGGTGAAGGTTACCCCGAAATTCCTTTCCGCGTTGCAGAAACCCCAATTTTTGTTCCACAGGCATTAAAGGAAAAATTGATTGCTGCTGGAGAAGAAATCATTAAGCTCATTAAGCAGCCCAACTTTAAAGCACTAACCCAAAAAGCAATTCCGGCAGACTGGAAGGTGCCCAATGAAAATGAACAGCCTCACTTCTTAACTTTCGATTTCGGCATCTGTAAAAACGAGGCCGGGGCACTTACGCCTATGCTAATCGAAATGCAGGGCTTTCCATCTTTATATGGCTTTCAGCACCATCTGGCTAAAACTTTTAAAAGCAGTTTTGAGATAAACGATACCGTAAATCATTTCTTAAACGGTTTTAACGAAGAAAAGTATATTGCTTTGCTGAAGGAAGTAATTATAGGCAAACATCAGCCTGATGAAGTAACACTGATGGATGTTGATGCACCAAACCAAAAAACAGCTATCGATTTTTTCGTTACACAAAAGATGCTGGGCATTAAAATTTTGGCTTTGGAAGACATTAAAAAAGTTGGCAAGCAATTATTTTATGAAGAAAACGGCAAACAGGTCCAGCTTAAAAGGATTTATAACCGGCTTATATTTGATGAAGTGGCTAACGATACCGAAATTTTCAAAAACAGTTTCGATCCACGCGAAGAACTGGATATTGAATGGGTAACACATCCAAACTGGTTTTACCGCATTAGTAAATACACCATGCCTTTTTTAAAGAGCGAATTTGTACCCGAAACCCGCTTTTTAAACGAAGTAGAAACCATTCCAGCCGATTTAGAAAACTACGTGCTTAAACCTTTATTCTCTTTTGCGGGGATGGGTGTAATCATTGATGTGAGTGCTACGGACATTACAAGCATTAAAGACCCCGAAAACTGGATTTTACAGAGAAAAGTAAACTATGAGCCTGCGGTGCAGGCACCTGATGGAGGTGTAAAAGCTGAAATCAGGATGATGTACTTGTGGCCGGATGGAGGCGAACCACAATTATGTATAAACCTGGCGCGTTTAAGTAGAGGAAAAATGATTGGCGTACGCTACAATGCCGATTTTGATTGGGTTGGTGGTACAATTGGATTTATGGAGGTATAGCATTAGCCGCAATTTAACCACAGAGCCCACAAAGCAAAAGCACAGAGGTAACACAGAGCTAAAGCCGGGGTTCGTGTCAACATGAATATAAGTAGTACTTAAAAAGCATCGGATATAAATCTCTCCGTGTTTTCCATGAATCTGTGGCTAATGATCTATAGTG
Source organism: Pedobacter sp. KBW01 (assembly GCF_003852395.1). Classification (NCBI taxonomy): domain Bacteria; kingdom Pseudomonadati; phylum Bacteroidota; class Sphingobacteriia; order Sphingobacteriales; family Sphingobacteriaceae; genus Pedobacter; species Pedobacter sp. KBW01. Next base: position 46,963 of record NZ_QAJQ01000002.1, read on the forward strand.
GTCAAAAAGATTAGTGGTTAATGGCCAGTAAAATTGCTCCATGCACTCGGTGTAAAATGCTGTGTACTTTGTGGTAAAAAACTATTAATTTACATTCAATTGAACACCCAAACCCCAAAAGCCCTTATATTTGTATTATGGATGTTCAAACGATTTTAGTCTTTTTACTTTTTGCGGTAGCATTGGTATATGTTGGCCGTTTGGTTTTTAAATCGGTGCAGGTAAAAAAGGATGGCTGCGGTGGTAATTGCAAATGTGGTGTAGATTTTTCGGATATTAAACCTGTAAAAAAGTAGCATCCTCTTTTTATGATCCTTCAGTTCCAGAAGTACCTGCAAGAAAAAATAGAAATTACTGATGAGCAGTTTGAAAGTATTTCAGCTGGGTTAAAAGTAAAGAAATTCGAAAAAAACGAAATCCTTCAATATACTGGCGATAACCTCAAACATGGTTTCTTTGTGGGTAAAGGTTTATTAAGGGCCTACTCTATCGATATAAAAGGCAAAGAACATATTTTACAGTTTGCCCCCGAAAACTGGCTCATCTCAGACCGGAATAACATGAATAATGAGCCATCGATATTTTTTATTGATGCCATTGAGGCAACAGAGGCCGTATTGATGCCTAACGATTTTATGGAACAGGCGGCCAATAAAGTGCCGTGCCTACAACCCATGCAAATCAGGTTGCTCAATAATTCGATCCGCTTTATGCAGAAAAGAATTAACATGTTATTAAGCGCTACCGCAGAAGAAAGGTACCTCGATTTCATTAAGCTTTACCCCAATCTTACTTTGCGCGTACCACAGTGGATGATTGCCTCTTATCTTGGTATTACACCTGAATCGTTAAGTCGCGTGAGAAAAGAACTGGCCAATAAACATTTTAAACCCTGAGAAATTTTGAATGAAGGAGTTATTGAATGATTCGATAAACTAACCTTTCAACATTCCAACTTTTCGACCCACCAACAAATAAACAAATGACTGAATTTTGAATGATGAATGATTTAGCCAAGCTAACATTCCAGCTTTAAATCATTCAACCCCTCTCTAATTCAATCCTGCTCTCATTCAATCATTCCCTCCCCCCTAATTACTTATCATACATCAATTTGCAGGTAAAGCCTAGGCTGTACTTTTGTGTTGTAAATATTAAACATCTCAAAAAACAAAAATATGGCAACTACAAAATGGACTTTAGATCCAACCCACAGCGAATTACAATTTAAAGTAAAGCACTTAATGATTACTACTGTAACCGGCAGTTTAAAATCTTTCTCAGCAGAATTATCATCAGAAGGTGATGAGTTTGAAAATGCAGAAATTTCTTTCAAAGGCGATATCAGTTCAATCGATACCGGGAATACAGACCGTGATAATCATTTAAAAAGCGGAGATTTTTTCGACGCAGAACAATTTGCACACATCGAATTTAAATCTAACTCAGTAAAAAAAGATGGCAACGATTACATCGTTAATGGCGACTTAACCATTAAAGGTGAAACTAAATCTGTAAAACTAACTGCAGAGTTTGGTGGCATTGCTACTGATCCATGGGGAAATACAAAAGCAGGTTTTACTTTAAGCGGAAAAATTAACCGTAGCGAATTTGGCTTAACCTGGAATGCAGCTTTAGAAACCGGAGGTGTAATGGTAAGTGAAGAAGTGCGCATTTTAGGTGAATTGCAATTCGTGAAACAAGCATAATTTAGCATAGAGCAAAGTGCATGGAGCTTTTTAAAGCGCTCCCTGCGCTATGCGCCATGCCTTATTAAAAATTAGAAGGTAATGGACACAAAACAAATAAAAAACATACTTAAAGCACCTGCTCCACACATGGTGGGTGATGGTTTTAGGGTGCACAATTTTTTCCCAAGCGGATACGAGATCGATATGAGCCCATTTTTTTTAATGGATTACGGTTCAAAAATCGAATTTTCGGCCCGAAAAGAACCTCGGGGTGTAGGCGTACATCCGCACAGGGGTTTTGAAACAGTAACCATTGCGTATCACGGTGCAGTTGCGCATCACGATAGCTCAGGCAATAGCGGCGTAATCTATCCCGGTGATGTACAATGGATGACAGCTGCAGGCGGCGTATTACATAAAGAATATCACGAAGAACAATACAGCTTAACCGGAGGTCCGTTCCAGATGGTTCAGCTTTGGGTAAATTTGCCTGCAAAACATAAAATGGGGAAACCCGGCTATCAGGCGATAAAACAAGCCGCTATGGCCCATTTCGATTTACCTGGAAACGGAGGTAAAATCGAAATCATAGCAGGTAATTACAAAGGTATAAAAGGAAGTGCCCATACGTTTACCCCCATTGAAGTGTACAATGCCCGTTTAAATAAAGGAGCTAAGGCGATTTTTAATTTCCCTGCTAATTTTAATACTGGCTTTGTGATAATTGAAGGTGGCATAAAAGTAAATGGCAGTGAAAATGCCCCTGTAGATAGCTTCGTTCATTTTAAAAATGATGGAACTGAAATTGAAATCGAAGCTTTAGAAAACAGTGTAATTTTGATATTAAGTGGTGAGCCTATAAATGAATCCATTGTTCAATATGGCCCGTTTCTGATGAATACAGAAGCCGAAATACAGCAAGCCATTGAAGATTATAACCAGGGCAGGTTTGGGTATTTAGAAGAATAAAATAATCCGTCTTGCTGAACTTAATCAGCATTTCTATAATAAGCCGGCATTTTGTAAAATGTGCCGGTTTTTTTATGCCTTAAATTTCACCTCAAACTTTCTGCATTATCCTTAAAAAGAGTAAATTAGAATAAATTAACGATCGCAGGCATCATCCCGAATTATTTTCACATAATCTTCATATTCGTTAATGACATTTGACTATAAATCAGAACAGAAAAAATGTCCGGAAAACAAATATTTCAAACTGAGACTAAAACCCGCTGGAACACTTTTACATGGGTAAGCCGCACTTTCTTTTTAGTCTTCATCATCGCAATTATCTGCGTAGTGTACACCCTATCTTCGGTACAGGCACCGAATTTACCTTTTATTAACACCAACACGCCTTTAACGCAAAAGCAGTTAGATAAGCTAAAGAAATCGCAACAATACAAAGCTTTTTCGATAGAAAAGTCGCAACTCGAGAAAATTAAAAGAGACCGTGAACGCCGGATTTTAACCCACCGCGGTAACAGCAAACGTATTAACATGGCCTTTTATGTAAGCTGGGCAGGAATTAAAGAAACATCGATATCAGATTTAAAAAGAAACATCAGTCATTTAGACATGGTGGCTACAGAATCGTTCTTTTTAAATGGCGATTCGATTGTTGATAAAGCCGATACTGCGGCATTAAAAGTAATCCATGCTGCTAAAAAATCGGCCATTGCCGTAGTTTCAAACTATAATAAAGACCATTGGGATGGAGCAGCGGTAAAACGCCTGTTAAATAACCAGCCGGCGCAGCAAAAATTAATTAGCGATTTAATCACCATTACTAAAAAGTATGGCTATAAAGGTATTAACATCGATTTCGAAGAGCTTAACCTCGAAAACAGCGATAGCTTTAATGCTTTCATGAAAAATCTTTACACCGAGTTTCATGCTCAAAAGTTGATTGTTTCGCAGGATATTTCACCAGAAAATGATGATTATAAACCAGAAATTCTTCAAAAATACAACGACTACATTGTGTTAATGGCTTACGATCAGCATACCGAGCAAAGTAATGCCGGCGACATTTCACATCAGGAATGGGTAGAAGAAAAACTGGATAATATTTGCAGTAAAGTTGATGCCAATAAAGTGATTCTGGCCCTCGCCTGTTATGGTTATGATTGGCCGCAAAATAGTGTAGGCAAGTCAGTAACTTACGAAGAGGCCATGATCAATGCTGTAAACTACAAAAGCAAAATCAATTTCGATCCGGAATCGGCCAACTTAAACTACAGCTATAGTGATGGTAGCGGGATAAAACACAACGTGTATTTTACTGATGCGGCCACCTACTTTAATTTAATCCGTAAAGCTGATGATTGGGATATTGCCGGCATTGCGCTTTGGCGCTTAGGCTCGGAAGATAAACGCTTATGGAGCTTTATTTCGAACGATTTGAGTTTGGACACATTAAAGAAAAAACCTTTCGACCTACGTAAAATAGCTTCGCTAAACATGGGTGGAATTTCTTACATCGGCAATGGAGAGATTCTTGATCTGATTTCGACACCTCAACCGGGTATGGTTAAATTTACGCTCAACCCAGCTAATTTTTCTATTGCCAATCAGCAATATACCCGTTTACCCGAACAGTATGTAATTAAAAGATTTGGTGAGGCTGATAAGAAAATTGCACTGACATTTGATGATGGACCCGATCCGGTTTACACGCCGCAGGTACTCAATATCCTTAAAAAAGAAAAAGTTCCGGGTTGTTTTTTTGTGGTTGGCATTATGGCCGAGCAGAACATGGAGTTGTTGAGGCAGGAATATAACGATGGTTACGAAATTGGGAATCATACCTTTTTCCACCCAGATATGTCGGCCATTGGACCCCGACGTGTAAAATTTGAACTGAATGCTACCCGCAGGCTCATTGAGGCGGTTACTGGTCACAGTACCATTTTGTTTCGTGCACCATTTAATGCCGATGCCGAACCACAGAACATCTCTGAGATATTACCGGTTGCGCAAAGCCGTAAAGAAAATTATATCAATATTGGCGAATTTATCGACCCTGAAGATTGGGAACCCGGAAAAACTGCTGATCAGATTTTTAATGAGGTGGTAAAACAGCAAGATAATGGCAATATTCTTCTGCTACATGATGCTGGTGGTAACCGCGAGGCCACTGTAGCAGCATTACCAAGGATCATCAAATTCTTTAAAGCAAAAGGCTATACTTTTACAACTGTTGGCGATTTAATGGGCAAAAAACGTTCAGAACTAATGCCTGCTGTTAAATCAACAGCCAATAGCGGTTTTTCAGGATCTGGTGATTATTTTTTCATCAATTTCTTTTACTACGGAAACATGACCTTGAATATCATCTTTTCGGTAGCGATTGTACTGGCTATATTAAGAACTCTGTTTATTGCTTACCTGGCCATCAGGCAGCAGAAAAAAACTAAACAAAATGCCGGTAAGCTGGTGCAAAATCCGACCGAAAAGGTGAGTATTATTATTCCCGCATATAATGAAGAAGTTACAGCTGTACAAACCATCAACAGCCTTTTAAAAACTACCTATCCAGATTTTGAGCTGATTTTTGTCGATGATGGTTCGAAAGATAAAACCTTCGAAATTATTAACGAACAGTTTGGAAACCACCCGCAGGTAAAAGTTTACCGCAAAGCCAATGGAGGCAAGGCTTCAGCCTTAAACTATGGCATATCGAAAGCCAATGCCGATTTTGTAGTCTGCATTGATGCCGACACCCAGCTTAAAAATGATGCGGTAACCGAATTAATGCGCCACTTTTATAGTGATAAAATAGCTGCAGTGGCTGGCACCGTTAAAGTGGGCAATGCCCATAACATCATCACCAAGTGGCAATCAATAGAGTACATTACGGCCCAAAATATGGATAGACGTGCTTTCGATTTGTTGAACACCATTACCGTTGTACCCGGGGCAATTGGTGCTTTTAGAAAAAATGTAATCTTAGAGGTGGGCGGTTTCACCATCGATACCCTTGCCGAAGACTGCGATTTAACCATGCGCATTTTAAAAGCCGGCTATACAGTAAAAAACTGCTCAACTGCAATTGCGTATACCGAAGCACCAGAAACTGTAAATATGCTGCTAAAACAGCGTTTCCGCTGGAGTTTTGGGGTAATGCAAAGTTTCTGGAAAAATAGAAAAACATTACTCAATAAAAAATACGGATACTTTGGTATGGTTGGCATGCCCAATATCCTGATTTATCAGATTATTTTGCCTTTGTTTTCTCCCTTGGCAGATTTGTTTATGCTCATCTCATTAATTAGCGGCTTGTTTTCTCTAAGCGCCATTAATAATCTTACGCTAACAGGTTTTTCAGGTATTTTGAGTTTACACAATGGTTTTGGCCAGGTACTGTTCTATTACATTATCTTTATTGTAGTGGATATGTTTTTTGCTGCCATCGCCTTCAGAATGGAAAAAGAAAAATATAAAAACCTGCTTTATCTTTTCCCACAACGTTTTTTCTGGCGACAGTTAATGTATATTGTTTTGTTCCGCTCGGTTAGAAAAGCCATAAAAGGCGAGTTGGAAACATGGGGTACCCTAAAAAGAACAGGTAATGTAAAGGAGCAGGTGGCTTTGTAAAGAATTGAAAGTATTATTTAACGGTTTTAATCACTGATTGTGCATTAGAACCGTTAAATTTATACTCCGGCCTATATAAAAGATTAATGCATGAAAAAAGCTAACCAAAATGTAATTTCTTTCGGCAACTTACTTTCTACAGCATTAATTGCAGGCACTTTAGATGGATTGGCTGCAGTAATATTCCTGGCGAAAATGAATTTCAGCGGGGTATTTCAATATATTTCCAGTGCAATAATGGGCAAAGCAGCTTACGCCGGTGGCATTAAAACAGTGCTGATTGGTTTAGTACTTCACTATTTCATTACTTTCAGCTTTACTGTCTTCTTTGTACTGGTATCGAACAAAATATCGGCCTTAAGCAAGAATATTCTTCTTTCGGGCATAATTTATGGCATTTTTGTTTGGGCAGTAATGAATTTATTAATTGTGCCATTAACTCAAATACCCGAGTCACCGATTCATTTAGAAAAGGCAATTATCAATACTATAATACTGATATTTTGTATTGGCTTACCAATTTCTTACCTAACTGCGCGTAGTTTAAGATTTCAATCATAGACAGCAAAAAAAGAAGTCAAGTTTAATAACCAGTGTGCTGTAAAACTTGACTTCTTTGGATATCTAGTTTTTTTCTATGAGGCAAACAGCATAAGCTACTACGCCTTCTTCCCTGCCAACAAAGCCCATTTGCTCGTTGGTAGTAGCTTTAATAGAAATATCTTCGGTAGAAATACCTATCGCATCAGCAATGTGTTGTTGCATGGCCGGAATATGTGGATTGATTTTCGGCGCTTCTAAACAAAGCATCGCATCAATATTGCCTACCTGCCAACCCTTTTCACTTAGTAACCTAACTGTTTCCTTCAAAAGGATTAAACTGCTGATTCCTCTCCATCGTTCATCTGTATTTTTAAAGTGGAAACCAATATCGCGAAGGTTGGCCGCACCTAAAAGCGCATCGCAAATGGCATGTAGCAACACATCTGCATCGGAGTGACCAAAAGCACCTTTATGATGATCTAATGTTACACCCCCTACTACAAAGGGGTGCTGATCTTTTAACTGGTGAACATCAAATCCGAAGCCTACTCTAATTTTCATTTGAAATTTGGGTTAATTGTTTAACTGCAATGGAAATGGTTTAAAGTTTTACTTTTTTACCAGTTTCTTATCGCCAAAGTTAAACAAAAGACCAAAACGTAAGGTATTAGCCAGCGGACTAGTTTGCGCATTGGCCAATAAATAAGAAAAATCGATATTAAAAACATTGTATTTAAGGCCAAGACCGAGTGTAAAATAGCGGCTATCGCCTTTCATAGGACTCTGATAATTGTATCCTGCCCTTACCGCAAATTGTTGGTTATACCAATATTCCAGTCCGGTTGAAATGCCAACCTCTTTAAGCTCCTCGCTGAATCCGCCTGGTGCATCACTAAAGGAACCAAAAATACCTGCTGGTACCGAGCGGTTTGGATCTTTACCACTTACAATATTGTTGTTCGAATCGTATATCGGTTGTGTAGGTACCAATAACTTATTAAAATCGAGTGCGAGGGTAATGGTACTAAAATCGTCGACAATAATGGTTGAAGCGCCGCCCAATTTAAAATTAGTAGGCAGGAAAAAATTCTGGCCGCCGTCTGAATAACTCATTTTTGTACCAATATTAGAAATGTTGGCTCCAGCCGAAAGGATAGCCTGTTTACCAAACATTGAGGTATTGGTTTTATACAATCCTGAAACATCAACTGCGAGGGCATTTCCACTATGTACCTGCCCCGATGACGAAAACTGACCAGAAGCCAGGTTAGAGTAAATGTACCTTACAGAAGTTCCCAACGAAAATTCTTCGCCAAAGCTACGGGCAAAGGAAACATCAAAAGCCAACTCGTTAGGATTCGAAATTCCCAAATCCTGTTGGTTAATATCGGTAAGCTGAATAGAGCCTAAAGAGAAATACCTTAACGAAGCGCCAATGGTATTGCGATCGTCTAATTTATAAAACCCACTTAAGTAAGCCAGGTTAATATCGGGCACCAGGCTTTTTAACCAGGGGCTATAAGAAACAGAAAAGCCATAAGGTTTATCCAAAAATGCCAGTTTCGACGCATTAATACTGGCCGAATTTACATCGCCGGCTACAGCTACACCTGCATCACCCATTGCACCGGCACGGGCGTCGGGCGTAATAAGCAGGAACGGAACTGCTGTTACAATATTGTTCGACTCGCTTCCATTTGTCTGTGTATTTCCTATGGTTACCTGAGCATTTGTTTTACCAAACAGCAATGCCATAGAGAGTGCAGAAAAAGCAAGCTTACTGATATACTTGAAATTCATCCTTTGAAGGTCCGTAATTTTAGATTTTGGTATTTAGCAAATACTAGAGAATATATCATGTAACGTAAAACCAAAAATTATATTTCACCAAATTACGAATTCTATCATTATTTACTAATTAAACCTACGATTTTTACATATCGCTGTGACTGCATTTAACCTAAACATTAAATTAACAGCAATTTAGCTATATTATCTTATTCAATTATAAACTTAATTTTCCATAGTTTTTTATTTAGCGAACAAAATTTTCGACCAACTGTGTTTAATTGATATTAAGCTTTATTGAATGGGATTAAGGATTGCATCACTTTGCTATTTCATATCGTAACCTATACAAACCCACCAAATCCCATATGCTTGCTTGGTAGCTGTTTAATAAAAAAATCAGCGGTGTAATTAAGAAACTCCAAAATTATCTCACTTATTTCTAATTATTTAGCTAAAATTTCACTGAAAAAGTAAACAGACACAATACGCCTAAAAATAATACGTTATGGCTTAAAAATATATTAGATATTTTATTGTCACATTATTTATATATTCATTTAAAATTGTTTAATTTTATCGGTTGAAAGGCCATTAGGCTATATCCCGTTGCATTATATGAAAAAACTAATACTATATTCTTTTACTTGTTTATCATTAGCCGCCCTGCTTTCGAGCTGTAGCTCTAAAGGCGGGAACAGTTCTAGTAAAACAGGCATTCCTTATGCAGATAGGAAAAGTAAGAAGAACCAATCTGGTGCTTTTGCTGTAGCTACGCAATATAAGCGTGCACCAGGCCCTGGTTTAATCCCGATTGAGGGTGGTGTTTTGGTAGTTGGTGGTAGTGCCATTGAGGTGGCTGGTGTTGAACCGAATATCTACAATTACAAAAGACAGGTTACCGTTCCTTCTTTTTACATGGATGAAACCGAAGTTTCGAACACCGATTGGTTAGAATATTTACACTGGATCAGATACAATTATCCTGAAGATCGTGAGTTTTATTACAACGAACTTCCAGACACTTTGGTTTGGCGTCGTGCGTTATCTTACAACGAACCTTATGTAGATAACTATTTAAGACACCCGGCCTACCGCGATTATCCTGTTGTAGGTGTATCATGGGAGCAGGCTTCGCGTTATTGCGAATGGAGAACTTCGAGAGCCAACGAATTTATCTTGCGTGAAAAAGGAATCTTAACAGATTACAAAACTTTAGCTGGCGGAAACTCGGGCAGAAACAATAATGCAACTGCAGCCGCAACCCAAAGACCTAACAAACCATTTAATACTGATGCTTATTTAAATGGCCAGTACGATGATAAAGGTAAAAATGCGCCGATTGATTATAACACAAGGTCTGGTTCGGCAACTACTACAGCGGGTGCTTCAACAGCAGCTACTGGTGGTGGTAGAAACAGTCAGCCGAGAAGAAATGCAACTTTGGAGGATGGTGTTATTATGCAACCTTACCGCTTACCAACAGAAGCAGAGTGGGAATATGCCGCTTTAGGTTTAATTGGCAATACTGAATACGAAAACATTAACCAAAACAAAATCTACCCATGGAATGGTCTGGGCGTAAGTTCGGCTAAAAAGAAAACCAGAGGTATGATTCAGGCCAACTTTAAAAGAGCACCCGGCGATTATATGGGTGTGGGCGGTTCATTGAATGATAAGGGTGATTTAACTGTTCCGGTTATTCAATATACACCAAACGATTTTGGTTTATATAACATGGCTGGAAACGTGAACGAATGGGTAAACGACGTATACAGAACAGGTACATTTACCGATGCTGATGCATTTAACCCTTACCGTGGTAACTATTTCACCAATAAAAAATTAGAAGATGCTCAAAACGGTAAAATTGCGCTTGATAAGTATGGCAATCCAATTAAGGAAAATGCTTACTCAGGCCGCAAACAAACCTGGGCAGAGAAACAAGCACAAACTAAACGTGCCGATTCTATTTCGAAATCAACAGATCCTCAGGGAGCCACAGCTTCTACAAGCTACCAGGCCGACCAAAGAGGTTATCGCGACAGACAGAATACCTTGTTAAATGATGAAGGTGTAACCTTGGTTAACGATAAATCGAGAGTATATAAAGGTGGTTCCTGGAATGATATGGCTTACTGGTTAAACCCGGCAACACGTCGTTTCATGCAGCAGGATGAATCATCAGCAGAAGTTGGTTTCCGTTGTGCCATGACTATGCTAGGTGCACCAGAAATTAGCACTGCAGGAAAAAGAAGTTTTAAAAACCCTCCGCAAAAACCTTACAGGGTAAGCAGAGGTAAATAAAAAAGAAAAGTCCCGGTTTTAAACAGCCGGGACTTTTTTATGCGTCAAGATATTTATATACGCTTATCTTTAATATGTTATCAATCAGTACACATCATGCTGAATTTATTTCAGCATCTCTTTTTTAAGTGTGGGGCCCTAAAGGCCGCTCGAAATGCCGTGATACGCCAGCAAGACTTATTTAAACTGAACCAACACCTGGTTCTTTTCTACTTTATCGCCCTGCACTACCATAACCTTTTTAACGGTACCATCGGTAGAAGACTTCAGGATGTTCTCCATTTTCATTGCTTCTAAAATGAGCAGGTTATCGCCTTTTTTAACTTCGGTGTTTTCTGCTACCAAAACCTTTAACACCAAACCTGGCATAGGCGCTTTAATTTCTGATACTTTATTTGCCGCCAGGTTATCGAGTCCCAGTTGCTTCAGCAGTTCATCAAACTGATCTTCTATACTAATTTGATAAGTATTTCCATTCACTTTAATAGTACAAGTTTTACCCGCCTTATTTACCTCAACAATTTCTGTACGGAAAGATTTATGCTGATATAAAACATGTGCACGGGAGCCGTTTACTTCGCTTAAATCAAATTGAACAGGATCACCATTTACTAAAAATGCCGAATCCCTATTTTCTATCTCAAATAAAAACTGATCGTTGACTTTTACTTTATACATGTTTATTGGGTTAAAGCATATTGAATCAGATTTGCACCCATTTTAAGCGCTTTAGTGCGGGTTTCCTGCGTATCCTCAGGGTAAGTACCAAAATCCTCCCAGCCGTTGCCTAAATCGCATTCGTAGGTATAATAACATACTACTCTACCTTTATATATCAGTGCAAATCCCTGCGGGCGTTTATTATCATGCTCGTGTATTTTGGGCAAACCACCCGGAAATTTAAATTTCTGATTGTAAATAGCGTGGCTGGCAGGCAATTCTACAAAACTCAATTCCGGAAATACCTTTTTCATTTGGGGCCTGATAAACTTATCCAGGCCGTAGTTATCATCGATATGCAGGAAGCCACCACCAATAAGATACTGTCGCAAATTTTTAACGTCCTGATCGCTAAAAACCACATTGCCATGCCCTGTCATATAAACAAAGGGATAATTAAACAGTTCCTTCGATCCAACTTCGACAATGCTTTCTTCGGTGTAAAAATTAGTTTTAAGGTTGGTGTTGCAAAAAGCAATCAGGTTTGGAAGTGCGGTGCGGTCTGCATACCAATCGCCACCCCCGTTATATTTCAGCTTAGCCATGCGGTAAGTTGGTGGAATAAAAGCGGAAAGACTAAAGCAGAAAGCTAAAAGCGCACCAGCAAAAGCTACTGTTCGCCACTTCGGAAACTGAAAATTAAAAACTGAAAACTTCAAATTGGTTATCGGTTAAGGTAATTGATTTCAAAACAAACAGCCAGCGCAGCAGTTTCGGTGCGCAACCTGTTATCACCTAAAGTTAATGCTTTAAAGCCTTTGTTCAAAGCTAAATTCACTTCTTCAGGTGTGAAATCTCCTTCGGGACCGATCAGGATCAGATATTTTTGATGTGGTGCAACAAGCTGTGAAATATACAGTTTCTCTCCTTCATCAATACAATGTGCCATTAGTTTTTCACCTTCAAAAGGTTGTTTCAAAAAAGTATCGAACGAAATGGCATCGTTCAGTTTGGGGTGGTATGCCTTTATAGATTGTTTTACCGCAGAGGTGATTACTTTATTCAAGCGATCTTCTTTTACTACCCTACGCTCAGAGCGATCGGTAATAAGTGGGGTAATTTCATCAATACCTAATTCGGTAGCTTTCTCCAAAAACCACTCTATGCGATCGATATTCTTGGTAGGTGCTACGGCAATATGTAGGTAATGGTTCCGTTTATGATATTCCGTTTCTACTTTTAGTATGGATAACGAAACTTTTTTAGGATTATCGGAAGTAATTTCGGCAGTATAAAAACCACCTTTACCATCTACCAGATTAACAATAGCACCAACAGTTAAGCGAAGTACCCTAACACAATGTTTGCTTTCTTCTTCGTTAAGGGTGTAGGTATTTTGGGTTATATCTGGCGTATAAAAAATATGCATGGCTGAAATTAATGATTATCAACCATATCTGCCTTATTAATAACCAGTTCTAACTTAATGGTTTCGATATTCTGTTCTGTTTTTTTGAGGATTGTAAACAAATAACCATAAGATTCGTTGCTCTCACCAACCTCCGGAATACGCTCAAAAATGTGCGAAACCAAGCCACCTATCGTATCAAAATCTTCATCTTCAGGCAGATCGTGAGGTAAATGCTCATTTACATCGTAAACGGTTGCAGATGCATTAACAATAAACTCATTGTCTGATACTTTTTCTACCAATGGTTTTTCTTCGTCGTATTCATCCTGGATTTCACCAACCAGTTCTTCTACAATATCTTCTAGGGTTACCATACCTGCAGTTCCGCCAAACTCATCCAAAACAATGGCAATCTGAATGCGGTTGCTTTGCAGCTCGCTCATCAGGTCGTTAATTTTTTTGGTCTCTGTTACAAAATATGGTTTTCTGATAATGTCGTTTAAAGTCCAGTGCTGGTTACCAGCTGCTACCAAGGGCAAAATATCTTTTGCGTGGATAATACCAACGATTTTATCCATGATATCATCGTAAACCGGTAAACGCGAATAGCCTTCTTTGATAATCGTGTCAATTACTTCTTCTTTATCTGAAGTAAGTTCTATACCCGAAATTTTAGTTCGGGGCACCATGATGTTTTTTACAACACGCTCGTTAAAATCGAATACATTTTTTATTAGTTCGTGCTCATTGTTATCAAGGGCACCACTTTCTTTACCCTGATCGAGTAAATATTGAAGTTCTTCAGTACTGTGCAGCGATTCGTGCCCACCAGAGGTATCAATACCAAATGGTTTTAGAATAACGGCGGCTAAGCTGTTTAAAGTCCAGATAAAAGGCTTAAATACAACATAAAACAACTGCAATGGCAGCGAAACAAATAATGTTGTAGCTACAGGTCTTTGGATAGCAAACGATTTTGGCGCAAGCTCACCAAAAACAATGTGCATGATCGTAATTAACGAAAAAGCCACAATTGTTGAGGCAGTATGGATGGAAGCATCGCTAAGCCCCCATTCTAAACTATCGAAAAGATTTTTAAAGATAGTATGCATAACGCCTTCACCAACCCAACCTAAGCCTAGTGATGCAAGCGTTATACCTAGCTGTGTGGCGGCCAAATAACCATCCAGGTTATGGATAATGCCTTTAGCCATTTTACCTACACGACTGCCTGATTTGGCTTTAATTTCTATTTGTGATGCCCGGACTTTTACAATGGCAAATTCTGCTGCCACAAAAAATCCATTTAAAAGCACCAAAAACAAGGCAAAAAACAAACGCCAGCCAACTGATCCGGTATCGGGCTCCTGTAAGGCTACAAGAACTACATTTGGGGTTGGCAGTATTGTACTTAACGCTGAATTTAAAAACAAACAGACCGTGGGTAAATCCATTAAGCTAATTCTCTAAATGTTGTGTTATAAAGTTCTATGCTTTCTTTAATTACTTTATGTGCATAACGAACACCTAATAAATGCTCGATGGTTACATTTTTATCTTCTAATGCTTTATAATCCTGAAAGAAGCGAACAATTTCTTTCATTTGGTGTGGAGGTAACTGGTCTAAATCGTTGATGTAGTTTACTGACATGTCGTGTGCTGCAACAGCAATAATTTTATCGTCCTGCTCACCGTTATCAACCATGTGCATAACACCTACTACTTTAGCTTCAATTAATGTCATTGGATAAACATCAACTGAACAAAGAACCAGAATATCTAAAGGATCTTTATCATCGCAATAAGTTTGCGGAATAAAGCCATAGTTAGCCGGATACATAACTGATGAAAAAAGAACCCTATCCAATTTAATCAGACCTGATTCTTTATCTATTTCGTATTTTGCTTTTGAACCTTTTGGAATTTCAATAATTGCGTTTACAATTTCTGGAACATTGTTTCCAGGAGATACGCTATGCCACGCGTGATGATCGTCTTTTACCATTTCTAATTTAAATCTGTTTTATCCTCTTCAGGACCTTTCACTACTTTACTTTTTACAAAGGTAATTAATAATGGTATAGTTGTTATAAGGATAAAGCCAATAATAATATATAATAAATAATCGTTTATTTCTTTTTCGAAGCGGCGACCTAAAAAATAGCCCAATAAAGTTAGAGAACAGATCCAAAGTGTTCCACCAACTACATTATAAAGTGCAAATTTTTTAAAATCGAGCTTTACAACTCCCGCAAAAATAGGTGCAAAAGTTCTTACAATCGGAACAAACCTACCCATAATTAGTGCAAACGCGCCCTGTTTGTGGTAATAGTCTTCTGCTGCTTTTAAATAACGTTTCTTAAAAAAGAAGCTATCTTTTCTGGTGTACAATACCGGACCGGTTTTACGCCCGAACCAATAACCTGTAAAATTACCTGAAATTGCCGCAACACATAAACCGGCTAAAAGCACAGCAATATTTACATCCAGTTTACCGGTAGCAACAAACATGCCAGCCAAGAACAGTAAATAATCGCCTGGGAGAAAGAACCCAAAGAACAGGCCGGTTTCTGCATAGATTACGAATACAACAAGATAGAAACCGCCCTCCCTCAATAATTTCTCGGGATCAATTAGCTGATGCAGGTTATTCCAAAAATCGTGCATATTCAATTATTCGTAAAACTACAAATAATTATTAAACAACAGCATACCTATATCAGGTTTAAAATTATTGCTGGACAGATACCTAAAACAAGCGTAATTACTACTGAAACCAATAGTACCACTTTGTATTGTACCGGAGTTGTAAGCGTTGTATCTGCGCCATCTTTAAACCACATGGCTACAATAACCCTGAAATAGTAATAGAAACCAACCAATGCGTTTAAAATTGCAAAGGCTACCAATAAGGTTTTATATTCGGTCATTACATTCAGGAACATCAGGTATTTACCGATGAAACCAGCTGTTAACGGAATACCTGCTAATGATAACATCGCAACGGTTAAACATAAAGCCACTAAAGGATTTTTCTTTCCTAAACCGTTAAAACTTTCGAAGCTGTCGCTACCCGTTTTCTGTTTTACCAGAATTAATACAGCAAAGGCGATAATCGATGCAAAAGTATAGGCAGCAGCGTATACTAAAACATTGTTGCCTGAGTTTTTAGTCAATACAACAAGCGAAAACAACAAATAGCCGGCGTGTGAGATACTTGAATAAGCCAGCATACGCTTAAAGTTCTTTTGGAACAAGGCCGTTACGTTACCAATAAACAAAGTAAGGCAAACGATAACGATTAATGGCATAACCCAAAACTCGTGTAATGGAGCCAAAGCACCTGCGAACAAACGTAAGAATGCAGCAAAACCAGCAGTTTTAACTACCGTACTCATAAAGGTGGTAATTAAAGATGGTGCACCTTCGTAAACATCCGGAGTCCAGAAGTGGAAAGGCGCTGCACCGATTTTAAAACACAAACCAATCATCATCAGGATTACACCGGGATAAAAGATTGGTGAAACTGCAGCACTGTTATTTACCAGGTAAGCCTGAATTTTATCTAAATCGAAAGAACCGGTTGCTCCATAAATTAAAGTAATACCGAACAATAGGAAGCCTGTTGAAAAAGCCCCCATTAAGAAATACTTTAACGAAGCTTCGTTTGAAGCAAAATCTGTTTTACGGATACCAGCAAGGATATATAAACTTACCGACATGATTTCCAGACCAACAAAAAGCATCGCCATATTTTTATACGACACCATCATAATCATCCCCGCAAGGGCGAAAAGGATTAGGGTATAGTATTCGGCAACGTTATCGCTTTTGGAGTGAAAATAGTTTTGGGTTAATAAGAAAATCAAAAGTGTACCTACTATACAAACGCCAGAAAATGCAAGGGCGAAATTATCAGTCTGCATCATTCCGAATTGAACAGCATTGCCACCCCAGGCGCAAAAAGTAAAGCCTAAGGCCGTAAGTAAGCCAACAACGGTAAGCGGCAATAATGCTTTATTTGCTTTAAACAAACCTGCGTAAAGTACAATAAAAGCTGTTATACTAATGGTTATTATAATATTCATTGCTTATTTTACTGATGTTAATTTTTGATTTACCTGTTCTAATAAATGTTGTACAGATGCCTCTGTTAAGTGCAATAATGGTTTTGGATAAACACCCAAAACGATAATTAAAGCACAGATCAAATAAAGGACAAATTTCTCCGATCCTTCGATATCGCGGAAAGTAACCGTTAATTCATTGGTTTTACCCAGCATTACATTCTGATACATACGCAACATGTATACAGCACCGAAAATGATGGTTAAGCCTGCAATAGCAGCTGCCCAAATACCGTAATTATAAACGCCTATCAACAATAAAAATTCACCAATAAAGCCGTTCGTTCCTGGCAAAGCTACTGTTCCTAAAACGATGATTAAAAACTTGACAGCTAATTGTGGTGCTACTTTTGCAATTCCTCCTAATTCTTCAATTTTAAGGGTTTTTACACGAGAGAAAATAATATCCAAAACAAAGAATAAACCAACCACGTTAATACCGTGACTCAACATCTGAACCATTGCACCTTGCATACCTTGCTGGTTTAGTGCAAAAATACCCGCCGAAATTAAACCTACGTGAGCAATTGATGAATAAGCTACTAAACGTTTGGCGTCTTTTTGTGTAAAGGCAATTAAAGAAGCATAAACGATACCGATAATAGATAGGCCGATAGCCAAACAAGACCAATCATGAACACCTGCAGGTACTATTGGCAATAGCCATCTGATTACACCATAAATACCCATTTTTAACATAATACCCGATAATAGCATGGTACCTTGGGTAGGTGCCGCGGTATAGGTATCTGGCTGCCAGGTATGGAAAGGAAAAATTGGCATCTTAATCGCAAAAGCAATAAAGAAAGCCCAGAAAATCCATCCTTGCTGTGCTGAATCTAAATTTAAAGCATAAAAAGCCTGGATATCAAAGTTATGTACCGGATTTTGTAAGTACAGGTAAATAATACCCATTAGCATAAATAACGAACCCGCAATGGTATACACAAAAAACTTCATGTTAATGCGAATACGGTCTTTTCCACCCCAGAATGCGCAAATAAAATAAATCGGAATTAGTGCGGCTTCCCAGCCAATATAGAAAAGGAAAGCATCTAATGCTGTAAACACCAATAACAAGCCGGTTTGCATAAATAAAATCAACGCGTAAAAAGCAGCTGGATTTTTGTAGTCGTGTTTATAGCTCGACAGGATGATAATCGGGATTAATAAGTTGGTAAGTAATACCACCAACATGCTAATACCATCAATACCTGCGTGGAAATTAATGCCCAGATCAGCAATCCAGGGTAAATTTGCTTCAAACTGTGTACTTGCATTCGGAATGAAGTTACAGGCGATAAACAAAGTCAGCCCTAAAGAAACCACCGAAAATACGGTCGAAACTATTTTAGCCGACTTACCTGCAAATGCTGTAATAATAGCACCCGCAAGCGGAAGAAATATAAGTAGTAAAAGTTGTTCCATTATTTATTTTTGAACCCTTTTTATAATATGTAACTAAATGTATAGATCAATAACGCGATGATACCGAATACCATCATAAACAGGTAGAAACCAACGTTTCCGCTCTGCAACAAGCGAAGGCCTTTACTGGCTTCATTTGTACTCCATCCCAATCCGTTTACAATCCCATCAATAAACTTGTTATCGATAATCCTGTAAAAGAATTTCGAAAGGACATCTAAAGGTTTTGTAATGATGAAATCGTAAATCTCATCTAAATAAAATTTGTTGTATGATAATTTGGCCAATGCTGAACGCGGTGCCTCATCAGCAACCGGAACATGCGCACCTTTTACATATTTAGTATAAGCATACAATAAAGCAATAACTGCTGCTGCAACCGAAGTACCCATTAAAGCGAGCTCGGTAGAATGACTTAAATCCAATTCGTGCTGGGCAACACCTGCCCCTGTTAACCAGTGTGCCAACCATTCGTTACCGCCAAAAATGTGTGGCCAGTTGATTGCTCCACCAATTGCAGCAAGTATAGCTAAAATGATTAAAGGCAATGTCATTGCAGCTGGCGACTCATGAATATGGCTTTCAGCGTGATGTGTTCCGCGGTACTTTCCAGAGAAAGTAAGAAACATCATCCTGAACATATAAAATGCGGTTAAGAATGCCGTTAATACGCCAATTCCCCAAAGTATAGGACTGGCTTGAAATGCATGGGCTAAAATTTCGTCTTTTGAGAAGAAACCAGAGAATGGCGGTAAACCTGCAATAGCAATGGTACCGATCATCATGGTGGCAAAAGTAGTTTTCAGCTTACCTCTTAATCCACCCATGTGGCGCATATCTTGCTCGTGGTGCATCGCATGGATAACCGAACCAGCGCCCAAGAACAATAAAGCTTTGAAGAATGCATGGGTTAATACGTGAAAGAACGACCCGGTGTAAGCACCAACGCCCAAACCTAAAAACATATAGCCCAACTGAGATACGGTTGAATATGCCAATACCTTTTTAATATCAGTTTGTGTTAAGGCAATAATTGCAGCGACTAAAGCGGTTGCAGCACCAACAATTGCAATGATGTGCTGGGTTAGCGGAGCCAGATCAAACAATACGCTCGAACGGGCAATCATGTAAATACCTGCCGTTACCATCGTTGCTGCGTGGATTAGGGCCGAAACTGGAGTTGGTCCGGCCATCGCATCTGGTAACCAGGTAAACAATGGCAATTGCGCCGATTTACCGCAGGCACCTATAAACAATAAAATGGTAATTAAAACCAAAATGTTGTTGCCAGGTAACATATTAGCTGCCTGAGGGAAAATTTTAGAGAATTCAACACTTCCGAAGAAATTGAATATTAGGAATACACCTAGCAAAAAGCCTAAATCACCAATACGGTTCATTACGAAAGCCTTTTTGGCTGCTGATGCATAAGCACTGTTGGTATACCAGAAACCGATTAGCAGGTACGAGCATAAACCAACACCTTCCCAACCGATAAACATCACGATATAGTTAGAACCCAATACCAATAATAGCATGAAGAATACAAACAGGTTAAGGTAACTGAAAAATTTACCGAATCCTTCGTCATCGTGCATGTAGCTGGTAGAATATAAGTGGATTAAGAAACCAATTCCAGTGATAATCAAAAGCATGATCGAGCTTAACGGATCGACCAAAAATGATAAAGGAATGTGTAATGCGCCAGCGCTAATCCAGTCGAATAAAAATACTTCGTGAGATTTTTGGGTATCGCCTTGTAAACTAAAGAAAATAACTACGCTGATGATAAAAGAAGCTAAAATTACGCCGCTTCCGATGATCCCAACAAGTCCTTTAGATAAAGATTTTCTGCCTAGTCCGTTAATTACAAAACCTAAAAAAGGAAGTAACGGAACCAACCAAATCAATTGTTCTATTGTCATTCTTATTATATATTTACCACTTAAGGCGATTTAAAACATTAATATCTATCGATTTCGTATTTCTGTACACCATTACGATGATGGCCAAACCTACTGCAACTTCTGCAGCGGCCAAAGCCATAATAAAGAATACGAAAACCTGTCCGGAAGGATCATTGCTGTGCACCGAGAAAGCGGTTAAAAGCAGGTTAACTGCATTTAACATCAACTCTACTGACATGAAAATTACGATTGCATTTCTGCGGGTTAACACGCCAATTACACCAATAGTGAAAATAATTGCACTTAAATAGATGTAGTGATTTAGCGGAACGCCTGCCATTTGTGTAGTTAAATTTTCCATTATGCTTCTACCTCATCTCTTTTAGATAATAAAACGGCTCCAACCATTGCTGCCAACAGTAACAGAGATGATAATTCAAACGGTAACAAGAATGGTCCGAAAAGCTCTTTACCTAAGTTTTCTACCAAACCTAATCCCGGATTTTTTAAAATTAACGGGCTGCTTATACTTGCTGCTTTTAACGAACCAATTAAGGTTACAATTAAGCAACAGCCAGCAATTACACCAACAATTTTAATTAGCGGCGATTTTGATGGCTCTGTTTCCTTATTCAGGTTGAGCAACATCAGTACGAAGAGGAATAATACCATGATGGCCCCCATGTAAACAATGAAGTTTACAACCGCCAGGAATTGAGCATTCAACAGTACATAATGCACCGTAAATGTGAAAAAGGTTAAGATTAAGTACAACACACTGTGGATTGGATTTTTTGCAAAAATCACCAACAGCGAAAAGAGGATACTTAATGTGGCTACGAAATAGAATACTTGTGTACTCATTAATTTGTTTTTTGTTTATGTCCATAGTTTGTGTCATCACAAACCAGTATTTATATTTCGATTCGTGAAGACACGAACCGAGGTATTATTTTTTCATTTCCAACGGAGCCTCTACCAGTTTGTCTTTCCCGTAAATAAAATCTTTACGTAAATAATCAGCAGGCACAATCGGTCCGTCTAAATAAATAGCCTCTTTCGGGCAAGCTTCTTCACATAATCCACAGAAAATGCAACGCAACATGTTAATTTCATAAGTTGCAGCATACTTTTCTTCACGGTATAAATGTTTTTCTTCTGGCTTACGTTCTGCAGCAATCATAGTAATTGCTTCGGCCGGGCAAGATAAAGCACACAAACCGCAGGCAGTACAACGCTCTTTACCGTTTTCATCACGCTTTAGCGAGTGCATCCCCCTAAAGTTGGTTGAGAATTCACGTTCTACTTCCGGATATCTTACTGTAGCCTCTTTTTTGAATAAGTGGCTAATGGTGATGCCCATTCCCTTTACGATTGCCGGAAGGTACATCCGCTCCATAAAGTTCAGTGGCTTTTGTTCCAGTACTTTTTTCTTATTACTTAATGATTCCATAATTAAAACTTCTCAATAATCGCAATCACAATTCCAGTTATTATAATGTTGGCAATGGCTAAAGGAATTAATCCTTTCCAGCCTAAATTCATCAATTGATCGTAACGGAAACGCGGGATAGTCCAGCGCACCCACATGAAGAAGAAAATGAATCCGCATATTTTTCCAAAGAAAATGATCACACCGATGATGGACGCCCAATTCGCTCCCCAATGAGTCGCTGCCAGATCCATAAACGGATAGTTAAAACCACCAAAATATAGTGTCGCCATTACTGCAGATGATACAAACATGTTGATGTACTCTGCAAAGAGGTAGAACCCTAATTTCATTGACGAATATTCCGTGTGATAACCACCAATCAACTCCGTTTCACATTCTGGTAAATCGAATGGTGCACGGTTGGTCTCGGCAAAAGAACATACCATGAAAATGAGAAACCCTAGTGGTTGTTTAAAGAAATACCAGGTAAACCAGCCATTTTCCCAAAAACCATGTTGTTTACTTACAATTTCTTTTAAACTTAGAGAGTTTGTTACAAGTAACAAAGCAATGATCGATAATCCCATTGCGATCTCGTAGCTGATATTTTGTGACGCTGCACGAATTGCACTTAACAAAGAGTATTTGTTATTAGATGCCCATCCACCAATCATCACACCATAAACACCTAAAGAAACCACACCGAAGATATATAAAACACCTACGTTGATATCTGTAACCTGTAATGGAATGATTTTGCCACCAATTTCAATTGGATTGCCCCATGGAATTACTGCTGTACCAATACAGGCACAAAGTAAAGCTAAACCCGGCCCGGCAATAAATAAGAAACGGTTTGATGAAGTTGGGATAATCTCCTCTTTCATAAACATCTTCACACCATCAGCCAAAGGTTGTAAAATACCAAAGGGACCAGCTCTATCCGGGCCTAAACGATCTTGCAAAAATGCAGCAACCTTACGTTCAGCATAGGTAGAATACATGGCAATTACCAAACTGATACCGAAAATTACCGCTACCAGAATAAATTTTTCTATGATAAAACCTGTATCCATTAGTATTTAACTGTTTTATGTAATTCAATTTCATTCGCTGCCTGTAATGCTGCATTTGGCTTAATTACCGGCAATGGTTTTAATGTTTCGTAGTGGTTAGATGCAATTACCGAAGTATCATCAATATGTGTTGGATGTTCGATTGTCCAATCGGATGTAGCTTTTTTATCGAAACGGCAGGTATTGCAGATAAATTCTTCCACTTCACCAAACTGATCTTTACGTGCAGTAACACGAATCACATCTTCTCCTTTATACCAAAGTGTTACTTTACCGTTGCATTTTTCATGATCGCAATTGCGGTGTGCATCAACTGGTTTGGTAAACCAAACACGGTTTTTGAAACGGAAAGTTTTATCAGTTAAAGCACCAACAGGGCAAACATCAATTACGTTTCCCGAGAAATCGTTATCAACCGCTTGCTGGATATAGGTAGAAATTTCTGAATGGTCGCCACGGTTTAAAATACCGTGAACACGTTTATTCGTAATCTGATCGGCGGTGAAAACACAACGATAGCACAGAATACAACGGTTCATGTGCAGCTGAATTTTATCGCCAATATCAATACGTTCGAAAGTACGGCGCTCAAACTCATAACGTGTTTTTTGCAAACCGTGCTCGTAACCTAAATTCTGTAAATCGCACTCTCCTGCCTGATCGCAAACAGGACAATCTAATGGGTGGTTAATCAATAAGATCTCTACAACACCGGCTCGTGCTTCTAAAACCTCCGGCGAAGTAATATTAAGCACTTCCATCCCATCCATTACAGTTGTACGGCAAGAAGCAACCAATTTTGGCATTGGGCGTGGATCTTTCTCCGAACCTTTTGTTACCTTAACAATACAGGTACGGCATTTACCACCACTGCCTTGCAACTTAGAATAATAGCACATGGCAGGCGGAACAATGTCACCTCCAATTTGCCTTGCAGCATTCAGGATGGTGGTTCCGTTATCAACCTCTACAGTTATCCCGTCTATCGTAACCTTAACTTTTTCACTCATGGTTAATGATAATCTTTTATTTTCTTCTTGGCTTGTGTCAACACAAACCAATTGTATTTATTTAGCTTTCGTTTCGTGAAGATACGAACCTGTGCGATTTTATTTTTCTTCTGTTACAGGAGCCTTTTCAATCGGCGTTGCATAATTTGCAATACCATAATTTTGGCTCTGGCTTTTAACCGGCTCTTTAATGTGCCATTCAAATTCATCTCTGAAATGACGAATAGCACTTGCTACAGGCCATGCAGCTGCATCACCTAACGGGCAAATCGTGTTTCCTTCAATTTTACGTTGAACATCCCACAATAAATCAACATCTTCCATGCTTCCATGTCCATGTTCGATTTTGTGAAGGATTTTTTCCATCCAGCCAGTACCTTCACGGCATGGCGAACATTGTCCGCAACTTTCGTGGTGATAGAAACGCGAGAAATTCCAGGTATTGCGAACAATACACTGATCTTCATCAAAAGCTATAAAGCCGCCCGACCCCAACATTGTTCCAGTAGCAAATCCACCTTCTGATAATGATTCGTAACTCATTAAACGAGGCTCGCCGTTGGCGTATTTTAAAGTTAAATTAGCCGGTAAGATTGGCACCGACGAACCACCTGCGACTGTTGCTTTCAGGCGTTTTCCATTGGCGATACCACCGCAATACTCGTCAGAATAGATAAATTCTTCTACAGGCAAACCTAATTCAATTTCGTAAACACCAGGTTTTACTAAATTACCTGATGCTGATATTAATTTGGTACCTGTACTTCTGCCAATGCCAATTTTAGCATATTCATCACCTCCATCATTGATAATTGGCACTACAGCTGCTATCGATTCTACGTTATTAACCACCGTAGGGCAGCCATATAAACCAGCAATTGCAGGGAAAGGTGGTTTAATACGTGGGTTCCCCCTTTTGCCTTCAAGAGATTCTAACAAAGCGGTTTCTTCACCACAAATGTAAGCACCACCACCAGGCTGAACATATAATTCTAAATCGTAACCGGTTCCTAAAATGTTTTTACCTAACCATCCTGCAGCTTTTGCCTCAGCAATTGCTTTTTCTAGTATACGGATCTGAGGCATCATCTCTCCACGAACGTAGATGTATGAAACCTTAGCGCCTAAAGCAAAACTCGAAACAATCATTCCTTCAATCAAAGCATGCGGAATGTAATTCATCAGATAACGGTCTTTAAAAGTTCCCGGCTCAGACTCATCAGCATTACACACCAGATAACGTGCAACACCTTCTGGCTTAGCCAAAAAGCTCCATTTCATTCCCGTTGGGAAACCTGCACCACCACGACCGCGTAAGCCTGATTTCTTAACTTCTTCAACAATCTCTTCAGGTGTTAAAGTTTTAAGGGCTTTTTCTACGGCACGGTACCCACCTTTTTGGCGATAGACTTCAAGTGTGTTGATGCCTGGTACGTTTATATGCTCAAGTAACAGTTTTCGAGACATTTTAATTAGTCTATAGTCTGTAGTCAATAATCCATAGTCTTGAGTCTAAATTGACTCCCGACTTAAGACTTGCGACTTAGGACTTATTTTTCAAATCTTCAATCAGTTTATCTACACTTTCGGTAGTTAGGTTTTCGTAGAAAGTATATTCCGGGCTAATTTGTAACACCGGACCGAAACCGCAGGCTGCCAAACATTCAACTCCTCTAAAGCTGAAAAGGCCATCGGCGGTTACTTCTCCTTCTTTTACGCCTAACTTATCTTCTAAGTGGCTTAATATTTTTTCTGCACCTACCAGGCAGCAAGGTCCTGTACGGCAAACCTCCAAAGCGTATTTACCTTGTGGTTTTAAAAAGTACATGGTATAAAATGTTGCTACCTCGTACACTTCAATTGGCTGAATATTTAAATACGCAGCAACTTGATCCATCGCCGACGTTGGAACCCAAAGAAATTCGGCCTGCACCAGGTGTAATAATGGTAGCAAAGCTGATTTTTGTTTTCCTTCCGGATAACGGCTTTTTATTTCATCAAATTTGGCCAGCAATTCTGATGAAAACGTTACAGGTGTTTGTTCTTCTACTTTAAGCATCTAATTCTCCTGCAATAATGTTCATACTACTCATGTTGATGATGGCATCAGACAATAACATGCCCTCGCTCATTGGCGCAAACATCTGGTAATTTATAAAACTTGGTCTGCGGAAGTGTAAACGGTACGGGGTACGTCCTCCATCATTGATCAGATAGAAACCTAATTCGCCGTTACCACCTTCTACAGCATGATAAACCTCTGCTTTTGGTGCATCAATTTCGCCCATCACAATTTTAAAGTGATAGATTAATGCTTCCATATTGTTGTATACTTCTTGTTTTGGAGGAAGATAGAAATCAGGAACATCAGCATGGAAAATACCTTTTTCTTCTGATTTCAATTTTTCTAAAGCCTGCTCAATAATGCGCACACTTTGCCACATTTCTTCGTTACGAACCAAATACCTGTCGTAAATATCGCCACTTGTACCTACCGGAACTTCGAAATCGAAATCCTGATAAGAAGAATATGGATCGCTTACACGAACATCATAATCTACACCAGTAGCACGTAAAAGCGGTCCAGTCCAGCTATACTCCAATGCAGTTTCTTTGGTTACCTCTGCAACACCGGCAGTCCTATCAATAAAGATGCGGTTACGGGTTAACAGATTTTCGAACTCTCTTAAAGCTACGGGAAACTCCTTTAAAAACTTATTGATTTTGGCAAAGGCGATATCATTGAAATCTCTTTCAAAACCACCAATACGGCCAATGTTTGTTGTTAAACGCGCTCCGCAAACCTCTTCAAAAATTTCGTAAATGTGCTCACGGAACTGGAAAAGATAAAGGAAAGTAGTTGTTGCTCCGGTATCCTGACCAATAATCGTGTTACAGATAATGTGATCGGCAATACGCGAAAGCTCCATTACAATTACGCGCAGGTAATCTACACGTTTTGGCATCTGGATATTCAACAACTTTTCAACCGTCATGTGCCAGCCCATATTGTTAATAGGCGAAGAACAATAGTTTAAACGGTCGGTAAGTGGAGTAATCTGATAAAATGGGCGGTGTTCGGCAATCTTTTCGAAAGCACGGTGAATATACCCAATAGTTGAAACGCCGCTTACAATACGTTCGCCATCTAATTGCAAAACGTTCTGAAAAACGCCGTGGGTTGCAGGGTGTGTTGGACCTAAGTTTAAGGTTACCAGCTCACTTTGCGGGTCGTTATCTGTAAATACCGGATGGTTATGATTCATAAAATTACCTTCCAAAAAATTCGTCTTTTTTATCTACTCTGTTCGGGTCTTCCAATGGATATTGTTTCAACATTGGGTGAACGCCTAAATCGTCCATATTTAAAATACGGCGTAAATCAGGGTGTCCTTCAAACTTAACCCCAAACAAATCATAAGTTTCGCGCTCCATCCAGTTAGCACCTTTCCATACCGTTGTCGCAGTAGGAATGGTTGGATTTTGCTCTGAAATAAAAACTTTAACCCTGATCCTAACTTTCTCCACCATGTTGTGCAAATGGTAAACCACTGCAATGCCATGATCTTTACCCGGATAATGAACCGCTGTAATATCAGTTAAGAAGTTAAATTTTAAATCGTTTTTAAGGAACGACAATACGTTGATGATTACATCTTTTGTTGTTGCAAAAGTGAGCAAACCATAAGGCTCAGCAACCGCAGTTACTTTTTCGCCAAACTTTTCGCTAAGTTTTGCCAGGATAGTATTATTTAGTGTCGTTTCTTCCATTATTTAATACCGTATTGACCTAAAAGTTCTTTGTAATAATCAGAATTTCTTCTTCTGCCCGATTCGTTTTTAACCAAATCCTGAATGCGCTGAAAACCATCCAAAATGGCTTCTGGTCTTGGCGGACAGCCCGGAACGTAAACATCCACCGGAATCACCTCATCAATACCCTGCAAAACAGAATAGGTATCAAAAATACCACCGCTACTTGCACAGGCACCAACAGCCATTACCCAACGTGGCTCTGCCATCTGGATATATACTTGCTTTAATACCGGAGCCATCTTTTTTGCGATGGTACCCATAACCATTAAAACATCGGCCTGACGGGGAGAAAAACTTAAGCGCTCTGCACCGAAACGACCTAAATCGTAGTGAGAACCCATTGTAGCCATAAATTCGATTCCACAGCACGAAGTTGCGAATGGCAATGGCCATAATGAATTTGAGCGGGCCAAACCAATCACTTTATCTAAAGAGGTGGCAAAATAGCCAGGCCCTTCGGTTCCTGGAGGCGCATCAACTATATTAATTTCACTCATGTTTATAAACAAAAAATGCTCATCCCTTTGCAGAATGAGCAACAAATTTACAATATTTAAAAGGCAATTGAACTAGCTTTACCAGATTTAGAACCTTTCTAAATAACTAAAAAGGAGTTGTACATAGTGTAAGTGATACACGTCTGGTTTGCGGTTGGTAACTTTCAGTTTACAGTTAATAAAATCGTAAGTTATTAACTGCTAATTGTGAATTGAAAACTGTTAACTGATTAGTTCCAGTCTAATACTTTTTTCTTGATCACATAAATAAACCCAAGCAATAAAGTGCCCATAAAAATGAACATCTCTATCATACCATCCATTTTTAACGCGCGGAAATTAACAGCCCATGGATACATAAAAATAACCTCTACATCGAACAAAACGAACAGTATAGCTACTACGAAATATTTAATAGAGAAAGGCTGACGTGCGTTACCCACACTTTTAATACCCGCTTCGAAGGTTTCTAATTTATCGGCTGTTTTACGTTTTGGGCCTAATAAATGGGTAGCAACCAGGGTGGTTACCACAAAACCTAAAGCAACAATTACTTGAAATATAATTGGTAAAAAATCTATAGAGGAACTTTGCGCTTGCATAATTTTTATTTTGTGATGCAAAAGTAAAAGAAAAAGGCAGAGTAACCAAACTCTGCCTTTTCTAAATTATTTAACTTTAAAATTATTTGCCTTTTGGCTTAGCTGCTGCACCAGTCAACTCTTTTAATTTAGTTGTTGCATAACTATCAGTAGGATCTAAAGCAAGACATTTATTTAAGTAATCAATTGCTTTAGCTTTGTCTTTATCAGCATACCAAGAACCTAGCAATCTGTAAGACTCAACCAAATTGTTTTTAGCAGCGGCTTGTTCTTCAGGTTTTACTGAAACAATATACTTTTCGTAAAATGGAATCATTAAACCTTTAGGAGATCCACTGTTCTGAATTTGATCAATGTAATCATTAATTCGTGCTCTAAAAAGATACGACTGTGCTAAATCTGGATATACTTGAGACAAATGACTAAGTGCAGAATCACCTTTGATTAAACCTTGCAAGTTCATTGGTTTCTTATCACGCTTTAAAGTATAAGATTCCATAAATCTATTTATTCCTATATACAAATAGTTATATAAAGATCCCTTACCGTTTGGATTATATTTCGAGGCTAATTCATAAACATCTGCTGATTTAGCAAACTTCTTAGCATCGTATAAACTTTTAGCTGCCTCTGCTAAAGCATCAGCATTTGTAGAATCTTTTTTAGCTGCTTCAATAATATTAAGTACAGCTAAACTATCTTGACCTGACTTTAACTGTGCTTTACCTAAATAAAGATAATCGTTACCTAAAATTTTTGATTTATCTTTTTCTTTGGCAAAAAACTCTGTTAAGCTTGTTAAAGCCTGAGGATAGTTACCATTTTCATAGGCAGCCCAACCTTTCATCCTAGATACTACTGTACTTTTAGGATCATTTGCAGGTACTTGTAATGAAGTAGCTACTTGCTCTAACGTTTTGTAGTCTTTAGCATAAAACAAGAACTGCGCGTAACGCAACTGAGATTCTAAAGATTTATCAGTTAAATCAAGATATTTTTTGTAGTTCTCAATACCTTTAGCTGCTTTTTCCTTATCAACGCCAAAGCTACTCCACTGTAAGTATAACTCACCTAACTCGCGGTAAGCCGGACCATAATTTGCGTCAGCAGCAATTACGTCTTGTAATTCTTTTTCACCTTCAGGAAACGCTCTTGACTCTTTGTACATTTTACCAATCTGCGTTTTAGCCCTTCTATTAGTGGGATCAATATCGTTTACACGAAAATATGGGCCTAAAGCTTCAGAGTTTTTCTTTTGTAGAGCATAGGCATCACCTTGTGCTAAAAATACTTCAGCATCTTTATCTTTCGAATCTAACTCATCTGCTTTGGTAATGTTAGCCAATGCATTGGTAAAATCAGGTTTAGATACATCGTCACTTGGTTTATCCTGCGCTAAATAGGCCTTTCCGATATACAAATAAGTTTTGTAATCTTTCGGAGATAAAGCTACTGCTTTATCAAAATTAGTTTTAGCAGAAGTTGGATCATTAGATAACATATCAGCTTCACCTAAACCAATTAAGTTTAAATTGTTTTTAGGATCGGCAGTAATGCCTTTGGTAAATACAGCTCTTGCAGAGTCGATATAACCAGTTTTTAGATAAACCAAACCCAGATTGTAATAATTTTCACCATCTGATGCTTTTGAGCTCACCAATGACTTAAGCATTGATGATGCTTTTTGATACTGTTCCGCGTCAATGGCTTTTTTCGCGTCATTTAAATTTTGAGCAAAAACTGCAGAACCCATCAACACCAAACCTACATTTAAGGTTATTGCTTTCTTTAAAATTTTCATCGGATATTCTGTTTTTTTTAATAAAAATGAAGTATCTGGTTTAGATTACTTCGTGGTTCAATTTATAATTTTTAATTTAATTTCCTTTTATCAGGTTAATTTCTCTTGGCATTAGTTTATGTGGGCCAAGTCCGGATTTAAGTACAATCAACTGTCCTCTTTGGCTTCTTAACCATGTTGCAAATCCTGTGCCTAAACCATTTCTACCCTCACAATCAATGATATTTATATTTCTTAAAAAAGGATAAACACCATTGATTAAATTATCCTGGGTTGGTTTATAAAACTTATCGTCGCCAATTTTCCCTTTTAGGTTTTTCACGCCTAAAACCTTTACTTGCGAAAGGTATTCACTCGCTTCTGTATTTCGATCCGTAACCCAATTCACGCCCAAAATACCAATAAATTTCTTATCTTCTGCAATAAGTTTAATTACTTCTTTACTTGAATTTTTAGAATAAACTCCTGTAGCCGGAAACTGGCTGATTTTGGCCAGCTCTTTAAAATATTGAAAGGTACTTGAATAAGCGTTATCAAAAACCAATTTCTTATCTGAATTCTTCCCCTGTAGTATATCAATTACATCTTTAACGTTAATTGTACTGTCGATATTGCCTTGATTTGTAATTAATGCAATACCATCCACTGCAAACCGTGAAGTGTTAATTTTGATATTCCGCTGGTTATAATATTTCTCCTCTGCTTTGGTTAATAATCTTGGCAGAACAATTACCCTTACACTATCATTCAGGAATGCTGGCAAAAGTTTCTCTTCTGGTTTAACTACAGTCACGATTTTTGCCTGTGGATAATCCAGACTAAAAATATCAATCTGATCTTGCACAATCGGGCCAACACTTTCATCAACCAGCATTTTAAGTGTACCGCTTGTACGGGTTTCCTTAACTGCTTCGGTTTTACCCTTACGCTTGCAAGATACCAGTGCAAGTACCAATAATATAAAAAGGAAGTTTCTCATTAATGATTTAGTCGCGCCTACCAAGGCTTAATAATCTTACAAAAGCATAAATAATCAAAAAGATACCAATTGCAATCCTACCCCAGGTTGGAATAGTATTTAAACGAAGTGCAATTGGTTCATAAAAGATAAATGCAATGCCTAAAATCAGGTAAAAAACAAACATGATTAGGCCTAAAATGAGCAAAAACCGCTGTTTAGGCGATTTTTGCTTAAAAATATCAAAATTTAACATTTACTACTAGTTCAATGTAAAGTTAACGTTGATGTTGTATTTTACCCTTACCGGCTTACCATTTTGGATACCTGGGTTCCAACGTGGACTAGCTTTCAATACACGGATGGCTTCTTCGTCAGTTCCGCTACCCAAACCGCGGGTAACCTGAATATCTGTTAATTTACCATCTTTCTCAACAACGAAAGATAAGAATACTTTACCTTGTACGTTGTTTTCTTGTGCCATTGGCGGGTATTTAATTGCTCCACTCAAATATTTATAGAATTTCGCAATACCTCCCGGATATTCTGGTTGTTTCTCGATACTAACAAAGTCATAAACTTTATTATCATCAACTGCAACAGCAGCTTCTCTTTTCGGTCCTTCACCTACTGGTTCAGCGATAACGATATCAGCGGTAGGATCACCTTTAATATCTCTCTGACCCGGATCAGCTTCTTTCAACTTTTCAACCGTAGGTGGTTCATCACGAACCTCAATATCCGGTTTTACAATTGGAGGTGGCATTTTCACCTGATCTACCTTCGGTGGCGGTGGCTCTACCGGTGGTGGAGGTGGTGTTTTTGGATCCACTGGTGGTGGTGGCGCTAAAATTACTTCTTGTGCTTTTAACTGCTCGTCCTGGTGATCCATAGAACCTTTAATAAGGCTATAGATTTTAGGTGAGAAAAATAACACTAGAAATATTACAGAGCCTATAAATAAAGCTTTTGTGGTGTTAGCACCATTGGTTTTACGCAATTGGTATGCACCATAGTTTTTGTTTTTATCCGCAAAAACCACCTCAAGCCATTCTTTTCTGAATATATCTAACTTCGACATAACTACTGGTTTTATTGATTATAAAATTCCTTGATCTCTCATGGCTTGCTTCTCATTGTCAAGAATGTTATCGTCATCGATTTGACGGACCTTAACTTTAAGAATTTCCAATTCGTCCATGATATCAACAAAGTTCTTGAAAGTAGAACCTGCTGTTGGTTTTACCAATACAACAAAGTCGCCTGCAACTCCTGATGCATCAGCAGTTTTTCTATTTTTTATAATAGCATCGCCTACTTGATCTACAGATTCAATTGTTGGTGCGCTTTCTCCAGCTACTCCCATGTACCAGGCTACTTTATCTTTTTTACCCAATAAAATAGTCATGGTTTTACTTGCTTTCAGTTCTAATCTGTTTTCAGGTAACTTCTCGTTCTTATCTGGTTTTGCAATATCCATTGCTTGTGGCGTAGATATTGAAGTAGTTAAGATAAAGAATGTTACCAAAAGAAACATTAGATCCACCATCGGAGTCATATCAACCCTTGGTGTGGCTTTCTTCCCGCCTGTATTTAATTCTGCCATTTCTTATTTCTTTTTAGCTTCAGAGTTAGTAACCAATAAAAATTTGTTTACTCCTTGCTTCTGAAGCACGTCAACTACCTTTTTAACCACCGGATATTCTTCTTTAGCATCACCTTTGATACTTAGACGCATATCCGCATTATTGATTTCTTTAGTTGCTTTACGCGCATTTAGAACCCATGAATTTAACTGATTATCGGTAGAATCTGTAGGGATACCAGTTTGTACTCCTGGTTTCATACGATCAGAACCGCCCATTGCGATAAATCCTTTTAAGCTGGCAAATGGCACACCGAAAGTTGAGATTACTGAGAAACGTTGAATTTCTTCAGGTGTAAACTTTACGCTGTACTGTTCGCCCATTAGTTCTAATGTTCTTGCTCTTACTTTATTACCTGCTACTTCGAAGAATACCTTACCTTGTCCGATTGTTAAAATCGCATTGTTTTCAGCCGGCACTTTAAACTCATACGTAGATGAGGGAGTAGAAACGGCTAATGGTTCTGGTTGCCTTGCTGTAGCAGTTAAGATGAAGAAAGTAAGTAACAATGATGCCACATCACACATGGCAGTCATATCTGTTACTGTACTTGTTCTTTTAACTTTAATTCTAGGCATAATATTTTACTAGTTTTTAATAATGATGATCTTTTTTCCGGTTTTCCATAAAGCCGGTAAAAATTTTTTCAAAATTCTTATTTATGCGAACTAGCGTATGTTTGAACGATGCTGAAACCAGCTTCATCGATTGCGTAAGTTAACTTATCAATTTTAGAAGTTAATACGTTGTACATGATAATTGCTACAGTAGATACCAAGATACCTGTTGCAGTGTTGATAAGTGCCTCAGAGATACCTACCGCTAATGCTGACTGATCTGGAGCACCAGAGTTTGCTAAACCGGCGAATGCACGGATCATACCTGTTACAGTACCCAATAAACCTACTAACGTACCAATTGATACCAAAGTTGCAATTACAGTTAAGTTTTGCTCTAACATTGGCATTTCTAAAGCTGTAGCTTCTTCAACATCTTTTTGGATAGCAACGATTGATTGCTCAACATCCATGTTGGTATCAGCTTCAACTTCACTATATTTTTTCAAACCAGATTTGATTACGTTAGCAACCGATCCTTGTTGTTTATCACACTCTGCTTTTGCAGCTTCGATGTTTCCTGCGCTTAATAAGCCTTGTACTTTGCGGATGAAATTATCTAAGCTTGTTTTTCCACTTGCTTTACCAATAACGATTAGACGCTCGATTGAGAATACAATTACTACCAATAGTAATCCAACTAAGATCGCTACGATAGGACCTCCTTTGTATGCTGTTCCAAGGTAGTTTCCAGGTAGAGGTAATTTCTCTCTGTCACCATCAATAAAGTTAGTTCCTTCTCCGAACACGAATCTCCAAACGCAGAATCCAATTACGATACAGATTGGAATAACGAATGTTGCAAATACATTTGAAGCACTAGAAGAGCTCTCTTTTTTAACAGTTGTTGGTTTTGGTGCGTTTGCCATTTTTTTTTGAATTTTAGTTTTAGTTCTTGTTTTTAATTTTTAGCTATTATTTCTTTTGTAATACACACAACGTGTCTTATCTGATTTTGTTGCGAAAAACAAATTTATAAATTGATTTTAAATTACAAATTAATAAATCAATAAACAATCAAATCGTTACTTAACATTTAGTTTACGGTAACTCAGTTGGGCATATAACAAAAAAATTGCCTCAGCCGGAGGCAATTCTTTCACAATAAAAACTAAAAAAAAATCGAATTGCAAATTTTTTGCTCAAAAAATGCATTTTAAAGCACATTTAACATAATTTTAACGCTTCGTCGTGCCTTTTTGCTACTTTGGGCACTTCAAACTGCTTAAAATTTTCGGTAAATGCATTGGCCAGCTCAAAGGCCTTTAAAAAGTATTCTTCCTGGTCGTCCCACGTTTTAGACGGATCTAAAATTTCGTTTGGCACCCCCGGACAACTTAGCGGCATCATCAATTTAAATACGTGATGCTGCTTATATTTATTATGGTCTAAATCTCCGTTTAAGGCCGCTGTAATCATTGCGCGTGTATAGCTTAATTTCATTCTTTTACCAATTCCATAAGCGCCGCCAGTCCACCCTGTATTTACCAGCCATACATTTACCTGGTGTTTTTCCATCTTTTCGCCTAATAACGCTGCATATCTGGAAGGATGCAGTGGTAGGAAGGCCTTGCCAAAACAGGCAGAGAATGTTAACTGAGGCTCAGTCACCCCGGTTTCGGTACCCGCAACTTTAGCTGTGTACCCACTCATAAAGTGGAACATGGCCTGTTCTACATTTAATTTAGAGATTGGAGGCAATACCCCAAATGCATCAGCCGTTAAAAAGAAAATATTTTTAGGTACTTCAGCTATTGATGGCAATATTGCATTATCAATGTAATTAATTGGATAAGCTACTCGGGTATTTTCAGTTTTATTGATATTGGTGTAATCTACATCCTTTGTTCCCGGAAAAAAGTTGGTATTTTCTAATAATGCCCCTGTTCTTATAGCATTATATATCTGAGGTTCTTTCTCTTGCGTTAAATCTACACATTTAGCATAACAGCCGCCTTCGAAATTAAATACAGAACTGGCACCCCATCCATGTTCGTCATCACCAATTAAACCTCTTTCTGGATCGGCAGAAAGTGTTGTTTTACCAGTACCCGATAAACCAAAGAATATAGCTGTATCGCCACCCTTGCCTACATTGGCAGAACAGTGCATAGAAAGTGTATTCTTATATACAGGCAGGATAAAATTCAGTACAGAGAAAATACCTTTTTTAATTTCACCGGTATAACCTGTACCGCCAATCAGGATCATTTTCTTCGTAAAATTAAGAATAGAGAAATTTTCCTGACGTGTACCATCAATTGAAGGATCGGCCTGAAAACCTGGCGCAGCAATAATGGTCCACTCGGGTGTGATTCCCAGCTGATGTGCTTCAGGGCGGATAAATAAATGATGAGCAAAAAGATTCTGATAGGCTGTTTCGGTAATAACCCGGATAGAAATATCATAATCTGGATTGGCGCATGCCGAAGAATCGCGAACATAGATGGTTTTATCAGCCAGATAAGCCGTTAGCTTATAAAATAACTGATCGAACTTCTCCGGGCTGATTTTAATGTTTACATCTCCCCACCATACCTGGTCTTCGGTAACGCTGTCGCAAACAATAAACCGGTCTTTAGGAGAACGTCCGGTAAACTTTCCGGTATCAACCGCCAGTGCTCCTGATGAGGCCAGCGTACCTTCCTGATTCAATAATGCATCTTCAATTAATTCCGATGGAGATAATTGGTACTTTACAGCAACGTTGTCGCCTAGATTTAAATAGCTTAAATCTGGCGTTTGCAGTTTCTCTTTGCTCATAACAATAAGTAAGTTAGTACAGCAAAGGTAAATACTTATCTCTCACAAAAACTAGTTTTAATTGCTAATTTTTTACATATTGTAGCAAATACACTATTATGTAAATATTTTATTTACAGATATTTACATCATGTTTTACAAGACAAAAAAAATATTAAAATTACACTAAGTAAAACGTTAAACAACAATTATGCACCTGCTCTTCCAAACCGTTCTTTCGTCAAATCCAAGTGCAATCGCTGGCCAGAAGACCAGCCCCTCTACAAAACATCCGGCTAAAATGTATACTATATTGTACTATCAGAAAGAAGAATTTAAATTGGCCGCATCACCGCAAATGAACAATCGCATATAATTATTATACTAATTTAGTACCGATCTAATTCGTATTCAAAAAATACGGCTATTACATAGACTTAAACGTTTTAATAAAAATTTCGAAATAAAAATTAAAAAACATTTGCATTTTAAAAAAATAATCTTCTACTTTACGGTGTACAAAGTACACCAAGACAAGATGAAATTTAACACTTCAATTATTACAACAATTATTATTACCACCGGTATAAACCAGCGGGGCTAATTTGTTGTAAATTGAAAAAATATAAAACACAGAGAGCGTCCCGACAAAAGTCGGGACGCTTTTTTTTTAAGCTAAAACCATTGAAAACTGTCACAATAAGTCCAAATAATAACTTAGCAAGCTATTGTGCAGGTTTCATTACCATAAAAACCCCATACTAATGAAAGTACTTAAATTCGGCGGCACATCCGTAGGTTCGGCCGAGAACATTAAAACCCTCTTACGCCTTGTTGGCGAAGAAAAACAGAAGAACAGCCCGGTAGTTGTATTATCGGCAATGAGTGGTGTAACCAATTTGCTTACTGATATGGCCGAAATGGCTGAGCGTGGTGAAGATTACGATACTCATTTAAAAGCAATTGAAGCGAAACACTTTGCAGTGATCCGCTCGCTTTTGCCAGCAGCAGCACAAAATCCTGTATTTACTAGGTTAAAAATCTTTTTCAACGAGCTGGAAGACTTATTACAGGCGGTAAGCAACCTAAAAGAACTGAGCTTGCAAACCAAAGATCAGATTTTGAGCTATGGCGAACGCTGCTCCACTTTCATGATCAGCCATATTGCCTCACAAAATTTTGGAGATGCCCTTTATGTAAACGGCGCTGATTTTATTAAAACCGACAGCAATTTCGGCCAAGCGAAAGTAGATACCGAACTAACCGAAATGCTAATCAACAATTTTTACCAGGAAAATAAAAGCAAAGTGCTCTTTGTTACCGGCTTTATTGCCAGCAATGCAGCAGGACGTGTAACTACCCTGGGTCGTGGTGGTTCTGATTATACTGCTGCCGTTTGGGGCGCAGCCTTAAATGCCGAAGAAATAGAAATCTGGACAGATGTAAACGGCATGATGACTGCCGATCCCCGGATGGTGAAAAAAGCTTTCTCTTTACCTGAACTGAGCTACACCGAAGCCATGGAGCTGAGTTATTTTGGTGCCAAAGTAATTTATCCACCAACCATGATCCCGGCATTTATGAAAAAAATCCCGATTGTGATCAAAAACACCTTCGAACCTGATTTTGCCGGAACATATATTAAAAGCGATGTTAAATCATCTAATTTACCAATAAAAGGAATTTCATCTATCGATCACATCAGTATCATCAACCTTAGCGGTAGTGGTATGGTAGGTAAAGCTGGTTTTAGTGGTAGGTTATTCTCTTTGCTATCGCGCGAGCAGATCAATGTAGTTTTGATTACCCAATCTTCTTCGGAGCACAGCATTACTTTTGCCGTTAAACCAACTGACGCTGCACAAGCTATCGCTTTAATCAAAAAAGAATTTGAACTGGAGCTTGATGCCAAAAAGCTCGAACTACCAGAAGTTGAAAACAACCTTGCTGTTTTGGCCATTGTAGGCGAAAATATGAAACATACACCAGGTATGAGCGGGCGTTTATTCAGTGCGCTGGGCCGCAACGGTATTAACGTAAGGGCAATTGCCCAAGGTTCATCAGAATACAATATTTCAGTTATCATCAGTGCAGCTGATTTATCGAAAGCTGTAAATGCGGTACACGATGCTTTCTTTACCGACCTGAAAAGAACATTAAATATTTTTTGTTTGGGAACCGGAAACATTGGTAAAACCTTGTTCAATCAATTAAAAGAGCAAATGCCATTCCTTGCAGCCAATAACGACCTGCAGGTGAAAGTTACCGGAATAAGCAATACACGGAAAATGACATTTAACGCTGATGGTTTATCGCTCGATAACTGGGAATCGGAATTAAATGATAAAGGCGAACAAGCTAATCTGGCCGAATTTGTGGCCAAAATGAAAGCCATGAATTTGCCAAATTGTGTTTTTGTAGATAATACAGCGGCCGAATCGCCAATTGAATTTTACCAGGGTATATTCGAAAGCAGCATATCGGTGGTAACCTGTAACAAAAAAGGTAACTCGGCCGATTTTGCACAATACAAATCGTTTAAAGATACCGCACGTAAATTCGGGGTCGATTTTTACTATGAAACCAACGTAGGGGCCGGTTTACCAATTATCCGTACGTTGAAAGAATTAATGATGAGTGGCGATAAAGTTGCACGTATTGAAGCCATTTTATCGGGAACCATTTCTTACATCTTCAATAACTTTAAAGGCGAAGCAGGTTTTTACGAAACAGTAAAAGAAGCGCAGGAACTTGGCTACACTGAACCCGATCCACGTGATGATTTAAACGGAAAAGATTTTATGCGTAAAATGCTGATCCTGGCACGTGATGCGGGTTATCCTTTAGAAGCCAGCGATGTAAAAATCGACAACATTTTACCAGAAGCTTGTTTAAATGCAACGTCAGTTGAAGATTTCTATTCAGAATTACAGGCCAACGCTGCCTATTTTGAAGATTTGAAAAATAACGCAGCCAAAGATGGTAAGGTTTTACGCTACATCGGTAAACTGGAAAATGGAAATGTAGAAATCAGCCTGCAAATGGTTGATGACAGCCATCCTTTTTATATGCTATCGGGAAGTGACAACATCATTTCTTTCACAACCGATCGTTACAAATCGCGCCCATTAGTGGTAAAAGGCCCTGGTGCAGGAGCAGAAGTTACAGCAGCGGGTGTTTTTGCCGACATTATTAATGTGGGCAGCTTGAGCAATTAGTGTTATGAATTCAGTTTTAGCCATAAAAGATGAGATCCTTCTTCTGGTTAACCAGGCAATGATCGATTTTGAAAACATAACCGAAGCAGCCTGGAATGATAAGCCACAGCCACATAAATGGTCGAAAAAGGAATTATTGGGCCATTTGATTGATAGTGCATCCAATAATATTCGCCGCTTAATTGTTAGCCAATACGAACAGGAGGTTAAAATCATTTATCATCAGGATGAATGGGTAGCCTATCAAAATTATCAGTCTGTAAATATTGCTGAAGTAAAAAGCCTCTGGAAACTTTTGAATTACCAGATTAGCCGGGTTATTGAAAATATTCCCGAAGAAAAACTTCAAAACACCTGCGATACAGGAAAAGGAAAGACCGAGCTGCACAGCCTTTCTTTTTATATTGAAGATTACCTTGTGCATTTAAAATATCATTTAAATCAAATAACTGCTTAACCAAGCGCTAAGCCTATTAATAATGAAAAAAAGTATAAAAGTTTTCGCCCCCGCCACTGTTGCCAATGTAGTTTGTGGTTTCGACGTTTTGGGATTTGCCGTTAATGAACCTGGCGATGAAGTTGAAATGCGCTTAACCGATACGCCAGGCGTAGTGATTAAAAAGATTACCGGCGATGATGGTCGCTTACCTTTAGATGCTGCAAAAAATACGGTTAGCGCAAGCGTACAGCACTATCTGAAACATATAAACCGCTTAGATGTAGGTGTAGAGATTGAATTGCACAAAAAAATGCCCATTGGCAGTGGTTTAGGATCGAGTTCGGCAAGTACAGTAGCTGGTTTATTTGCCATAAACAAATTAATGGGCGATTTGCTAAGCACCAAAGAATTGGTTCCTTTTGC
This sequence comes from Pedobacter sp. KBW01, assembly GCF_003852395.1. Lineage (NCBI taxonomy): Bacteria > Pseudomonadati > Bacteroidota > Sphingobacteriia > Sphingobacteriales > Sphingobacteriaceae > Pedobacter > Pedobacter sp. KBW01. The sequence continues at coordinate 87,704 of NZ_QAJQ01000002.1, forward strand.
CATGAAAGGCGAAGAACTGGCCTGCGGTTACGGTCATGCCGATAATGTTGCTCCTGCCCTACTAGGTGGATTTGTTTTAGTAAGAAGCTACGAACCACTAGATGTGATTTCTTTGCCAACTCCGGCAGGCATGTATGCAGCTATTGTTTACCCTGAGGTAGATGTGCCGACTAAAGACGCGCGCCAAATGATCCGCAGTAAAGTATCGCTAAAAGACGCCGTTACCCAATGGGGAAATGTAGCCGGATTAGTGAGCGGTTTGTTTATGAATGATTTTGATTTGATTGGAAGAAGCATGAAAGACGTACTGGTAGAGCCAACGCGTTCAATTTTAATCCCCGGTTTTGAAGAAATGAGAGCGCTGGCGATGGAAAATGGCGCCATCGGTTTTGGCATCTCAGGATCAGGCCCATCGGTTTTCGCTTTAACCCGAGATGAAGAAACCGCACGAAAAATAACCAAATCGCAGCAGCAACATCTGCATAAAATAAATATTAACAGCAAAGCTTTTGTTTCTCCCGTTAACGCCGAAGGACCAAAGGTAATTTCTTAAGGCTGGAAGGCTGAGGGCTTAAAGGTGGAGGGCTAAACATCCAAAACCTTCCAACCTTCAACCTTTCAACCCTCCAACCCATTAAAAAATGAAACTATACTCAACCAACAATAAAGATTTACGTGTTTCTTTTAAAGAAGCCGTTTTTAACAGCATGCCACAAGATAAAGGCTTATACATGCCTGTAAAAATTCCACAGCTGGATGCTGCGTTTGTAGAAAATATAGAGCAATACACCTTACCCGAAATTGCTTACCAGGTAGCTTCGGCCCTATTGAAAGATGAAATTCCGGCTGATGACTTAAAAGCATTGATTGAAGATGCCATTAACTTTGAGGCGCCTGCAGTGAAACTAGATGAAAAAACTTTTGTACTCGAGTTGTTCCACGGACCATCTTTGGCTTTTAAAGATTTTGGAGCTCGTTTTATGAGCCGTGTGATGGCATATTTCTTAAAAGACGGAGAACAGCTTTTGGATGTACTGGTAGCTACCTCTGGTGATACCGGCGGCGCGGTAGCCCTTGGCTTTTTAGGTGTACCGAATACACGTGTTACCATTTTATATCCTGAAGGCAAGGTTAGCCCGATACAAGAGTTACAATTAACCACCAATGGGCAAAATATACGTGCTATCGAGGTAAAAGGAACTTTTGATGATTGCCAGGCCCTGGTTAAACAAGCTTTTGCAGATGCTGATCTGAATAATAAATTTCGCTTAACTTCAGCTAACTCGATCAATATTTCGAGGTTAATTCCGCAAACGTTTTATTACTTCAACACTTATGCTCAGTTAAAAAAACAAGGACATAGCGACGTAATTTTCTCAGTACCTAGCGGAAACTTCGGTAATATTGGTGCTGGTTTACTGGCTTACAAACTTGGCTTACCTGTAAAACAGTTTATTGCAGCAACGAATGTGAATGATACTGTTCCACGCTTTTTAGCGACTGGCAATTATGAGACTAAACCTTCTACACAAACCTATTCGAACGCGATGGATGTTGGTGCGCCTAGTAATTGGGTTAGGATTATGGACTTGTTTAACCAGGATGTAGATGCTTTGAAGAAAGTGGTTACAGCTTATCGTTTTACTGATCAAGAGACACTTACAGGAATTAAAGCGATTGATAATAAATTTAATTATGTAGCCTGTCCGCATACGGCAATCGCTTATTTAGCAATAGAAAAATACAGAAACGAAAATCCGGCAGATGAAAGCGCGGCAGTATTTTTATCTACAGCGCATGCCTGCAAGTTTCCAGACATCTTCCCGGATGAGATTGCCTCAAAAATCGAAATTCCAGAGCAGGTTACCGATTTAGAAAGCAAGCCTAAACAGGCTGATCAGTTAGGAGTAGATTTTGAAGGGTTTAAGGCTTATTTGCTGAAAGGATAAAGTTATTATAATAATGAGCATATAAAGGGATTCGGGCTTTAGGCCTGAATCCCTTTATTATTTTAATTAATTTACAGAGAGACCTTGAAATAAATTTAGGGTGACGATCTCCTTAATAGGATTACGTACCTGCCTGCATAACTATTTAGAACGCTGGCCCCTTAAAGCTTTAATTTCGCGTTTTAGTTCCTCGATCTGCTGTTGCTGCTCTTTAATACTGCCGACCAAAAGTGGCACTAAACTTTCGTAGTCGACCTTGGTAATAGTTGCAGTTTTGAAGGCGTTTTTACCCGAAGAGTAATCTTTTGCCTGTACAGAAACAATATCCGGAACAGCTTTTTTAGCATCAGAACCTACAAACCCAATTTGAGGATTGGCTGATAAGCGAAGTTTCTCGGCCCAGACCTTATCGTAATTAAAGCTTACAGGCTGCAGTTTTGTAACCTGATTTAATGCATTTTCTATAGGTTTAACGTTGTTCTGCACAACTTCCTGTGCACTGATTTTTAAAGATGCAGCGATTAAAAACACTGCCAATGAAATTGCTCGTTTCATATCTGATGATTTAATAATTTTTAAAATAGACTAAAGGTTTCACAATAATGTAAAACCAGGTAAATGCAAAAATGCAGTTAAACGGAAGGGGGTGGCGTTAAAACCTCAGGGAAGTATGCCAGGGAAAAAGAATGATTGGAAATAATTAGCTTTTTAGCCGTTAGCACCGGGAAATAAGTTTGGCCATGAAAGGCAACTTGTTCAATTGCATATTCGGTTTCTACCTTTTTTTCTTCTTTTTCGGTTGCATCATCATGCGTTGATAAAGCCTCAATGTTATCGGTAGAATAGCTTAAATACGAAACCACATGACTTACTTTTATAAAAAAAGTTAGCGCAATGCAGGTAATCAGTACGTATTTAAAAGCATAAAACTTCATGGTTGCAAATATAAGTGCTATGCTTTTAAAACAATAAATTTATGGTTAAAGTTCTGTAAGAATTTCGCACATGGCTAAAGTGGCCAGTTCAACATCTGTTGTTGTTGTTCGCCAGTTAACAAAGGCTGCACGGATTCCTTTTTTATTGTTGTAGAAAGTTGGAGTCATGAACACTTTTCCGCTTGCATTCAATTTATTTAGAAACTCCGGAACACGCTTTTCATCGGTTAAAGTAAAGCAGACCGTATTTAAGCGTACAGGGGCCAGCAATTCGAAAGCCGGATTTTCGTTAATAAAATCCGCAAATGACAAGGCCATTTCCACATTACTTTCTACAATTTCCTGATAGCCCTGTTTTCCATAACTTGTTAAGGTAAACCAGGCTGGCAAAGCTTTTAACCTGCGAGAGTTTTCGGGTAGAAAATTTAAATAACTAAAATTCTCCATCGGATTGCCCAGGTAAGCGGCATTTGAATTCTGAAACGATTTGACCTGCAACAACTGGTGGGCTTCCTTAACCAGAAAAACAGCACTTTCGTATGGCACATTTAACCATTTGTGGCAATCGACCGTAATGCTATCTGCATTTTCCCAGCCTTTTACCAAATGGCTGTATTGGGGCGAACAAGCTGCAAAACCACCAAAAGCCGCATCGATATGCCACCAGAAATTATATTTTTGCTTTAATTGACTAATGGCTTCAAAATCATCAAAATCGACTGTAGTTACCGTGCCGGCACTTGAGATTAAGATAAAAGGCTCGTCATTTAAAGCCTGTATTTTCAGTTCTAAATCGGCAACATCCAAAGCTTCGCGGTTACCTTGCATTACCTTAACGGCCGTAATATTGTTACTCCCCAAACCCAGCATGGCCAGCGATTTAACAGCCGATGAATGCGGAGTAGCCGATAAAACATTTACCTTACCCGTAATCCCTTCCCGTGCAAAATCTTTATCCTGTTGTTTACCTATCCATTGTCGTGCAACTGCCAAACAGGTAAAATTAGATAAGGTTGCACCGGTAACAAAACCTCCAAAAAACTGAGGTGGTAAATTAAAAAGAGACAATAAAAGTTGAATGGTTTCGAGCTCGATCACAGCAGAAACATCGCCATTGCCTTTTGCCGACTGGGTATTTTGATCGTAAACGGTAGCCAGCCAATCGCCGGCAATAGCAGCAGGCGTTGTGCCTCCAGTTACAAAACCCCAATAACGCGGACCTGATGATGCCACGATAATAGGTTCGAACCGCTCGTTAAATTGCTTTAAAGCACCCACAGTACCAAGGCCTTCCTCATTTAAACTATTTATCAGTTCTACAACAGCATTACTGGCCGTAGTACGTCCATGAATTTGATTTAAATAAGCCATCCCTTGTTGTTTTACTTCTGTTAAGATGCTATCGAGGTTTTGCTTGTCTTTATTTAAATGATTCATGGTCAAATACAGTTTAAGTCGTTTGGGAAACATTCAAACCTGTCAGTTTTTAAAACCTAACAGATGTTTTAAAGTCTGTTAAAAAATCGCCCTGGCAATTTCTTTGGTTTGCTCCGGTCTGCCCATGGTATAAAAATGCAGTACAGGTGCGCCGAAATCCATCAATTCTTTACACTGCTTAATCATGGCCTCGGTACCAATTTCTTTAGCCTCGGCATTGTTCTTAGCATACGATAAGGCTTCGGTTAATTCGTTTGGCAAATCGAGGTGGAAAATTTTAGGTAAAACCGTTAACTGTTTTAAGGTACTGATTGGTTTTAAACCCGGAATAATCGGCACATTGATATCATTTTCCCTGCATTTTTTAACAAAATCGAAATACTTCTGATTATCAAAAAACATCTGGGTAACAATAAACTCAGCGCCCATATCAACTTTCTTTTTCAGATATTTAAAGTCTGCATTTAAATTAGGTGCTTCGAAATGTTTCTCCGGATAGCCTGCTACACCAATACAGAAATCACTTTTGTAGGTATCGATATCTTCGTGCAAAAACTTACCATTATTATGGTCTTTAATATGCTGAATCAGATCGGTAGCATAATGGTGACCGCCTTTGGTTGGAATAAAGGAGGCTTCGGCCTGGCGGGCATCGCCACGTAGCGCCAGCACATTATCAATCCCCAAAAACTGCAAATCAATCAGTGCATTTTCAGTTTCTTCTTTAGTAAAACCACCACAAATTAAGTGTGGCACAGCATCAATCTTGTATTTATGAATAATAGCCGCACAAATGGCAATGGTACCAGGGCGTTTACGGTACGAAACCTTTTGCAATAAACCGTTTTCCTGTTCTTTATAAATGTAATCCTCACGTAAGGAAGTTACATCGATAAAGGGCGGGTTAAATTCCAGCAAAGGATCGATGGCATCGTAAACCCACTGGATGCTCTGCCCCTTCATTGGTGGCAATAATTCGAAAGAGAACAAGGTTTTACCCTTTGCGTTTTTTATATGGTCTGTAATCTTCATAACCAGTTTTTTGTTGTTATGCTGAGCGCTAACGAAGCATCTCTAACATGGGAGCAGTTATTATTCTTTTATAACTGCAAAATCAAATATATGTTCTTGCTAAGAGATCCTTGGTTACATCCGATAGTTATCGGATCAGGATGACAAAGCAACAATGTTAATAAGCTAAATTTGGACTTAACCACCGTTCCACTTCTTCAACAGGCATATGTTTTCTGATGGCATAATCTTCAATCTGATCTTTGGTAATTTTACCTAAACCAAAATATCTCGAATCGGGGTGTGCGAAATAAAAACCGCTTACGGCTGCCGTTGGATACATGGCATAGCTTTCGGTTAAGCGTAATCCGATTTTATTTTCCGCATCGAGCAAAGTAAATAAAGTTCCTTTTTCGGTATGCTCTGGGCAAGCCGGATAACCCGGTGCCGGACGTATACCTGCATATTCTTCTTTAATCAGTTCCTGATTGCTTAGATTTTCATCTTTGGCATAACCCCAGTACTCTTTACGTACACGCTCGTGCATGCGCTCAGCAAAAGCTTCAGCTAAACGATCGGCCAGTGCTTTAGCCATAATGCTATTGTAATCGTCGTGGTTAGCTTCAAATTCGTTTACTAATTCATCAATACCAATACCCGTTGTTACGGCGAAGCCACCAAAATAATCCTGAATACCGCTTTCTTTCGGTGCAATAAAATCAGACAAGGCATAATAAGGTTGTCCGTCTACTTTCTCGGCCTGCTGACGGAGGGTATGTATGGTTACCAGTTGGGAGTTTTCAGTTTTCAGTTCGGAGTTATTTACCAGCTGATTACTGCCAACTGTTAACTGAATATCGTCTCCATCTGCATTTGCTGGCCAGAAACCGATTACGCCTCTTGCCGTTAGCAATTTCTCGTCAAGGATTCTTTTTAACAAAGTTTGTGCATCATCAAAAAGCTTTTTGGCTTCGTCGCCAACGTTTTTATCGTCAAAAATTTTGGGATAACTGCCACGAAGTTCCCAGGTATGGAAAAACGGGGTCCAGTCGATATAAGGCACCAGTTCTTCTAATGGGTAATTATCAAAAACCTTCGTTCCAATAAATTCAGGAACAGGTAGGTTGGATTGGAAATCTATCTTAAATTTATTTTCTCGGGCTTCTTCCAGTGTTTTAAAGCGCTTATCCGAACGTTTGTTTAAATGTGCTTCACGCGCTTTATCGTATTCGGCTTTAATACCGGCTACATATTCATCCTTGGTATCGGGATTCATCAAAGTGCTGCAAACCGTAACACTTCTGGATGCATCCAATACGTGAATAGCCGGACCCGAATAATTTGGTGCCACCTTTACAGCAGCATGAATACGTGAGGTAGTTGCACCACCAATAATTAAAGGTATAGTAAAACCTTCGCGCTCCATTTCTTTGGCAAAGTGAACCATTTCATCCAAGGAAGGGGTGATTAAGCCACTTAAACCAATAATATCGGCATTTATTTCTTTGGCTTTTTTGATGATATCCTGTGCAGGAACCATCACACCCATATCTATAATTTCGAAGTTGTTACAAGCCAGCACCACACCCACAATGTTTTTTCCGATATCGTGCACATCGCCTTTTACCGTGGCCATTAAAACCTTACCTGCCGATGAATTCTGATCCTGATCGGGATTATCGAGTTTTTCCTGCTCAATAAAAGGCAAGAGGTATGCAACGGCTTTTTTCATTACCCTAGCCGATTTTACTACCTGAGGCAGGAACATTTTACCTGCACCAAATAAATCTCCCACAATATTCATCCCATCCATCAATGGCCCCTCAATTACCTGAATCGGGCGGGCATATTTCTGGCGGGCCTCCTCTACATCGTCATCCAGATATTCTACAATACCTTTTACCAATGAATGTGATAACCTTTCTTCAACCGATCCTTTTCTCCACTCCTCATCTTTAACAATCTCTTTCCCTTTCGATTTTACGGTATCGGCATATTCTACCAGACGCTCAGTGGCATCTTCCCTACGGTTTAACAATACATCTTCTACCCTTTCCAATAATTCGGGTGGAATTTCCTGATAAACCTCCAACATACCGGCGTTTACGATCCCCATATCTAAACCTGCCTGAATGGCGTGATAAAGAAATGCAGAGTGCATGGCTTCGCGAACCACATTGTTACCCCTGAAAGAGAACGAAATATTCGAAACCCCACCGCTTACCTTGGCATGAGGCAGATTTTCTTTGATCCAGCGGGTGGCGTTAATAAAATCGACTGCGTAATTGTTGTGTTCCTCCAGGCCGGTGGCCACGGTTAAAATATTCGGGTCGAAAATAATATCTTCTGCCGGGAAACCGATTTCGTTTACAAGAATATCGTAACTTCTTTTACAAATTTCTTTTCTGCGTTCGTAATTATCGGCCTGTCCTTGCTCATCAAAAGCCATTACCACAACCGCAGCACCATACTGCATAATTTTACGGGCACTTTCGCGGAATTTATCTTCGCCTTCTTTCAAGGAAATAGAGTTCACAATCCCCTTGCCTTGCAGGCATTTTAAGCCATTCTCAATCACGGACCATTTTGATGAATCGACCATAATGGGTAGTTTGGCAATATCAGGTTCAGAAGCAATCAGGTTCAGGAATTTGGTCATGGCTGCTTCCGAATCAAGCATCCCCTCATCCATATTCACGTCAATAACCTGCGCGCCACCTTCTACCTGCTGTAATGCAACTGCTAAAGCAGCTTCATAATCGCCACCTAAAATCAGTTTCGAGAATTTTGGCGATCCGGTAATATTAGTTCTTTCGCCTATATTTACAAAAATACTTTCTGGGGTAATGGTTACAGGCTCAAGTCCGCTTAAACGCATATGAGGTTCGAGCACAGGTAATTTTCTAGGCTCAGCTTTCCGGGCATTTTTAGCAATGCAACCAATGTGATCAGGTGTGGTACCGCAACAACCACCAACAATATTCACAAAGCCTGATGCAATAAAATCATCAACCAGGTGAGCGGTTTCGTGTGGTTGTTCATCATAAGCTCCAAACTCGTTGGGTAAACCTGCATTTGGATAAGCCGAAACATAACAACCTGCTTTTGCGGCAAGCTCTTCGATATGCGGACGCATTTCTTTAGCTCCCAATGCACAGTTAAAACCGATACTTAATGGTTTGGCATGCATTACCGAGTTTAAGAAAGCCTCCGCCGTTTGGCCCGACAATGTTCTTCCTGAAGCATCAGTAATGGTCCCCGAGATCATAATCTCGAGCTTACGACCAATTACTTCTTCGTATTTTTTAATGGCCACAATAGCCACTTTTGCATTTAGGGTATCAAAAATGGTTTCGATCAACAACACATCCGAGCCACCATCTACCAACCCACGAACCTGCTCGTAATAAGCTGCTTCTAATTCATCAAAATAAACCGCCCTAAAACCAGGATCGTTAACATTCGGCGACATAGAAAGGGTACGGTTGGTTGGGCCAATGGCACCTGCAACAAAACACTTGCGATCGGGATTAGCCGCCATAAACTCGTCGGCCGCTTCTTTGGCTACCCTTGCTCCTTCAAAACTCATTTCGTAAGAAAGGTCTTCCATTTGGTAATCGGCCATCGAAATTCGCTGTGTACTAAAGGTATTGGTTTCGATAATATCGGCACCAGCAGCCATGTACTCGAGGTGTATGGTTTTGATAATATCGGGGCGTGTAATGTTAAGCAAATCGTTATTGCCTTTTACATCACAGGGATGATCTTTAAAGCGTTCCCCTCTAAAATCCTCTTCGGTTAGGGTATATCGCTGAATCATGGTACCCATTGCACCATCAATCACCAAAATACGTTTTTCTAATTCTTCTCTAATGCTCATTGTTGTTGTTGTAGCAAGTAGCAAGTATCAAGCGTTGAAATATTGATAACTCACTTTTTATTAGGTGGCAGCAAAAAGTAAAGGCAAAATTGTCTTAATACTTCATACTTGTTTCCTAAATTAATGGCTTATCTAAAAAGTTGGTACGTGAATCGTAATCCTAAACTTATCTGTTTCCGCTATTTGCAGAATAGAATTTAGCACCTTGTGTGGCACAGGTTGCTAAGACTTCGTTGGGTCTAATCCCTCCGTCTTTCTTAATAAGCATACAAAAATGCAACAAAGCGGCATCATTTCCAAAAATTATCGCCTTGTGGCCAAATAAAATTACAAAGGCCATGCAAAACTGCACAGCCTTAAGAATATTGTTCTGTTTAAACCGTTTATTTTCTGCTTCCGAAAATGCGTAGTAAGAACAGGAAGATGTTTAAGAAATCCAGGTATAAAGATAACGCAGCTACAATCGCCATTTTCTTAGATTCAATCTGGAGAACCTGTTCTCCGCTGGCCTCAATACCTTCGCCAATTCTTTTAATCTTTTGCACATCATAAGCTGTTAATGCAGTAAATATTGCAATGCCAATAAAAGCCATAAACAAGCTGAACTGTTCGCTCTGAATAAACATATTAATTACACTGGCAATTACTAAACCAATTACCCCAACCATCAGAATCGGACCAAATTTGCTTAGATCGATATTGGTTGTATACCCCATAAATGCCATAATTCCAAATATTCCGGCTGCACCTGCAAAACAGCTTACTACCGAACCTGAAGTATATGTTAACAAGATAAAGCTTAAGCTAATTCCGGTTAATACAGAGTAAAGCATAAATACGCCTATTAAAGCAGGTAATGATAACCGGCTTAAACCAAAGCCCATTAATAAAACCAGGCCTAGCGGAGCGAACATGGCTATATAACCAAATATAGACATACTAACTTTGCCTGTTGCAGGGTTAATATTTAAAAGATACTGCATTAACTGCTCGTTGGTACCGAAAAGATAAGCAGCTACTGTAGATAAACTCAATGCAACGAACATCCATAAGAAAACGTTAGCGAAGAATTTTTTAGACACAGATTTTTCCTGTACAAAAACACTGTTGTCCTGATATTGATAATTTTGTTGTTCCATTTTAATTTTTTGCGTGTTAAATTATATAAAAATAAACATTTAGTTCAATCTTTTTGTCAGCAATTCTTCAACTTTTTTAAAGAACTGCAGTGGCTTTAATGTACGCCAAGGCAGATTATCGAAATCGCCGCCAAAGTTAATGTAATAATCGATGTTGTTATCGCGAAACTCGGCAATTACATGTTCCTGAAAATTCACACCAACAATCCAGCCATCTTCCACCTCCTGAAACCACTCTTCGTAATAGCTATCATCAGAAGCATGGAAATTGAGCACATTTTCTCCGATGAGGATAAATTTATTAATGCCTTCATCCATCATCAACTCTACCACATCCCGTTTGAGCAACATAATATCGTTGTTGATGGCATCGTTCCATTCACCGATAAACTCTATTATGGCATAACCGCGATCGTAATCGGCATACAGCACCTTCATGTACAGTGTGCTCGATCCAAATTCATCCCATTGTGGGTGAAGTAAAAAGTTATAAATCTGCTTATCGAAGTAAAGCTCAGAATATTCGGTATTATAAAACGGTGAACGTTCATCTTCAGCCGAAATATAATCATCTCGCCACTGGTAATAAGGCTCAATCTCGTGCATAGTTTTTAATTATTGAATGCGCGAATTTTGAATAAGTAAATGTTCTTAGCCCATCTCCAATTCAATCATTCTACCCTTCAGTCATTAATTTAATTTTGAATGAACGAATTTTGAATGAGTGAATGTTTAAGCCCATCTCCAATTCTGTCATTCCATCCTTCAATCATTTGTTAATGTTGTCCGGCTTCTACAGCTTTACGTACACTTCCGTAGCGGTTCAGCAACTCAGCAGCTTCTTCGTAGCCAATGTGCAGCTCATCAGCAACCATTTGTGTCCCACGATCTACCAGCTTATGATTGGTTAATTGCATATCAACCATCTTATTACCAACCACACGCCCTAACTGTACCATAACCGTAGTACTAAGCATATTTAAAACCAGTTTTTGTGCCGTTCCCGATTTCATCCTTGTAGAACCGGTAATAAACTCAGGGCCAACCACCACTTCAACAGGGAAGTCAGATTCTGCAGCAATTGGTCCGCCGGTATTGCAAACAATGCAACCCGTTAAAACGCCATGTTTACGTGCCGTATTTAAGCCCCCAATAACATAAGGAGTAGTACCTGATGCAGCCAGGCCAACCAGACAGTCTTTTTCGTTAATATTAAACTCCTGCAAATCTTCCCAGGCTTGTTCAGCATCATCCTCTGCAAATTCTACAGCCCTTCTGATAGCGGTATCTCCACCGGCAATAATGCCTACAACCCAATCAAAAGGTACACCATAGGTAGGCGGACATTCTGATGCATCTACCACACCTAAACGCCCACTGGTACCCGCTCCGATATAAAAAAGACGACCACCTTTTTTCATTCTTTCGGCAACTGCCGAAGTTAATTTTTCGATCTGAGGCAAAGATTTTTCTACAGCAAAAGCTACAGTCTTATCTTCGTTATTAATGCCCTGCAAGACTTCCAACACCGACATCTTATCGATGTGGCTGTAGTTAGATTCTTGCTCGGTAACTCTATTCATAAATTTAATTTTGATAAAATTCGGTAAATTCTTTCTAAATACACCTTTAAAAATTCAAAAATATATCTCATAAAATTCAATTCAGCCTTTGTTATGGTTAATTTATGTTAAAAATTATAAACAAAAGACAAGAAAATGCAGTTAAAAAATATATCAACCCGCTAATTTTCATAAATTTGCAGTAACGCTGATGAAAAAAAATACCCGTAATAATATACTGATCGCTATAAGCTATTCTGTAATCTTAATAGCAGGTATGTTTTTGGGCATAAAATTTATCAAAGATCAAGGCTTTGGCGTTAAAAAAAGTCCACAGCTGGCCAGCAACAGCGACGAGAAATTAAACGAAATTCTTCACATCATTAACGGCAACTACGTTGATGATATCAATACCGATTCGCTTCAAAATTTACCTATTGATAGTGTTTTACATCAGTTAGATCCGCATAGTGTTTACCTGCCGCCAACCGATGCACAGGATATGAGCGATAACCTGGAGGGAAACTTTGAGGGGGTTGGCATAGAGTATTACATGCTTAACGACACTATGATGGTTACGGGCGTTGTTAAAGACGGACCAGCATCCCAGGCGGGCATAAAATTGGGCGATAAAATCCTGAGCATTGATACTGCTGTAGTTAGCGGAAGAAATTTACCCAAAGACCAGCTAACTGGCCGCTTTAAAGGGCGTGCAGGAACTGGGTTAAGCGTGGTTTTATTACATCCGGGCTTAACACAAAGCAACCGCATTATGGTTACCCGTGGCAAGGTAAATATTAGCAGTATTGATGCGGCGTATATGATTAACAGCGAAACAGGCTACGTACGCATCAGTAAGTTTGGTGCCAATACCGATAACGATTTTGCTTCAGCGGCCAACAGCCTGAAAGCGAAAGGCATGAAAAAGCTGATCCTCGACCTGCGTGATAACGGCGGTGGCTATTTTACTGCAGCTACTGGCCTGGCCGATCAGTTTTTGCCCGAAAATAAGCTTATTGTTTATACCCAGGGCAAGCATGAGCCACGTACCGATTATTTTTCGACCGGAACCGGTGCCTTTCAAAATGGTAAGCTGGCGGTGCTGATTAACGAAAATACGGCCTCCGCAAGTGAAATTGTAGCTGGTGCGATTCAGGACTTAGGTAGGGGCATAATTGTAGGCCGTCGCTCTTTTGGTAAAGGCCTGGTACAGGAACAGTTTGCTTTTGGTGATGGTTCTGCGCTAAATCTTACCATTGCCCGCTATTACACACCATCAGGTCGCAGCATCCAAAAATCTTACAAAAAAGGTTATGATGCTTACAAACACGAACTGGATGAGCGCATGATGGATGGAGAATTAACCGGCGACCGCACTTCTTTTCAGGATTCGATTGAGAAAGCAGAAGGCGTAAATACACAGCCCGTAAAAAAAATTAAGCCAATTGGTGGTATACAACCAGATGTTTTCGTAAAACTGGACACTACCGGATACAATAAATTTTATAGTAACCTGGTGAGCAAAAAAGTACTTTCTGATTATGTATTTAATGTATTAACGAGCAGATATAGCGCAAACTTTGTAGAACAGAATATTAACATCTTTACCATTACCGATAATGATTTTAGAGATTTTATTGGTTTTATTCAACGTAAAAATGTTCCAATCGATCGTTTTCAACTGTACAATGCGAAAACAGTAATTCAAAACGACCTTAAAGCACTACTTTGCCGCTATTACTTAGGAGATGTGGGCTACTACAAAGCCTCAAACCAAACCGATAATGCGGTTAAACAGGCATTGGCCAACATGCAATAGCCGTATTTTATTTGCACTAAGATGCATTTGACTTACGGACCATAAAATACAATTTCTAAAAACAACAACAAATCAATATAATATTCTTATTTAAAACAGAATAATGATACTATATTTCGATTTTACTAATTTTGCCCATATATCCAATTCATTATGGCAACAGGCAATTTATCAGCAAAAGATCAACAAGTATTAAGTGCTTTAATAGAAAAAGTAAAAGGACAAACCGATTTATTTCTTGGTTATCCGGTTTCGAAGGATTTTGATTACCAGGAACTGGCTGAGTTTTTAAAATACCCGATGAACAACCTCGGCGATCCGTTCGTTACTTCTACTTATGGAGTAGGATCGCGTGATCTGGAGAAAGAGGTAGTGCAGTTCTTTGCCAGCCTTTTCCGTGCGCCCGAAGATAACTGGTGGGGCTATGTAACCAACGGAGGTTCGGAAGGCAATTTATATGGCTTGTACCTTGCCCGTGAGCTTCATCCAAAAGGTATGGTTTATTATTCTGAAGCCACCCATTACAGTGTTCAAAAAAACCTGCATTTGCTTAATATGTCAAATATCGTAATCCGTACACAAGAGAGCGGCGAAATTGATTATGATGACCTGGAGTACACCATCCGGATGAACCGTCATATGCCCGTTATTATTATGGCCAACATTGGCACCACGATGACCGAAGCCCGCGACGATGTAGCTAAAATTAAAGCAATTTTAAAAAAACTGGCCATCCAGCATTATTATATCCATGCCGACGCAGCACTTTCGGGCACCTACAGCGCCCTGATCGAGCCACGCCCTGCATTTGATTTTCAAGACGGAGCAGATAGTATTGCCATTAGCGGCCATAAATTTTTCGGTTCGCCAATGCCATGCGGTGTAGTAATTGCAAAAAAATCGAACCGCGACCGTATTGCACGTTCTGTGGCCTACATTGGCAGTGTCGATACCACCATTACAGGTTCGAGAAATGGGCACAGTCCGCTATTCTTGTGGCACACCATTAAACGCCTGGGACTGGAAGGCTTAAAAGAACGTGCCATGCACAGTTTAGAAACTGCAGCATACACTGAATTAAAACTTAAAGAAATGGGCATTGAGGCGTGGCGCAACACCAATGCCATCACCGTAAACTTTCCTGCGCCATCACAAGCGATCTGCAAAAAATGGCAGTTGGCGGCTGAACAGGGAAACTCACATATCATCTGTATGCCAAATGTAACCAAAGCACATATCGATCTGTTTATAACCGATTTAAAGGCCGAAATAATTTTGCAAGATTAACAGGATACAAACTTTTAAATGACCTTAATGTTTAATAACAACGTTAACTTAGTATTACAAAACCTTTAAACATAAAAGCATGAAAATAATAGTTATAGGTGCAACCGGAACTTTAGGCAAAAAAGTTAGCGATGCCTTTGCCCAAAAACATGAAGTGATACGCGTAGGTAATACAAGGGGCGATGTGCAGGTTGATATTACCAGCGAAGCATCGATTAAAACCATGTTCGAAAAAACAGGACCTTTTGATGCGTTAATCAGCACCACTGGTAAAGGCCCTTTTGCGCCCATTAAAGAAATGACAGGCGAAACTTTTAAAAAAGGCTTACTGGATAAATTATTGGGCCAGGTTAACCTGGTACTCATAGGGCAGCACTACATTAATAAAGGAGGCTCGTTTACACTAACATCGGGCATATTGGCCGATCATCCTGTAGCAGCCGGCGCCGCATTAAGCGCAGTAAACGGTGGTTTAAATTCGTTTGTAATTGCAGCAGCTCCCGAGCTCGAAAACGGCGTACGCCTCAATGCCGTTAGTCCAAATGTAGTTGAAGATTCGCCGGCCTATTTCGATTCGTTTCCGGGCGAAATACCCGTAAGCATGGATAAAGTAGTAAAGGCTTTCGAAAAAAGTGTATTAGGCATTGTTACCGGGCAGGTAATAAAAGTTTATTAACATAAGCTTGTTCTGAAAAACCTGGATTTTAATGGCTAAAGCATTATATTGAGCCCAATTAACCAGCTCAAATATGATAGAAACACCACGCCTCATTTTAAAGCCGCTAACACATAACCAACTATTAAAATACATTAAAGACGACCACTCGCTAGAAAAAGAATTTCACCTACTGCCAACTAAGAAAAACATTGCCCCCGAACTACAAGAAGCATTACAGCAAACCATTTTACCTAACGTTTTCGATAAAGACAAAGATTACCTTTACCACACGCTCTGGACTATTATTTCGAAACCCGACAACCGCATGGTGGGTGATATTTGTTTTGTAGGTGAGCCCGATCCAAACGGAGAAATCGAAATCGGATATGGCACTTATGAAGAATTTAGAGGTAAGGGCTTTATGACCGAGGCTGTTGGCCGGATATTGGAATGGGCTAAAGAACAACCAAAAGTGCGATCAGTTTTTGCCGCAACCACCAAAGATACTGTGGCTTCTTACTCTATATTAGAAAAAAACGGTTTTATCCATATCGGTGAAGTGGACGATATGTTAAGCTGGAAAATTGAGCTGAAGTAAGGCTTACACTACAATTTCAAATAAGCTTAAGCTAATTCCTTCGTAATGTTTGGGCAAGCCATCTGTTTTTTGCATGGTTACCACACCAACATATTCGAAACCACAGCCCGTGTAATACTCCAAAAGCTTTTCGTTATCAGCCCAGGTATCCATCCTGATATATTTTAGGCCATTACCTAAACTGTATTGCGTAGCCCACTTAATAATTTCCTTTACAAAAGCATAGCCCCTAAAATTTGGATGGGTTACAATCCGGTGGATATAAATGGCATTATGATCGCGCTCACCCCAAATCAGTTTATCGTTAAAGGTTACGGCAAAAACGCAGGCTATTTCGCCGCCTACCAGAATTTTATACTGACGGTTTTCAGCAATCTCGGTTTGCACCAGTTCGCGGCTAAAACCTTGCCAATGCTTGTTAAAAACTTTCTTTTGGTGCGCAATAGCCATATCGTAAAAATCGAAAATGATGTCGATATCAGTGGGCTGGCTATTTAATACTTCGATTTGCATAAAGCAAAGTTAATTTTTTACCACAGATAAAAAGGATGAACACAGATTTAAACACCTCAAATCTTAACCATATAGGAAATGTAAGCTTAAATGTTCTGATATGACTGATATGGTGAAAACAGATGTTTCATTGTATTAAGCATAAAAAAAGCAGTGCTGTTTTCCTGTTGGAATACCTGCACTGCTTTTTGCTTTCAGCTTTAGCCTTTAAGCTTATTTCTGTCTGAAGAAAATCTGGATCGGCGAACCCGCGAAATCAAAATTCTCTCTCAGTTTATTCTCAATAAAACGTTTATACGGATCTTTGATGTATTGTGGTAAATTACAGAAGAAAGCAAACATTGGCGATGTTCCGTTAATCTGCGTAATGTATTTGATTTTAATGTGTTTACCCTTTAATGCCGGTGGTGGGAAACTCTCAATCAATGGCAACATTACATCGTTTAACTTCGAAGTAGGAATTTTCTTTCCACGGTTCTTATAAACATCCAAAGCAGCTTCAATAGCCTTAAAAATACGTTGCTTATTTAATACCGAAGTAAAAATGATCGGCACATCAGTAAACGGACGAATGCGTTCTTTAATCTGATCTTCGAAAGCTTTCATCGTTTGGGTATTCTTTTCAATCAAATCCCATTTGTTTACCAAAATTACGATACCTTTTTTGTTCTTCTCGGCCAAATGGAAGATATTGATATCCTGGCTCTCAATTCCTTCTTGTGCATCAATCATCAATACTACCACATCAGCTTCTTCTAAAGCTTTGATGGTACGCATTACCGAATAAAATTCAAGGTTTTCTTTAACCTTTGTTTTTTTACGCAGTCCGGCAGTATCAATTAACATAAACTCATGCCCAAACTGGTTGTAGTGAATTTTAATCGAATCGCGGGTAGTACCTGCATTGGCAGTAACAATATTTCTTTCTTTACCGATTAAAGCATTTACCAAAGAAGATTTACCCACATTCGGGCGACCAGCAATGGTAATTTTCGGCAACTGGTTTTCTTCCTCAGGGATATCATCAAATTTTTTGACAATTTCATCCAGCAATTCTCCCGTTCCTGAGCCCGTCATCGACGATAAAGGGTAAACCTCGCCTAAACCAAAACCATAAAAAGTGTGTATTTCGTTATAAAGTGCAGTGTTATCTACTTTATTTGCCGCAACAAAAACAGGCTTATCGCTTCTGCGTAAAACCTGTGCAATATCATCGTCCAAATCAGTAATACCGGTAGTTACATCTACCATGAAAATTAACACACTGGCCTCTTCAATGGCGATTAATACCTGCTCGCGAATTGCAGCTTCGTAAACATCTTCTGAATTGGCTACATAACCACCAGTATCAATTACGGTAAATTGCTTATCGGTCCACTCTCCCACTCCGTAATGTCTGTCGCGGGTTACACCGCTCATATCATCTACAATGGCTTTACGGCTTTCGGTTAATCGGTTAAAAAGGGTGCTCTTGCCTACGTTTGGCCTGCCTACGATGGCTATAATATTACTCATGGGTGTTCTTTTGATAGTTAATGGCTTATAGTTAATGGTCGTGGTGTTTAGGCAAGCTGCTTAAACTATTTGGCTATCAGCCATTGACTATCAACTACTAACCGATTTATTTCGGGCTGCAAAGGTACGGTTAATTTTCGTAACCTCAGTTAATATTAATTTTTATACTTCTCCAAAAGTCCTTTTAGCACTTCTTCTGTGAGTTCATTATCCTTTAATAATGGAAAACCTTCCCAACGCACAACACCCTTCGGATCGATTAAAATGGCATGCGGAATACCTTTAACCTCCAGCTGATTTTTCACAGCAGCTTTGGTATCGATTGCTTCGAAGTAATTAATTTTAGGATTATTAAAAGCTTCTACTTTTTCGGCAGATTCATCAGAAACGCCTATAATAACTACTTTATCGGCGTACTTTTTCTGAATATCGTTTAACGAAGGAATGTATGCCCTGCACGGACCACACCAGGTTGCCCAAAAGTCAATTAACACAAATTTACCTTTCGTATCGGGCTGTTTTGAAATCCATTTTTCCACAACCAGCTCTGGCGCTTTTTCGTTCAGGATTGATTTGGCCCAAAGTTTTTTACCATTGTTCGATTCCTGGGCGGCAACAACCGCGCTTACGAACAACAACAAGATCGTTATGCTTTTCTTCATCCTTAAAAATCGAAATTAATTATCGTATCCGAAACTTTTTAGATAGTTCTTTTTACTTCTCCAATCGGGAATAACCTTAACAAACAACTCAAGAAAAACCTTGGCATCTAAAAACTTCTCAATTTCAATCCGCGCTTCAGTACCAACTTTCTTCAACATGCTGCCACCAGTACCAATCAAAATATTCTTTTGCGAATCGCGTTCTACCACAATTTCAGCACTTATTCTAATCATCTCACCTTTGCCATTTTTAAGCGGCTCTTCTTTAAAGCTTTTTACAATTACCTCGGTACTGTAAGGAATTTCTTTCTGATAGTTTAAAAAGATTTTTTCGCGCACGATTTCAGAAACAAAAAAACGCTCAGAGCGATCGGTTAAATCTTCTTTATCGTAATAAGGTGGGTGTTCAGGCAGCATTTCCAAAACGCGATCCAGCAAACCATCCACATTGTGTTTATGCAGCGCAGAAATGGCATAAATAGCAACTGGCTTTAATTTCTCATTCCAGTAAGCAATTTTCTCGTCCACCTGCTCCTGCGTAGCCTGATCTATCTTATTAATCAACACAATTGTTGGAATATCCTTGTTCAGGATTTTCTCCAGCACATCATCTTCATCATGCACTTCATTAATATCGGTTACGAATAAAAGTACATCCGCATCTGTTAAAGATCCGTTAACGAAGCTCATCATACTTTCCTGCAAACTGTATTTTGGCTTAATTATACCGGGGGTATCAGAAAAAACGATCTGATATTCTTCTTCATTTACAATTCCTAAAATACGGTGCCTTGTAGTTTGAGCCTTAGGTGTAATAATACTAAGTCGTTCGCCTACAAGCACATTCATTAAGGTTGATTTACCTACATTGGGTTTACCTATTATACTAACAAAACCTGCTTTATGCGCCATTGAAATATTTTTTAAAAAAAATTTGCAGTACAAAGAAACGAATTATATCTTTGCATTCCAATTCGGAAACAGGGTTAAGGATTTAATTCAAAAGAAAAAACGAATTATATAGAGTGCGGGGTGGAGCAGTTGGTAGCTCGTCGGGCTCATAACCCGAAGGTCGCACGTTCGAGTCGTGTCCCCGCTACCAAAAGAGTTGAAAGACACTCTCATTTAATGGCCCGTTCGTCTAGGGGTGAGGACGCCAGATTTTCATTCTGGAAACAGGGGTTCGATTCCCCTACGGGCTACGAAAATCAATATCAAATGATGTCAAAACCCTGCAAATCAAACATTTGCAGGGTTTTTTATTGATATCAAAAACCTAAAATATGCATCAATTCACAATACAAGTGTGTAATTCGGTGTGTATTTAAAGTTGAAAACACTACGCACCGAGCTCTTAATAAATAACTGAACATCAACATGTTTACCAATTAAACATCTTAATACAGGTGACCTACAATCTTACTTTTGTTTCACGCTAAGTAAGTAATTATGAAAAGTAATTTCCATCAACAAGCTTAAACAACAGTTGAATAGTAATTTAACTCTTTAATTTAGTCCCCCACGGTAAATGTTACCCCCCAAACATATCATTTTTTTTTTTTTTTGGGGGGGGGGTAACATTTTATAATTCTAGTTTAGAGATTGGACGGGACTTGTACCCTATCGTTTAATAGTCTTCTGGATTAAATCCATACAACCAGGTATTCAATATTCCACCAGATGATTCTAATTCAACGGCATCCATCATTTTCTCAAAATACAAGCAAACTGCTTCTTTATCTTCAGTATCCAATCCATTTTCAATTTCTTCAATCTTTTTGATTGTAGAAGATATTATTTCACGAAACATATCGTCACTACCATTCTGCTTAATTACATACTGAAATTCATCTACACCATTTTTTAATATTGAAATAATATGGACATCAGTTAAAGCTGGACTTTCAACTTCAAAAAATATTCTTTGTTCCTTGAGTAATTCAAGTTCTTTAATTTTTTTAGCTTGTTCAATCATAAAGTTTTTTTCTCTTAAGAAACTCTGAAGCCAAACTAGAATTAACTTCAGAGTTAGATTTTTTCGAAATAACTAAATAAACCAATTTCAATGATCCCCTATCATGATTTTAGACTAAATACCCCGCTTTCAATAAAAACTGCATTAAACAGTTTTGTTAAGAAGTCACTAAAATCCAATATTTAAACAAATACCACTAATAAGGAAGTATCAGACTCACTTTTATTTCCAGTATTTCTAGTTAGAGCAAAATTTTGTTTTTTCTCAAAATCTAAAAATGTTGGCA
The DNA here is from genome assembly GCF_003852395.1 of Pedobacter sp. KBW01. Lineage (NCBI taxonomy): Bacteria > Pseudomonadati > Bacteroidota > Sphingobacteriia > Sphingobacteriales > Sphingobacteriaceae > Pedobacter > Pedobacter sp. KBW01. Next base: position 108,930 of record NZ_QAJQ01000002.1, read on the forward strand.
ATAAAGTAACCTTCCAAGGTGAATTAAATTTACTTTCAAGAACCCATTTTTTCTCAATCATTCTGTTTACTGAAATTCGCTTGTTATTAGCTTTCCCCACAAAAGTTAATAAAATAAAAACGTAAGCAATAAAAGTGAGTTTCAAATTGGAATCAATTAATAAAATGAAAGAGCAATAACTATAATCGCGTTTATTTTTGGTTAAAAATGTATGCATATAAACCAACAGAAATAAAACCGATCAAAATAATTATCCAACTGAAACATCTCATAATCTTGGTATCCCATCTACCACCAATCAACTGTGTATAAATTATTTGATATTTTCTTTTAAACAAAATATTATAAAAAAAGTAAATCAACAACACTAGAAAAATTGGATATAAAAGAAGAGCTGTTGGCCTTCCTCCCGTAACTAAATTAACTATTACACAAACGAAGGTAACAATTAGACAAGCCAGTGAGCATGCTGTAATTGCAAAAGCAGTCCAATGAGGAACATCGTTTCGATAACTACCGTCATTGTAATAGGAATTGTATATATGAAAAAAAATTATTTTTACAATATTCATATTAATTTGTTTTTTCATTAAACACATAATTTAGTGCTTTTTCAGTTACCCCAGTTGCATTTAAAACTCCCAATGTTAAAGAAACTCCAAGTCCAATTGGATTACTTTTTATAAATAGTGAAGCTACATTTATGCCTACTTTAGCTAAATTGGTATAACTAAAATCTTCAGACATGAGCTCCACTACAGAAGTTACTACACTCGTAATTCCTAAAACTTTTCCTGCCGCTCCAAGTATATTGTTTACCTTAGAAACATTTTGGAAACTTCTTGAAAATGCAGCTACATACGCTCGAGCAGCGCTTGTTGCAGCTCTACCTATAACAATCCTCTCTGCTGCAGCTCCATTAACAGCGAGAAATGACTGATACACAGAAATCTTATCACCCCATTCGCCAATTTTTCCACTTGCCTTAGAAATTAATGATCCAAAATCTATCCAAGACGTATTATTTGTTGATGTTTGTTTCGAGTTACCTGCATAAAATGTCCTATACTCACCACTCACTCCGTTTTTTTGTATAGAATTGCCATTTGCATCTCTATAGAATGCCCCATATGTGAGATAACCATCTTTATCTGATTTTAATGCTTGGATCCCTGTCCCCTCATAAAAAGCCTGTGAAGCAGAAGCATAATCTTGTGCCCAACCGTTCTTGCCCCAGGTACCATTATTACTCATTGTCTCCGCACCGCTGGTAAAGCCCTCCAAATTAGAACCAAATGCACTAAAGCCAGAACTGCCGTTCCAAGACGCCCCATAACTTTTGGTATAAGCAAGTGCAGTATTCCAAAAATCAGCATATTGCCCGGTAACCGGACCAGCAGCTTTATCGCCCAGGGGATCATTAAAGATAAGCGGGCTATTCAGCGCATACTGGTACACCGTCATACTTTCGCTGGCCTCAGCCAATGGGTCGGTTGCGATAAATCGTCCCAATGCCGCATCGTACATCCGGTAAAAGGTTTGCTGCAAATCCGGTAAATCGCCAAAATCGTTCTGCCATTCACTACCACCATTATACAGTTTTTTGTTGGCTGCTGTTGGCGTTACACTTCCGGGCATAGTTAAGCCAAAAGGGTAATAACTGTTCTCTTGCCTTACCACTGCAACACCGCCCTGCTCCTCAAAACTTACCCGAACATTACCCTGCTGGTCTTTGATCATGTACTCGGGCTTTAGGGTGCCGCTGTTGTTACGTACCCGACCTTCTGCCATACCAAAATAAGCCAATGCATTATCTTCATAAACAAAACCGCCAATATAATCGGTGGTTTTTACCAGGCTGCTGTTATCAAAAGCCTGTTTTCTAATCAGTCCTCCTCCGGCATCATAAGTATAGGTAATGTACCTACCACCAGCTGTAGTTACCGTAACCTTATCTGTACGGTTCAGTAGATTATAATCCAGGTTAATTCCCTTTTTGGCATCGCTGGTCATATTGCCCGAGGCATCATAGTCATAGCCCGCCCCTGATCCTGTCAGGTTCTTAAAACCAAATAAACCATAAGATCCTCCGTTACCATCGCTTACATTACTTAGCCGGTTGCCATCGTAACTATAAGTCAGGTCATCCACTGCGGCAATGCTGCCACTTAATACGGCATTACGCTGTAAAGTTAATATATTTCCGTTCAGGTCATAGCTGATATTTTTTTCATCGAAAGCGCCACTATTGTTCCAGCCGCCACCGCCACTGCGCTCGGAATAAACAGCAGCACTTAACCGCAACAATTTATCGTAAGTAAACTTGTAACTCCGCTCGTTGCCAGTAACCACCCCTGGAGCATTTACTTTCCATTTTACCGCAGAAAGCGCTCCATTAAAATAAGCATTGTTGCCAATACCGCTATCACTTTGGCTATACAATAGCTCCATCCCAAACACATCGTTATTATCGTCATTTTTATCATCCACACTCAAGCCACTATTATTAATGCTGGTTATCTGCCCCCGTATATTGTAGCGGTAATCTACAGACTGCAGGTAACTTGCCCCTCCATTGGTACTGTGTAGTTTGCGGTCTACCAGCTGGCCAAGCTCATTGTATTCGTAAGCACCCGTTCTTATCGGTGTTCCCCCGTTATACGATTCATCTACAGTTTTTAATCTATCCCTATGGTCGTAAGTATATTCGGTTTGTACAACCGTTGTTACGGTTGCCACCTGTACAACCCGGCTACGGAGTGCTTTGCCTGTAAAATCGGCTACAGTGGTACTTAGGCTGTTTACGGCTGTATTAAGCTGGTTATTTCCCTGGCTCTGGATCAACCTGCCTTTTGCATCATAAAACATAACACTGGTTAACCAGATATTGGAAAGACCACTCCCAACAGTTCGCTTCCTCATCATGGTGGGTAAGCCATTGGTGTATGAACCTTGACCGGCCTCCCCTGCCATACCCTGCCCCTGATAGGCATAATCAGCAGAACCATTCCCGTCCAGATCATAATCATCATAATAACTATACGCTAGAGGCTCCGTATCACTGGCTGGGAAACAGTTGTTCGTATAGTAGCCCGAAGACCCATTCCCGTTACGTTCCTCATAGGCATTGCTATAACTAAGTCCATTTACATAACCCTGCATTGAAGCTCTACTGATATAGCTGCCATTGTAATAAATTCCCTGTATTATGGGCGTATTACGGCTATCATATTTAATGTAGTTCCATTTCTGTTGCGAGCGTAAGTTTGCATCCTGGGCCAGCACCACCCTATCGAAAGGATCGTATACCAGATAGGTGGTACCGCCCCCAGGGACTGTCCGCTCTACCTGTCTTCCCCTTTCATCATAAAGATAAATAAAGAGCAGCTTTTGGACTTCAGGCTGTTGAAGGCTATAATTGCCATAGCTATCCATCAGGGCTGCAGCTTTCGGCGGTACAATGAAAACCAACTGGCCTAAATCATCATACACATAATAGGTTTCAACCCAGGTAGTCCCGCCCTGATTTAAAAGCTGTTTTTTTAGTATGGTTCTGCCATTATTATCGGTGTAGCTTACCGTTTGGCTATTTTCCCCATCGGTACCGCCATTTACCGAAAGTGTACCGGCATCAAAGCTACCATTGGCTGAACCATCCGCGTTCCACCTCCGGACAGTTTCACTGGAAAGATTTGTCCTATAGGTAAAACCATTCTGGTGCTCTCCAATCTGGAATCCACTGCCAACTGACCCTGCCTGAAGGATCCGTTGCATCGGACTGTTATCAAAGAGCTGCTGACTATAGGGGTTTGCATCAATTGCTGTTTTCTGGCCACTCGTTGCGTAAAAACTGGATTGCTCCGATATTGCATTTGTCCGGAATGCGCCATTGGCATTTGAAGAAGCATAGGGCAGGTAACCGACTACTTGTCTTCCAAGGTTGTCATAGGCCACCGGCTGTACAATATCTTTTCCTGAAGGGCTCGCTCCAACTGCAACAGACTGTATGGGCCTGCCCATACCATCAAAATAAGTCCGTGACGTTGTCCGGTCTGCCAAGGGGAGTGCGAAAACCTGAACGTCTGTAGTTATTCCCGGTACCTTTACCACATCCTCTTGCACATAACTTCGATTCTGTCCGAAGACAGCGTTTGCATACAAACCAAATACTAAAATAAGGGCGCTGAATTTATATTGTATTTTCATGATTGAGGGCTAAAATAGTTATTGAACTTCCTCCACCACACACTCTTCAGTAGAGGTGGAAAATGAGATCTGCTGCTTACCTGACAAGTTTACACCATTGAAATAATAAAAATAATTATTGGCAGGCTGCGAGATCAAGCAATCATTGACCACACCAGTTGTAGGTGTAGTATAACTTTGGTACCTGATTGAACGGTAGCCGTAAGGATTGCTGGAGGTATACTGTCCCGGAGCACTGATGCGAATATTATAAGTTCCCGAACCGACAAATACATTGCCAGAGGCAAAATCGGAATCATTGAAAACATAGGCCAAAGTTGTTCCCTGATAGAAGCTGATTGTCATGCCACCACCATAAACCCTCACGTTTTCAGTAGAATTTGTTACTGTAACCGTTTTAGTGTCGCTCACGGTTCCGTAAGGGGCAAGTGATTTGGTTAAGGTTACAGAATAACTTCCCGGTGCAGTATAAGTATGCAGAATTTGCCCGTATAATGCAGAGCTATTGGTTGTTGAGCTACCATCTCCAAAATTCCAGGTGTAAGAAAGCCCTTCACTGTCCCAGTTAGAAAGTGCGCCATCTGAAAAATATAATGGATAATTGGTATTGGCATGATTTGCATCGTACGAGATTTCAGCCTTATAATTATCCTGATCGTTTTTAGAAATGTAAGTCTTTTTTAAGGTAATATTTTTATTGTCATCCAATACATTCTTTAACCGGAGCCACTTATCGTATATATAATACTCCGCCCTTCCGTTTGTATTTGTAGTAGAGGTTTTCACAAAAGAATTCTCATCATAACCCGAAGTTGACACTAAGGCATCGGCAGGATAAAACATAATATCGTCAATCAGTATAGCTGTTGAGCTCTGGAAAGAAATAACAAAAGAATCAGGGAAGCTGCCAACAGGTATCCTGGCTTGATAATACTTCCACTGCCCCCCAGTATTACTATAAGGCAAGGTTTGGCTGACGCCATTAGTAGACACATTGATATTTCCGGATGTAGCGGTGTTTATCCATAGCGAAAAGAGGTAATACTTCCTTCCTGTAAATTTGGTTACTGTTCTGGAAAGCGTATTTCCAGCATCTAAGCTGAACGCATGGCTTCCCGACCTTGCCGTAGTTACAAAACTTGATATAGCAGGATTAACCGAATATGTAAATCCTGTTTCCAAATAGTGTAGTTCAAAATTCTCATAGGCAACCTCACTAATGCCCGCATGTTCGAATATTGCTACCGGACTGGAGATAAGCTGATCGGTAATTACCGCCTTTTTATTGATTCCGTTCGCCAGTACAGTAGTTGGGTTGGCGTTTTTATCATAATCAAGTATTGTTTCCCTGGCGACATAGCGCGAATCTTTGGAAAACACCCCACCGGTAATACCAGAAGGTTGAAAATCGCTTACTCCAACAGCATTTAAAAAATTGAACTGGTGAAAAGGAAGATCCAGGCTAGGACGATAGTTAAAGCCCCAGGTCTTAAAATCCATTAGCGACGCCGAAACCGTACGGTTTACCCCATTACGCTCGAGCTGGCTATAAGATTCTACAGGAATGTTAACACCTTGAAGTGCCAGATTATAAATAGACTGCACCATTGGATCTGATGAAGTTGAGGCACCGTAATCCTTAATATACTTAAAATAGGTTCTTGCCGTACTTCCGTCGCTTTTAACCTGAGTTTTAGTGGTCACTTCTTTATGTTGGGGGCTGCCATAGAGATAACTGGTAGTGATATGGTTCGCCTGGATAACTGAAGGTGCATCAAAAACAGTATTATCTTCCTGTGCAATCAGATTACCTACTCCTGCATACAACGTATATTTTGAATAAGCCATAGCACCGGCATTTCCCTCAAACCTTAAGGCATTAATAACCAGTGGTGAATTGCTGCGCGCGTAAGTATAAACCGATTCACTTACCTTGTTCCCGTTTTCATCGTACTGGCCAAGCTTTTTAATCAGCCCCCGTTCAAAATCATAATTGGTATTTGGTGCAAATGGGTAGGTATTCTTCTCATTGGTCATATAGCTGCCACTAACACAACTGGCCCGCCCAAAATTGCTAATCGTTGGAGACCAATCACTACCCCAGCTATTGTCCCAGTTAGTAGCAGGAATAAGATATTCATAAAGTGAGCTTCCTGCGCCAGGTTTTGAAACCCTTATGTGGCTATAAAGTATTCCTGTATCCTCCTGAGAAATATTTTCCTCTAAGCGGATAACTGAATTCTGAAGCATATATTCTGTAGTACCAGAACCATAAAAAGGTGTGGTAAAAGATAACAATGGTACACTCACTGGTTTTCCACTAGATAAACCTGCTACAGGGTTGAGATAACTATAGTTGGTTACAATATTTCCTGAGGGATTAACTCCATCACTTATGGTTAGCTTTTTTACTCTCAAACCTCCTCCTTGTATCACAGTGCCTGCCGTTGCATCAAAGTAATCATTCGGTTCATATTCGAACGAAGTACTACCCCCGTTTTCATAGGCATAAATACTAGAAAGCGTACCAGCCATCATTGCAGTCTGATTAACACCCCTTGTTGCGCCTGAAACCGTATAATTATAAGTGCCCGATGCTCCTCCAGCTATATTTCGGTAATGCTCGCGGGAAGGATCTGAAGGATTAATATAAACCTGAGGAAGAAGGGAGCTTTCCGAACTTCCATTATAGTAACCCCATACATCAATCGCCTTAGAATTGGAATCAGGGAGATTCAAAACCCCACCGTCATTACTGATACCGTTGTAGGTAAAATAAAGATCTTGTTTATTATTAACCCAAATCCTTTCAAGCAATGTCTTGTTTGCAAAACTGTTATTATTTGTTTTATAGCTGTAGTAACTAAAAAAATACTTCTTTCCCATGCCCGTGATAGAATCAATAAGCGGGGCACCAGACGTTGGTGCTGAACGGTAATGAAATTCCAGCCCTTGATTGAAAGCAACATCATCCCAACCTCCATAGGTTATCCTGGAAAGCTGGGTCTGGTTTGTCCAGTTGGAGATGGTAAAAGGGTACATTGTTGTTGTGCTCGTACCCTGCGAAAGCGCTAAACGATCTGTCCCAGCAGAGAAAGAAGACTCACCATAGAAAAAATCAAATCCAGCACCTCCAATATCTTTAATACTGCTTATATTCCAGGCACTAACATATTCCAATCCATTCTGAAACTGCTGGTACTCACGCTTAAAAAAACTTATTGAGCCAGGGCTTGACGATAATGTGTGCTTTGTCGAGGTCTGCAATGCTGCAAAAGTATATTTGGTGCCTGAAGCAGTTGTGATTACGAAGCTTTTAATCCGGCCATAACTGCTATAATGGGTTGGAACACTTGTTTCATATTCATAGCTCACCTTTATATCCTGGTAAGGTATTGTCCTCACATTATGATCGGCATCAAACACCAGTTTACAGCTTAGCCCGGGTGCATTTACTATAAAGATATCTGGTTCGGTATCGGAAAGATCCGAGAAATTACTATTTAAGTAAGCCAAGTCATTCGACTCATCTGTGCAGGTCGACTGGTTGTTATCGTTGTTTATGTTAAACGAATTAATCTTCGAACCATTTGTATTATTCAGCCACCCCAAACGCTGATTACCCATATTGTCTTTCAAAGACTCGTCAGGCAATCCCCTCAACTGCCGGTAAATTCCTCCTCCTGCTTGCAGGTTCCAACCCAGACCACCGGTTCCCTCCGCTTCCTTAACCTTGATACCGCTTCCGGTGTAATTTAAACTTATCGGCATCGAAATTTTCCCGCTACGCAATTCGTAAAGCGGCATATTCACTGAGCCTGCACCGGTTAAATTGTTAACTGATGCCAATGGAAGTTGCGCAAAGAGATTGTTGTTCTTTAGCAACAGCATAATTAGAAAAACAAGTAATTTAGAAATGTTATTCTTCATGAGAGTTTATTAGGTGTCTGTGATATATTATTCTTATTCGGTCTGACATTTCTGGTAACTGACGAAAGGCCCCCTTATCCAGGAGCTATTTACCCAATCCATGAGGGAAGTGCACACTTGAGGCAAAAACCAGAAATTTATTGAATGACTATTAGAGGGAATTAGAGATATGGAAATCGTAGTATTTTAGCCTAATAAAATTGGCATTAGAATTTCCAACGGAGCTTGGACTTGAGGCGTAATTTTTAGATACCATATTTTGGGTTAATTTTGATTAACCTAAAGTGTGTCATGTGTTTGCTTCTTGGAAAAATTTTACACCAACCATTCGATTTATCTGACGAAAACCCTATTTCTGGGCTCTTACAAAAGTATTGCATTATTACTAACAAGAGTCAAAGTCTTTTATCAGTAATTACGAGCAGCCTAAAATAAAGAGAAAGCTTAGAAGCCATCTCAATAAAAACAAATCACATACAATCTACTGACAACAAGAGTATTATCAAAAAAAATCAACATAAATAGAACGGAAATAATGGAATTGATTTTCGCATCGACAGTTAGCAAATGTCTGCAAGACTAAATTTAAAAAACAATCCGTATGCAGCTTAAACGCGAAATGGCTGGCCACTTTTGTCGAAATACCTACTCAGCAAAAAAAAGAGCGCTCAGATTTTCCGCCTGAAAGCGCTTTAATTGACAATTAATCTAAATTTATTCTGATCCTTTACTGATGACAACACTCGCCACCGTTTGCCAGTTTTGAATAACCCAATCATAAAATGGTTCATCTGCAGAGCCACCTTTCCAAATTACATAAAGCTTTTTACCGTCTTACCAATATAGTTTCTGGCAATACACTGTTTCAAGGATAATGAGATTCGTTTCATTAGATATGATTTGAGCATTAAAGAATTTCAAATCCAATCTATTATCAGGTATTTATACAATTTAAAACATACAAGCTTAACGTGCAGATTATCCTTTATTTGTGGGATACGATTATTCTAGGATTAATTTCACCGAAACTTAGCGCCTGATTTACCCGCATCCGATGACGATGCGGGCAAACAGGACTTTTAATCAACATAACTAACCAAAAATTATATCGAAATGCAAAAAATCTATGGCCTAAGAACAAGAGAGAAAACCATTATCCTTATTTAGATTCATTTTAAACAAAGAAACAAAGCAATTGTGAACTATCCAAATCTTTTTACAAAAAGTAGATTAACATAAAAAAGTTAAAAATATTTTCATCATACAGACACACACTAACCCATTCATTTTAAAAAACTTATGCACCAATACTAAATACTTCATGGTGGAAAGTTTAATTTTTAATGGAAATATTCTTTTAAAGGATTTGGAAATTCGAAAATAAAGCCTACTTTTGCACTCCCTCAAACGGATATTTGAGGCGAAAAATAGAGTGCGGGGTGGAGCAGTTGGTAGCTCGTCGGGCTCATAACCCGAAGGTCGCACGTTCGAGTCGTGTCCCCGCTACCAAAGAGTTGAAAGACACTCTTAATTTTAATGGCCCGTTCGTCTAGGGGTGAGGACGCCAGATTTTCATTCTGGAAACAGGGGTTCGATTCCCCTACGGGCTACGAAAATCAATAAAAAACCTGCAAATTAAACATTTGCAGGTTTTTTTATTTAAATCAAACTCTTAAAGCAGTTATCTAAACACAACCAAAATTGTGTAACTGGAACAACCAGAAAATATTTCACTTTTGGTCAGGTAATACCATCATAACACTATTCTTCTTCCTTTAACTAGTTTTAAGGCCTGTTATTTAATTCTTGCGCAGCTGGTATTGATAAGTAGATTGATGGCCGAAATCTGATTCTCAACGCTTAAATTTCAGCATAAAGGTTATATTAGCTGCCATGATCCCTTGAGGGGAGACAAAAGAAAGAAACCGACAACTATGCTCATCAAACAAATAACTTTCAGCTTTGCTATTGCTTTTATTTCCTGGATTGTAGGTATGCTATTGAATGCTTTTCTGGCAAAAACGACATTTTACCAGCCCTTAACGCACCTTAACTTTATTAAAAATGAAAAGCTTAACAAACTATTTGGCTTAAACGTATTTAAATATATTCTGCTGCATTCTTTCTTTAAATTTTTCAACCCCAAGCTTTCCATGAAGAAAAAAATCAAGGCAAGTGAGTTAAATGAATATAGAAAAGAAATGACCGCAGCGGAGCTCAACCATCTGCTGGCATCAGGATTTATGAACGTTTTTATATTCATTAAAATCTTCAAAGGCCTTTACCTTTTTGCACTGGTTATTACCTTGGTTAACCTCTTGATGAACATCTATCCTGTCCTTTTGCAACAGCAAAATAAAAGGCGGATCGATAAATATCTTACTATTCTCACATTGAGATCTAGGCTACTCTAAAGGGCTACTATGCCTGGCAGGCAAAAAATTAAGATGAACGTGCAACCGTTCAGGCCACTGTACCGTCTTTGCTGTATATGAGCAATATCCCTTCCTCTTTTAAAAGGCTATTTTTAACAGTAGCAGCATTATTCGTATTATTCAATGTTAAGGCACAGCGTATTTTAACCGGCAGTGTGAAAGATTCCCAACAACATCCGGTCCCATATTGTTCAATAGGCATCAAAAACAGTAAGGTTGCCACCGTTGCAAGCGAGGATGGAATCTTTAAACTGGTTATCCCAGACAGTCTGGCCAGCAGCAGTGTGATATTCAGTGCCACGGGTTTTATTGATCGGCATCTTCAGGCAAATGAATCCAAATCGGGAATGGTAATTACACTCCAGGAAAAGGTATTTGATATGGGCGAAGTTGTTATTAAAGCAGCGAAGCTGAAAGAGCGGATCGTAGGGCAACAGTCCAGGCCCATGATAACTTTTTCTAAAATGTTTGACCAAAACGTTCCTAGTATAGAGCAAGGAAATATCTTTGAAATATACGATCGAACCTTGCTTAAAGCTTACAACTTCTATATCATGCCTAGCTCAAAGTTCTCTTCTATTACCTTAAAGCTTAACATTTACACGGTAAAGGATAATTTGCCCGACAGTAATGTTTTACGTAAACATATTACCTATAAGGCAAGCTCTACGGGTTGGCAGCATATAGATCTTGCCCCTCATCAGCTCAATTTTGATGGATTGGATAAGATTGCGATAACACTACAACTGGTAAACTATGCACCAGATAGTAACAACAATTTTGTTTTTGGTGTTTCGGCAAAGAAAACGATAGCTAAAGACTTGCTGTTCCGATATCAAAGTCAGGGGAATTGGGAAGGCAATGCCGGAACCTTCATTGCCAATCTTGATATTAAGTACAGCAAGGAAGGAAAGAAATTGCAGCTAACCGATAAACCTTTAATAGATGAAAAGCCGGAGATAACGACGCTAGCTAATTACTACCGTTATAAACAGGGGGCTTTGGAAAGTGGATATGGTAAAAATAAAAAAGGCAGATACATTGATCTGGGAGATGCCAGAATTTATACTGAGGAGTATGGTAAAGGTGAACCTCTGGTGCTCTTGCATGGCAACAACGGAAGTATAGCAGATTTCTACCGCCAGATTCCTGTTTTTGCAAAACATTTTCGGGTAATTGCTATCGATACGCGTGGACAAGGTAGAAGTACCGACCTATCTACGGCGGCTTATAGTTACGATAAATTTGCCGACGACCTCCATAAAGTGCTTACTGCAATGGAACTAAAAAAAGTGAACCTGGTAGGCTGGAGCGATGGCGGTAATACTGCCCTGAGCTTTAATCTTACCCATCCAGAGTTGGTAGATAATATGGTAACCATCGGTGCAAACCTCTATCCTTCGGGCATAGCTGATAGTTTGCTGGCCTCCTTTAAGAATCTGTTGACGGCACAAAACCCGCCAAAGAGCCCCCGGTTAATCAGCCTGATGCTGGAGCAGCCCAATATTACCACAAAGCAATTGCAACAAATCGTCAATCCCGTGTTGGTAATTGCAGGAAGTGACGATGTGATTAAACCTGAGCATACCAGACTCATTGCGGCACACATTGGTAAATCTCAGTTACAAATCATTCCCAATGCCACACATTATGTACCCTTTGAAAAACCAGATTTACTCAATAAGGTTATTCTCGAATTTTTGAATCCTTCCTTCAAGAAATGATCGATAATACAAAGGCTTTCATTAGAAGATATACGGGAATCTTAAAGATAAAATATTCCAAACAACAACATCGCCAGCGCCGCTGTTAAGGTATTTAAAAAATTGACTGTATCATTTCCGATTATCCCCTTGCGCTCCAGCAAAGCCCCCAATACAGAATCAGTAAGGTTACCCAATGTTCCTGCTAGTACAATAAAGAAAAAGCTAATGCTCCACCCTGATCCAACTGCATAAATACTGGCGATAATACAGCTACCGGCAACACCGATCAGGGTGCCCTCCAGGCTGATAACTCCATCCATCCCGCAAGGTTCGGGCCTGAAGGAAACAATATTGAAAAACCGTCTTCCGTAAACCATACCCAGCTCGGAGGAGAGTGTATCTGCTGTAGCCGAGGCAAAAGATGCCGCTATTATCGGAAGCATTAAATAACCAAGCCCCGGATAACTTAAAGCTAGCACAGCCGCAATCGCCGCAGCTCCAGCATTGGCCAACACCTGTAAAGCACTACGACCTTTCTTCGTTTCTTCTCCGGTGGCAAAAGGTTGTTTTTTTGATTGCTGCCATGAAGTTGCTACAGAACCTAGGATAAAAAAGGTGGTCATCATGGCAAGCCCGGTGTAACCTGAGGCGCTAAAAATAATAAGTGCCACTATTGCACCGGTAACAGCGGCCATAACGGTCAGTTTTTTGGCCAGAATGCTATAGGCCATACCACAAATGATGATGACAGGCAGAAAGATGCCGCTATTTAACATGTTACAAATATATCTGAATTATACTTATGCACATTGAAAATATTGGGACTTTGACCAGGCCCACTATATTTAATATTTTAAAGTGCGCAATCAGCAATCAGGCCATTTGGCAACAGAATTGCACAAAGGATTTAATATTGAAAAAGTAGCTAAGCCTTTTGTTTATTGTGATAGTGCGAACTTTTGGCCAAATAATATAGAGACTTTCTTCCTCATCTGAATGTAGTCCTGAAGATCTTTTCCTGAGTCGAACTTTACTTGCTGGCCATCACAATAAAACTGCCGGCCATTTAAACTACTGTAGTACGATTTGTAAATATCAATAATTTCCTTGCCATTAAATTCATAAAGCACTATGCCATTTGTTTCAGGGAAACCGGCAATATCCTGAAATTCACTTTTAAGCCAGGGTAAATTCTCCAAAGGATTTTTTATTCCACAGGCTACTGTATTTTTATCATAGGAAACTTTAGTTTTTTTACATCCGGCAATTAATATCAGCAGTAGTATTGGTACGATTTTCAGTTTCATTTGTCAAATAATTTATTGATTAAACCACCCATTGAACGTCTGCATATTTTCTGTTTATAATCCTCATAAGTGTTAACCATGTTCTAGCTTGCATACTTAAACTAAAGTCTAAGTTAACCAGAAAACAAATATAACGCTAGAAAATTTATTCCCGTCAAGCATAATCAATATTTTTCAGTGTTCAATATTTATCCATCCTCACAATACCTCAACCTATCGTTTTTGCTGCCTGATGAACATTGGTTTTCATTTTGCTACATCTTGAAATATTTGACAATCAACCGACTACAAACCCATAATGGTTCATGTTTTAAAATTTGTTATTTAAATATTTTATTTACTTTTGAAAAAAAAATAGCGTGAAACACACCAGTTTGTTTTTAGGACTTCTAATCATTATACTCAGCTGCATGCCATGCAGAGATGTATTTGCTTTGGGCAGTTCTCAGCAGCGGGTTAACGCGCCAACAGCACAAGAGGTTTCCCATTCCTCAAAAACAGATGTTAACGATCTATGCTCGCCATTCTGTATGTGTTCCTGCTGCAGTGTGATGAGCGAGGTTTCAAAACCAATTTCAATTGCCATAATATTTCCACAGGTAATTTCAGATTATCAGATTTTAGCACCTAGCCAGGTGACCTCTTTACCCCTATCCGTTTGGCAACCGCCTAAATTAGGTTAATTCAATTTTTTTCGATGTCGGAGTGCGTCCCAATAAGATTGGTGTAGCATCGTCCTGCATTGCTATTTTTTGTTTTAAACTTAATTGAAAGAATAATGCTTCAAAATATTATTCAGTTCTCCATTAAGAACAAGCTCATTATTGCCTTGTTTACTTTGGGGCTGATTGCATGGGGAATCTATTCCCTTAAAAAACTACCCATCGATGCCGTTCCTGATATCACCAATAACCAGGTTCAGGTAATCACATTAAGTCCTTCGCTAGCTACCCAGGAGGTAGAAAGGCTTATTTCTTATCCTGTTGAGCAAACCATGTCCACCATTCCGGAAATTGAGCAGGTACGCTCTATTTCACGCTTTGGTCTTTCGGTAGTAACCATCGTATTTCATGATGATGTGGATATTTACTGGGCTCGGCAGCAGGTAAACGAAAAGCTTTCCGAGGCCAGGAACAACATCCCCCAGGGATTGGGAAATCCTGAAATCTCACCAATATCAACAGGTCTTGGGGAAATCTATCAATATGTTGTACATGCTAAACCCGGATTTGAAAATAAATTCAATGCCCGTGAACTTCGAAGTATCCAGGACTGGATTGTAAGGAGGCAGCTTCTTGGCACACCTGGTATTGCCGAGGTAAACAGTTTTGGCGGTTTGCTTAAACAGTATGAAATCGCCCTTGATCCCGATAAACTCCGAAGTTTAAACTTAAGTATAAGCGATGTTTTTTCTGCTTTGGAAAAGAACAACCAGAATACAGGAGGTGCCTATATAGATAAAAAGCCAAATGCTTATTTCATCAGAAGTGAGGGCTTGGTCGAGAACCTGGAGGACATCAACAAAATTGTAGTAAAGAATAATACCAATGGCATTCCTGTGCTAATCCGTGATATTGCGACGGTTCAAATTGGAAATTCGATCCGTTATGGCGCCTTAACCCGGGCTACAAAACAAGGTGAGGGTGAAGCAGTGGGCGGTATTGTAATGATGCTCAAAGGGGCGAATGCCAATAATGTGGTAAAGCAGGTGAAGGCTAAAATCGCCCGCATTAACAAAACCCTGCCACAAGGCGTTACCATCGAGCCTTTTCTCGACAGGAGCGCACTGGTAGACCGCGCCATGGGTACTGTAGCTAAAAACCTAATCGAGGGGGCACTGATTGTTATTTTTGTACTGGTACTTTTTCTTGGGAATTTCCGTGCTGGGCTAGTTGTAGCCTCCGTAATTCCACTGGCGATGCTCTTTGCCATTTCAATGATGAACCTTTTTGGGGTATCAGGCAACCTGATGAGCCTCGGGGCTATTGATTTCGGTCTCATTGTAGACGGGGCGGTAATTATTGTGGAGGCTACCATGCACATCCTATCCGGGAATAAATTAGGTCGGGCATACACACAACCTGAAATGGATGCTCAAGTAGAGAAATCAGCTGTTCGCATGATGAGCGCCGCAGCATTTGGCCAGATTATTATCCTCATTGTTTACCTGCCAATCCTGGCTTTGGTTGGCATTGAAGGAAAAATGTTTGGCCCTATGGCACAAACGGTATCTTTTGCCATTATCGGTGCATTTATATTATCATTAACTTATGTGCCCATGGTATCCTCGCTCTTGCTGAGCAAGAAAGTTGCACATAAACGGAACTTTTCTGACCGCATGATGGATTTTTTCCAGAGAAGGTATACGCCTATGATTAAAGGTGCACTTAATCATAGGAAACTTGTTGTCATCGCCTCGGTACTGCTGCTGGCCATCAGCGCGTTTATCTTCACCAGAATGGGCGGAGAATTTATTCCAACCCTGGAAGAGGGGGATTTTGCTGTAGAAACCAGGCTACTAACTGGTAGTTCGCTCTCTCAAACCATTGATAAAGTTAACCAGGCCTCAAAAATACTGGTAGAGAAATTCCCCGAAGTAAAAGAAGTAATTGGTAAAGTGGGGGCTGCTGAAATCCCAACAGATCCAATGCCGATGGAAGCCTGCGATTTAACTATCGTATTAAAGAACAAAAAAGAATGGACAACCACTCATGATAGGGAAGAACTGGCCGAGCTGATGAGCAAAGCGTTAGAAGAAGTTCCCGGGGTAAGCTTCGGATTTTCTCAGCCTATCCAACTCCGTTCCAATGAGCTGATCTCGGGTGTTAGGCAGGATATCGGGATCAAGGTTTTCGGTGACGATCTAGAAACACTGACCGCTCTTTCACAGAAAATAGGTAAAATCGTTTCAGGTGTTCAGGGAGCAAAAGATTTATACCTGGAACAGGCCACCGGGCTACCACAAATTGTAGTAAAAATTAACCGTGACCGGATTGCGCAGTATGGCCTGAGCGTAGAAACAGTAAATCAGGCTTTGAATACCGCATTTGCAGGTCAATCGGCCGGACTGGTTTACGAAGGCGAACAGCGTTATGATATCACCGTTCGATTGTCTCAGGCCAACCGTAAAGGGATTGATGATGTGAAAAATGTATATGTTTCTGCTCCCAATGGCAATCAGGTTCCTTTAGATCAGCTGGCTGATGTTGAATTTAAGGTTGGCCCTAACCAGATTCAGAGAGAAGATACTAAAAGAAGAATTATTGTAGGCTTAAATGTTCGGGGGCGGGATATCCAGAGCGTGGTAAGCGAAATTGAAGCGAAGATCAACGAGCAAATTAAACTACCTGCTGGATATTACATCACTTACGGAGGCCAGTTTGAAAACCTTAAAGAGGCAACGGCCAGGCTATCAATTGCCGTTCCGGTGGCCTTGCTGCTGATCCTGCTCCTGCTTTACTTCTCTTTTGGTTCAGTAAAACAATCGGTGCTTATTTTCTCAGCCATTCCTATGGCCGCCATTGGTGGTATCCTGGGGTTGCTTTTAAGGGGAATGCCGTTCAGCATTTCTGCAGGCGTAGGTTTTATTGCACTTTTTGGTGTGGCCGTACTTAATGGTATTGTGCTAATTACCGAATTCAACCGGCTAAAAAAAATGAACAAATACAGCATTAGAGACATTGTGCTCGAAGGCACGGCTATTCGGCTACGTCCGGTATTAATGACTGCGACAGTAGCCTCGCTGGGTTTCCTGCCAATGGCCATTTCAAGCGCTGCAGGTGCGGAGGTACAAAAACCGCTGGCTACAGTTGTAATTGGCGGGCTAATTACCTCTACTATTTTAACTTTAATTGTTTTACCCGTGTTATACACTTATTTCGAGGGCTTTAAAAGCAGAAAGAAAACTGCAGCTCCACCAGCCATTTTAACTCTGCTGCTATTTGTCGGCATATGCACTTTCTCAAACTCAGCTCAGGCACAAACTGCTCCAGCCCGGGGCATGAGCATGGAACAGGCAGTAAATATAGCCATTGGCAGTAATCAGGCTGTCAAATCCGCTGCCTTACAAATTAGCAAGCAACAGGCACTTAAGGGCAGTTCAACTGATTTAGGTAAAACCAATATTGATGTCCAATACGGTCAGATCAATACCATCAAAAGGGATAATAACTTCTCTGCTACCCAGAATATTCCTTATCCCGGTTTATTCACAAGCCAGCGGAATCTTTACGATGCCCAGATCAAAAATGCAGAAATCGGATTAAGCGTTACCCAACAGGAGCTGAGCTATCAGGTACGGAGCGTTTATACACAGTTAGCATATTTTAAGGCATTGGAAAGGCTGTACATTAGTCAGGATAGTGTGTACAGCAATTTCTTAAAAGCGGCATCATTGCGCTATAAGGCCGGCGAGACTAACCTGCTGGAGAAAACCACTGCTGAAACACAGTATAACGAAGTTCGCAACCAGATGAGTAAAAACAAGGCCGATATACTGGCTTATTCTGCCGAACTTAAACGCCTGTTGAATACCAAAGAAGAGGTTATTCTGGTAAACACTGATTTTAAGCAAATCCTTTGGTTGGCTGAGCAGGGTGATAAAGTAACAACAGAAAATCCAACTCTTTTGCTGCTACGCCAGCAAATTGATATCGCCGATAAAGCCATCAGAGTAGAACGTTCGCGTTCAGGCCCCGATTTTAATATCGGTTATTTTAACCAATCGTTTATTGGACTTCAGAACATAAACGGCCAGGATATTTATTACGGTGGCGGCAAGCGTTTCCAGGGTATATCCGCAGGCATCTCAGTTCCTTTGTTTTTTAAACCATTCTCTTCACGGATCAAGGCGGCCAAAATAGATAAGCAGCTTGCCGAAAGTGAGTTTCTATTATCCCAATCCGATTTAAGGGGGCGCTATGAACAGGCTTATCAGGATATGCTCAAAAATTCAAAAAGTATAGCTTACTATAAAGATAGCGCCCTGCCCAATGTAAACCTGATCTTAAAGCAGGCCCAGATTGCTTTTCAGGCTGGCGAAATCGGCTATATTGAATACCTGCAGGCCATTCGCACCTACTCAGATATCCGCTTTAACTACCTGGCGGCTATTAATCAATATAATCAATCCATATTCACATTACAGTACCTAAAAGGCAAATAAGATATCAAATGAAAAAAGTAATTAAAGTCCTTAACCGAATCTCCTGCATCGCTGTTCTAGCCATCTCGCTTTCTTCTTGTGGTAATAAGGAAAAAGATGCTGCTGCTACAGAGATCCAGGCAGACAGTACTGCAGCGGAAAGTAATGCTGTCGAATTAACTGCATCGCAATATAAAGCAGTTGGTATAGCATTGGGCAGCCCCGAACTTCGTTCCCTAAGCGGCATGCTTAAAGTAAACGGATTTATCGATGTCCCTCCTCAAAACCTGATCAGTATTACCACCCAAATGGGTGGTATCGTCAAATCTACACCGCTGCTTCAGGGAATTAAGGTAAGTAAAGGCCAGGTGATTGCGATATTGCAGAACCAGGAGTATGTACAGCTGCAGCAAGACTACCTGGAAAGCAAAAGCCAGCTTGAGCTCACTGATGCCGAATACAAACGGCAATTAACCCTGGCACAGCAGAATGTAAATGCACAGAAAACACTTCAACAGGCAAAAGCTGCTTATCAGGGGAACCTCGCTAGGGTAAGTGCCCTGAAAGCGCGTTTGCAGCTGATCAATATCAACCCTTCATCGCTCAATGCCGGAAATATCAGGAGCCAGATTAATATTTATGCCCCAATTACTGGCTATGTAACCAAAGTGAACGTAAATACCGGCAAGTTTGTAGCACCGAATGATGTGATGTTCGAAATTGTGAACAGCGCGAACCTACATGTTGAACTGAATGTTTTTGAGAAAGATGCTCAAATGGTAAAGAAAGGCCAGAAAGTGATTTTTTCTCTTACCAACGATTCAACCCAGCGCAGTGCTGTAGTACAACTGGTAGGTGGAGAAATTAATGCCGACAAAACCGTAACTGTTCATGCCATCGCTCAGGGTAGTACAGCTTTTATTCCAGGCACTTACCTTAAAGCATTTATTGAAACCGGTTCTGTAAAAGTAATGACACTACCTGTAGCCGCTGTAGTAGATTTCGAAGGTAAAAAATACATTTTCGTAAAGAACGAAGCTGACAATAAAGGTAAAACTGCCCAGAATCAAAATCAGGGGGCAGAAAATACCGGTCCTTCCTATAATTTCGAAATGGTAGCAGTAAGCGCAGGAATTTCAGAGGGTGGTTATCTGGAAGTAAACATGCCCGCTGGCAGGGATTTCTCAGGCAAAGTAGTGCTGAAAGGAACCTACGATTTGCTCTCCAAGATGAAAAATAGTGAGGAGGAATAATCTTATTGCGCCCTGGTGGCATTTCATTTAATCAAAATAAGGTGTTCTCTTGAGTGAGAACACCTTATTTTATAAGAAATAAATCTACCCGGAAATAAAAAAGTGCACACTGAAAATAGGAGTAATAGCCAGATGGCAAGCTGTACTCCAGAAGGTTACAGCACCTGGTGGATAGCTTTTATAAACGATAATATGAGCCTTGTTCTGAAAGGACTTCCTTCCAAAGTATATAGCCCAGTCTGCTGCATTGCTCTGCTACGAAATATGCTATAATGTTGGGAACTTTATTTACTATGCGATAACGTATTTTGTACCTGGTGGTATAACTGATATGTACGATAAGGTTCTCAGGTACTGTCCGCTTATCAAGCAGTGCTGAGAGGTGAATCTCTTTAAGTTCTTTCGCTACCCGCTGTAACCTGTTGTTCATGATCTTTGCCAGGGCAGGCTCTTGCCTGAACTCTGTGTCTAATATAGCGAGTACCGTAACTGTCATCCGGCAAATTTATCATCCTTAAATGGATCTTCAAACCGCTTTTTTTTAAGTCTCTGGGTATGAGATTTTATTTTTATTAACATCGTTATTGCTACTAACCGGCTTAGCAGAGGGCTGTGTTTGGTGTAATCTTAAATCTTTGCGGTGGCTCTTGGCAGAGAAATATCTTCAGCAATATCTTTCGAAAAACGCTCGTGATTACGGTACCCGCTAAAACCCAGGCAATAACGTGAATATTTTGTGAAATGACGTTGGCTTGCAGCTGTGCACGAAGATGCCTTAAAAGCAGCTTACTCACTGTGGCGTAATTTGCCTTATAGTGCTTGCACAACCTAATGTCAAATGCAGTGTGCAAACTTAAAATCAGAGACATCAACTACCTCGAGGCCTTAGGCGATTATGTAAAAATAAATGTCGACGAACAAGATCATACCATCCACTCTTCCCTTAAAACCATAGAAAAGAAATTACCCGTTGATATTTTTCTGCGTGTGCACCGGTCATTTATCATTAACATTAGTAAAATTGATAAGGTAGAGGGCAAAACGCTGGTAATTAACAATAACCTGATCCCTGTTTCTGACGCCTACAAAGCAGATTTAAACAAAAGGATGAATTGCTGGTAACGCATTAGCGATTGGCAGATGCGGGTAATATATTTTTTAACAATATCCGGAACAGTGTTATAATTTAATGGCTTACTTATGCTAAATTTATAAAATAAATGGCCACTGGCAAGGGGCGAAAAAGGATAAAGCAAAATAATATAGATATGGAAATTGAAAAAACAACTGGCACAAAATCCGTTAACGGGATCAGTATGTATTACGAGATTTATGGCAAAGGCGAAATTCCTTTGGTATTGATCCACGGCGGCGGTTCTACCATACCATCCAACTTTGGCAACTTTATCCCCTATCTGGCCCAAAACAACAAACTTATTGCTGTTGAACTACAGGCACATGGTCGTACCGGTGATCGCGATGCGCCCGAATCTTTTGAGCAGGATGCAAACGATGTGGTTACCCTGCTTGAGCAGCTCGATATCGCTAAAGCCAATTTCCTGGGGTTTAGCAATGGTGGTACCACCACCCTGCACATTGCTGTACGCTACCCCATTGTAGTGAATAAAATTATTGTTATTTCGGCCAATTACCAGAAAACAGGACTAATAGCCGGTTTTTACGATGGCTTCGGAGACGCTACTTTAGCGCACATGCCAGAAGGACTTAAAAAATCATATCTGGAACTGAACCCCGACCCTGCCGGGCTGCAGAATATGTTTGAGAAAGATAAACAGCGCATGCTACACTACATTGATCTGAGTGATGATGAAATTGCAGGCATTAAAGCAGATGCTTTACTCATGCTGGCCGATCGTGATGTAATTACGCCGGAACATCTGGTTAAAATGTCGCGATTGATTGAAAATTCGCGCTTAACCATTTTACCCGGCATACATGGCAGTATGATTGGGGAAATCTGTGCGCCTGATATCAACCCTAAAACACTCGAATTTACTGCCGGTTTAATCGAATCATTTTTACATTCATAGTACACAGCAAGGCCCTGAGTTGCCACTGCAAAGCAGGATTTTAATTGCCTATTGAATATCTTTGCAGCATGGAACACCTGCTTGATAATCCCATTTACCATGCCTTAACATCGGCGCACGCTCATTTTGCAAAAGGTGTTGAGGGGGTTAAATACTACCAGAAAGATATTGCTGCATTTGCAGGCTTAAAAGATAATTCGGCAGAAAACCTGCAAACACTTTACAAAATCAGCGAAGCCGACAGTTTGTTTGTAGTCTTTTCTAAAGCGCCATTAACCATACCAGCCCTTTGGACTTTACACATGCAAATTGATATGTTTCAACTGGTTTATGAAGGAGTAAACATGCCCGAAAGCACAAACGGAGGGCTTACTGACCTTGATCAAAGCCACGTAACCGAAATGTCGGCCCTGGTTGAGCTTACCAAACCGGGACCGTTTTTAGCCAAAACCATCGAATTGGGTAACTACATAGGCATATTTGCCGAAAACCAATTGATTGCCATGGCTGGTCACCGCTTCTTCCCCACTCCTTACCGCGAAGTAAGTGCGGTTTGTACCCATCCCGATCATTTGGGAAAGGGTTATGCTCTTAAAATTTTACAGGAGCAGATTAAAAGAATACTTAACCGTGCCGAAATACCTTTTTTACACGTTAAAAACGACAATCTGGGTGCCATTAAATTATACCAAAAACTCGGTTTTAAAATCAGGACGGAGATGACGGCTTATGTGATCAGAAAAGAACAGGGAGGAGAACCAGAGAATGTTTCTAAATAGAAATCAGATCTGAGATTGCGGTAAGTATGTTTTAGTTTTGCAGGAAACGAACAAAACACATGTCTAAAACAAAACTTACCATTAACAATAATGGATCCGTTAAAATAGAAGGCGATTTCGAAATTGTAGATAGAAACGGAAATACTTATGGCTTACAGGGCAGAGAAGTAGTATCGATCTGCCGTTGCGGCCTTTCTAAAAATAAACCTTTTTGCGATGGTTCACATAAAGACCATTTTGAGCATGAGGCAATTGCCTTCGATCTTCCTCCTAAAAAAGTTTAACTTATTTTAAAGCATCAATTTGATGCTTTTTTTGTTTCTAATAGTCTTCATCAGTTTACCGACTCAATTTAGCCATTCATAGAATCTTAACAAAAAACACCAGTCTTAACAGAATGGTGTTTTTTTGTTTACAGTAATTTTAATTGCCGGCATTGATATTTACCTACTTTAGCCCTATTATATTGCCGATCTAAATTACGTGAAGCCTCAAGCAAACGCCCTCAAACTGTTCTGTTTTTTTATTGCGACAGTACTCTCATCTAAATGCTTAACTGCCCGTGAACTTTCCCTTGTTCATTACGAAGTAAACACCTTTGCTGCAGCTCATCCTCTGCCTTTCAATGCCATTAAAACTTGTGAAAGTTCTGGTTTAAGGGCCATAAGGTTTCCACCCATTCCCCCCAAAAGAATATGTGATCCTGATTTTGACCCGATGGCCACCAGCAGCCTACCCATAACCTATACATCGAGCGAGCCTGATGTAGCCGATATCATTAACGGAAAAATACACTTTTACGGGCCTGGGGCAGCAACAATAACCGCAAGCAACGGAGTCGAAACGGCTACCCAACTGCTAACGGTATCTAACCTGCAGAAACCCTATGCCATTGTCAGCACATCAACTGTTTACATCTGTGAAGGTTCTACCGTATCTTTTCATGCCGCAACCGATAACGCAGGTGCCAACCCCAGTTATATATGGTTGATTAACGACGTAGACGTTGCTAATAATAACGCCACCTACACTACAAACAGCCTGACCAACGGCGACAGAATTTCGCTGGTGGTAACCAACAACGATTATTGTATTCCGCTTTCCGCCCAATCCAATCAAATTATTGTTGAAGTTACACCTTACACCGCCTTTAGTGTAGAAATTGCAGCCAATACAACCGATGCTTCCTGCGCAGGTTCAGCTGTTACCTTTACGGCACAAACCCGAGGCAATTCTAACACAGAGGCTGTTATCAAATGGTTTGTAAATGACCAGCAGACCAACCAAATCGGAAGTACATTTACAAGCACTATGCTAAAAGACGAGGATGTAATAAGCTGTCAGGCTTTTGGTTCAGGATCTTGCCTGGCTAATGCCATAGCCTATTCTAACTTTATCCGCGTAGCCGTTAGAAACGATTGTGAAATACTGTTACCCAATTCCTTTTCGCCAAATGGCGATGGGGTGAATGATTACTGGCAGATAAAAGCAATTGGCAATACCGATTTAGTACAGGTTTTTAACCGGAACGGAAGTATTATATTTCAATCAAGAGGCTATGCTATTCCCTGGGATGGCACTTTAGCAGGCAAAACCATACCTGTTGGCACCTATTTTTATCTGATTACTGCAAATGGTGGCACAAAGAAACTATCAGGCAGCGTTACACTTTTCAGATAGCTGCTCCAATCCTCGATGGTGCAACACCATAAGCCTTTTTAAAAGCGAAAGAAAAATGCGACAAATCTTTAAAACCAACTTCCAGATATACATCAGATGATTTCCAGCCTTTTTCCCTGATCAGGTAATGGGCATCGGCTAGGCGCTTTTGCTGTAACCAACGGTTTGGCGCGGTATTAAAAATTTTCTGGAAATCGCGCTTAAAAGCAGCTAGACTCCTGCCGGTTAAATAGGCAAAACGTTTAATATCTATATTAAACTTATAATGCTCGTTCATATAGGCCTCCAGGTCAAGCTTACCCGGTTCAGAAAAATCGAACAGCACATTTTTTAAGCCCGGATTGGTTTCGAGCAATACCATCACCGCTTCCTTTACCTTCAAATTGGTTAAACCTTTATTAAATTCATTGCTGCCATCCAGGTAAGGCACTAAAGAATCGATATAGTGCTTTAGCAGGTTATTCGGTTCCAGTAGCATCGCCCCCTGCCCGTTATCGGGGCCTGTAGCTGTAAGGTTATACTCTTCGCTAATGCTGTGCAAAGTATCCTGATCTATCGAAATAGAAATAGAGCGGTATTCGCCACCTGCGGGTGGAAATTTAGTCCAGCGGGTAAGCTGGTTCCTTTTAAAAAAACGGAAATCGCCCGGTTTGAAAACAAATTTTTCGCCTCCTATAAAATGCTCCGAGCTACCCGAAATCATGAACCCAAAATTATGCTGAGCAATAAACTGCTCGCCCTCGCTGTTTTTTCGCGAATAACAGGAATAGAGGATATTGGGCTTTTTATTTTCTTGCATGTAATCAAATTTATAAAATAAAAAGCTGCAATTGCAGCTTAGCAGCTATTATAAAGTAGCTAAATAGAACACAGCTATTGCGCCATAGCCATGCTCTATTCAGCTGCATTTACTTTTTCAAAAAGGTTTTGCCCAAATTAGAAGTAAGGAAATTATCGGCCTCATCATGATCAGTTGATACACTCACGGCCATCCATTTTTCCATTTCGGCAGTACGCGCTTCATCGGCATTTTTTAACATGCCAATGGCTTCGCTACCTAAAACCAAATGCACAGGCGGTTCAGTACTATCTACCAAATCCAGCATCACTTTGGCTGCCTTGGCCGGATCGCCCATGGGTACAAATCCGCCGTTTTTAAAATATTCGGCACGTTGCTCTACTTTTTCATAACCTTCAATATGCGGTGCATAGGTCATCGAATCGCCTGCCCAATCTGTCCTGAAACCACCGGGCTCTACACTGGTTACATAAATCCCGAAATCGATTACTTCTTTGGCCAACACCTCGCTAAAGCCACTCAACCCGAATTTGGCCGCCTGATAAATACCAATACCAGCGTTACCCACACGACCACCTATCGAGCTGATTTGTAAAATCCGTCCCGAACGTTGCCTGCGCATAAAAGGTAAAACAGCGCGGGTTATTTCAATGGGTGCGTACAGGTTGGTTTCCAGCTGACTTCTCACCTGCTCATCTGTAAATGCTTCGGCAGCGCCTACAATACCGAACCCCGCATTGTTCACCAGTACATCAATCTGGCCAAAATGCTCCACTGCCGATTCTACTGCCAAATGCACCTGATCATAATCGGTAACATCAAGCTCGATCGGAAAAACCTGCCCCGGATATTTAACTACCAGATCCTGTAAGGCAGCTGTATTTCGCGCAGTTGCGGCAACTTTATCACCATGGGCCAAAACTACTTCTGTTAGGTTACGGCCCAAACCGCGGGCACTACCTGTTATAAACCAAATTTTCATATGCTTTCTATTTTTATTTAACTCAAAGGTATAGCGATTATAGCCGCAGCGCTTTGCTATACAGCTCAACTTACTTTGTTAAAAAGCTCAATATATTTTATCGGAACTTTTCTTTCTGATTTGATGTTAAACAAACACAGCAATTAGAATAGGAGATGGCAAAAGCAAAGAAAAAGGCAAAAAAGAAGGCTAAGAAAAATAAGCTCGGCGTTAAAAATTCGTTAGTGAACAACATTAATGCTCGAAAAAAGAAAGGGAAATCGAGATCTAAAAAGAAATCTAAAATCAGCAAAAAAGCTTATAAGAAAATGAAAAAAGGCTGGAAAGACTAAGCCTGTAAATTCGGGTCAGCGCTTTTCAGCCCGGTAAACCATTTAAAGTTAAAGCTTAAAGGCTAATTCTTTGGCGACACATGGTTTTCTTTTGCCCAGGCCTGCCATTTGTCATTCAATACTTTTACGCGATCGGGGTTTTGAGCTGCCATATCTTTTAATTCAGTTTTATCATTTTTAATGTTGTACAAATGCCAGGTCGAATCGCCGGCAAGGTTAACCAGCTTCCAATCTCCTGCGCGTACATAGCGTGCATTAAAATGTTCGTTAAACAACATATCGTGCCCCACGGCCTGCTTCCCTTTTAATGCTGGTACCAAGCTTTCGCCCTGCATGGGCTTGATGGTGTTGCCCTTATAATGGGTGGGGTATTTTGCCTTTCCAAGCGCTGTAAACGTGCGCATAAAATCCATTACATGACCAACCTGATCGCTGTAACTGCCTTTTTTAGCCGTAATACCTTTAGGCCAGAAAGCAATCATTGGGGTATGTACACCACCTTCGTAAGCTTGTGCCTTAGCCAACTGATAGGGCGTATTGGCCACATTGGCCCAAATAGGTCCGATAGAAGTATAACTGGTTTGCGGACCCGGCATTACCT
This sequence comes from Pedobacter sp. KBW01, assembly GCF_003852395.1. Taxonomy (NCBI): domain Bacteria; kingdom Pseudomonadati; phylum Bacteroidota; class Sphingobacteriia; order Sphingobacteriales; family Sphingobacteriaceae; genus Pedobacter; species Pedobacter sp. KBW01. The sequence goes on from NZ_QAJQ01000002.1 coordinate 136,134, forward strand.
TTTTATAAATGGGATAAGCAATTTTTTCGCCAGAGCGGGTTTGGCTTGGGCGATCGAAACCGGGGCCATAACGCATGGCATCTTCCGGACTTGCCCCATTATCACTTAAAAACACAATCAGCGTATTGTCTAGCTGGTTGGTTTCCTTTAAAGTTTTAATAATCCTGCCAATCCCCTGATCCATCCTGTCGATCATGGCTGCATGTACGGCCATGGCCATTTCATCAAATTGTTTGGTAGGGTTATTTTCCCAGTTATCGTTACTTTTTCTTGGCGAAAGTGGTGCCGTTTTAGGATCAATTAATCCCATGGCTACCATTCTTTTATACCGGGCTGCACGGATGGCATCCCAGCCCACTTTATAGGTATCTTTATATTTGGCAATATCTTCGGGCTTTGCCTGTAATGGCCAATGCGGTGCATTTTCGGCTACATACAGGAAAAATGGCTTATCGCCTTTACTAAATTCGCGGATGTAGGTAGATGCCGTATCGTTAATCGCGTCGGTATGGTAATAATCTTTGGGTACTGTTGTTATCGGGGTGGTACCACTTACCAGGCTAAAAGGGTCAAAAAAATCGACTACGCCCCAAAGTGTACCAAAAAACTTTTCGAAACCCCTGTTGGTAGGGTATTGATCAATTGGCGAAAACAGCGGGAAACTGGTTTTATGGTTCAACCAATCTTGTTGCGCCTGAGGCGTGGGTTGCTCAACGGTGTTAGCAACGTGCCATTTGCCCGACATAGCCGTGCGGTAACCTGCATCCCTTAAAACCTCGGCAAGGGTAACTGTATTTTTGGTTATGGCACCGCGATAGCCTTCAATATTACGGTCCTGGGTCATTTCGCCTATGCCAGCGTTGTGGTTGTAAAGCCCGGTTAATAAGGCCGCCCGTGTGGGGCAACAACGCGAAGTATTATAGAAATTTCTGAAACGAACGCCCTGAGCGGCCAGGTAATCGATATTTGGTGTTTTAATTTCGCCACCATAACAGCCAATATCCGAGAAACCCAAATCATCGGCCAGAATTACAATGATGTTGGGCCTTTCGTCTGCCTTAAGCGTCTTTTCCGGCGCTTTACCGTCATCCTTAAATGCAGTAAAAAAAGCCATCGAAGCAAATAAAGCAAGGGCCGAATATTTAGTATAGATTTTCATATCAAACCCAAAATAAAATAAAAACCTGGGAGTTTATATTTCATCATTAATTTGTTGCAATGCAAACTAAACCGTTTTAATAGATGAACTTAAGCAGTTTCAACGCAAAGCATAAATGAAACCGCTTAAGCCAATAAATGCGGCTAATTCGCTTTTTTACTTTTATGATAGGTAAAGTAGGATACTGCCAAAACGGCTAAAAAGATCAGTGGTGCACTGGTATGACCAATGGTATCGCCCGAGGCCAGATGCGCAATACAGGCCGAAACAAATACAATTGTAAAACCGGCATAAGCCCATTCTTTAATCAAACCTTTAATAGGTACCAGCAAAACAATTGCACCCAGCAACTTCGCAATCCCTAATTCTACCCTAAAATAATCGGGAAAACCCACATGCTGAAAACCCTGCTTAACCTCTGGGTTGGCAAAATAGGAATAAGCCGAAAAAACCATCATCAACGAAACCAATGCTGTTGATATCCAATACGTAATCTGAATTGCTTTTGTGTTCATCATCTTTTTTGAGGCAAACCTAGCTACTTTTGCTATCAAAAAGATACTACTTTCCCAAAGGATAGTGGTATCATTTAGGAAAGCGTGTAACTTTGCCCTATGGGACCAAAAGATAAACACCACGATAAATCTGCATGCACCGCCAGCATGAACGCCATTAAAGATGCACTGTATGTATTGAACGGTAAATGGAAACTCCCTTTGATTTTGAGTTTGCAGGACCGGCCACTCCGTTTTAACGAAATTCAGAAATCGTTGGGAGAAATTACGCCAAAAATCCTCTCCAAAGAACTAAAAGAACTCGAATTGAATGAGTTTGTGATCAGGAAAGTGTTCCACACCACGCCTGTAACGGTAACCTACGAGTTGACCGAGTACAGCGGAACCCTCGATAGTGTAATTAACGAACTGAGGGAATGGGGAATGCAGCACCGCGAACGTTTGGTAAAAAACAGAAGGAAAGAAACAAGCCTGGAAGAGAAAAGCGCCTAAGCCTCGTTCAGCTGAACCCTTTTGGACCTAAAAAAGCAAAAACCTGAATATGATAAAATTCGGCTATCTTTGCAGAAAATAAAATCGATGGCGATATTACATAGAAAAGAAGAAAAAATTCAGGCAGTGCTGGGGAGGTTGCCTAAAAAATATACAGATGAACAGTTTTTAGAAATGTTCATCAAACTTTACTCAAAAGATTGGGGCAAAATTAAATCGGCCTATACCAAACAAGCGCAGGATAAAGAACCGGGTACCGTAATTAACATGCCCAAACCAGATGTTTATTTAAAACAGCTACTGGCAATTTATTTACAAAATACAGCAACACCTAAAGCGGCTGAAGTAAAAGAAGAAATTGTTGCTGAGCCGGTTGCTGAAGTTAAAAAAGCTAAAGCGCCAGCTAAAAAGAAAGAAACTGCTACAGAAAGCGAAAAAGCAGCACCTAAAAAAGCTAAGGCACCAGCTGCGAAAAAAGCTACCCCGGCAAAAGAAACTGAGGAAGAAACCAAGAAACCAAAAGCAGCAGCAAAAAAGCCCGTAGCAAAAAAATAAAAATATTTTAAGTGTTATATAATAAATCGCCCTTTTGGTTGTTTATATATATGAGAGCGTTAATTTAGATGACGGGGATAGGTCGGTATGATTTATCCCCGTTCTTTTTTTACCACAATTTCGACTGGTATAGTCGGAGGTCAGGAGTCGGAAGACCGAAAATTTGGTGCAAAAAGGAATTGCATTGTTTTCTCCCTGCTCTGCGCACTTTGCGGTTAAAAAACCCTGAATCAAACATACAATTGTAAATTTCATTCTTTTAATTGGCATATCGGGAAAAGTCGATATACATTTGCGTCATGGATCAGGTAGAGATATTTAAAGCACTTTCTAATAAAACCCGTTTACAAATTTTAAACTGGCTTAAAGAGCCCGAGAAAAATTTCCCCGAACAGCCTAACGCCGATTTCGAAAATGTTGGTGTTTGTGTAGGGCAAATTCAATATAAGGCAGGCTTATCTCAAAGTACCATTTCCGAATACCTTTCTATTTTACAACGTGCCGATTTGGTATGTGCCACCCGTGTTGGGCAATGGACATATTACAAGCGCAATAAGGAAGGTATAGAGAAGTTAAGTCAAATCATCAATTCAGAATTATAATCTACAATACATGAACACAGATAGTTTATTCAGGCCATTTAGCCTTAAAACATTAAATACTAAAAACAGGATCGTAATGGCTCCTATGACCCGCTCATTTTCTCCTGACGGCGTACCCACAGCTGATGTAGCTACTTATTATACCAAAAGAGCAGCTGGCGAAGTAGGTTTAATTCTATCAGAAGGAACGGTAATTAACAGGCCCTCTTCGTCTGCAGATCCAAATATTCCTCATTTTTATGGAACCGAAGCTCTTGCCGGATGGGAAAATGTAATTAAAAGTGTACATGGTGCAGGCGGACAAATGGGTCCACAAATCTGGCACCAGGGTATTCATGCAAATCATGCTTCTGGCTGGCTACCAAGTGCTCCATTTGAAGGCCCGTCATCTTTTAACAGTCCGGGATTCGAAAACGGAGTACCAATGACGGACGCTGCCATTGCCGATACGATTGCCGCTTTCGGACAGGCTGCTGCCGATGCGAAAGCTATTGGTTTTGATACCGTTGAAATACATGGTGCCCACCAATATTTAATCGACCAGTTTTTTTGGGACGGCACAAATAACCGTACCGACATTTACGGTGGTAAAACCTTAGCCGAACGTACCCGTTTTGGTGTAGAAGTAATTAAAGAAGTACGCAAAAGAGTAGGCGAAGATTTTGCTGTAATTATTCGTTTATCGCAATTTAAACCTGCTGCATACGATTTTAAACTGGCCAAAAACGAGCAGGAAATGGAGCAATGGTTAACGCCTTTGGCTGATGCCGGCATCGATATTTTTCACTGTTCGCAGCGCCGTTTCTGGGAGCCCGAATTTGAAGGTTCTGACCTTAACTTCGCGGGCTGGGCTAAAAAATTAACCGGTAAAGCAACTATTTCAGTTGGTTCGGTTGGTTTAGATGGCGATTTCTTTGGCGCATTTGCAGGCCAAAGCTCACAACCCAGTTCTTTAGATGAATTGGTACGCCGGATGGATCGGGGCGATTTTGACCTGGTAGCCGTTGGCCGCCCGCTTTTAGCCGATCCGAATTGGGTTGAGAAAATTAAAAACAACCGCACCGAAGAGCTGAAAGGCTTTAGCAAAGAAGCCTTGATGCAATTGGTATAACAATCTTTATTTTTTCTTTTTAAGTTTAAAAAGCACCTCGAAAGGGGTGTTTTTGTTTTAATGCTATGGTCTTAGTTACCCATCAATTTTAATAATTCCATTTTGGATAGCCATAATTTTTCTATATTGGTTTATACAAAGGGACGATGACCCAATTTTTCAACTTGTTAATTTAAAAACCCAAAAACATCACACCTCCCCTCCTTTATTCCACATTTACTCCACATTTACTCCACGTTAAGGCCACCTTTTAGCCAGGCTTACCTGTGTACTGCTTCGTCCCATGTAGAGGATTGCTTCGCTTACGCCGGTAAAAATTAAGTACTGCTGGCTCTTGCCTATACCACAGGTTTAGCACGCTTTCGGTTGGTGGGTTAAGGTTGGCCGGATAAAAGGTATGGGAATGGTGGAGCAGGTATACGCTTAACCGCTTCACCTTGGCATTGGGTATAAGAGATGATGCGGAAGATCCTTCGACCGGCTTAGGATGACAGCCCCAATAGAAAATCGTCATTGCGAGGAGGAACGACAAAGCCTGCCTTCAGCAGACAGGCTATCTAACAACGATCGCTAGTTGAGATTGAATCGATGCTTTTTCCCACCCATCAGAGTAAGATCGCTTCGTACCTCGCAATGACGACATCGAATGGGCTGTTACTAATCATTGTAGCTTTATCTCTTAATGGCCTTAATCTTAATGATGAACATGTTCACCACCTTAGACGCCTAAGGGCATTTAAGGGGATGGGATTTAATCTTTTAAAGATGTTGCGCTATCAATGACGTTATTTAAGCATCATTCATTAATCAGTGCAATAAAATGAATTCGACTAATACGAGACAGGTCTAATTATCCTCCAACTTTCACTGTTTTTCAGTAAATTCACCTCATCAAAAACCAGCATCATCATGTCGAACATTAAACTTATTATCGAAGAACGCCCGGCCAATATTGGGAATTTTATGGTTGGCAGATTACTGCCTTTCAGAGAGAAGAGAATGGTTGGTCCATTTTCCTTTATCGACCACATGGGCCCTGCGGCAATGAGCGACCATGAAAACCTCGATGTTCCTCCACACCCACACATTGGTCTTTCTACCCTCACATTTTTGTTTGAAGGCGAAATTACCCACAAAGATAGTTTGGGTTCTGACGTGATAATTAAACCTGGTCAGGTAAACTGGATGACTTCAGGAAGTGGTATTGTACACTCGGAACGGACACCAGAATATTTGCGCCATACCGATAAAATGTTGCATGGCTTGCAAATTTGGGTGGCATTACCAAAAGATCTGGAACAGATGGATCCGGAGTTTTTCCACGTGGAAGAAAACGATATCCCGGCATGGGAACAAGATGGTATTGCTGTGAAGTTAATTGCCGGTGAGGCTTTTGGTCGTAAATCGCCGGTTCCGGTTTACAGTCCGCTGTATTTCCTTGAATTAAAAAGCACAAGCCGTAAAAAGGTAAACATTGGCGATTATCTTTTTGGCGAAAGTGCCCTTTACATTTTAGAAGGCGCTATAGAAAGCGATGGCCACATTTTTGAGCCGAGGCAGATTTTAATTGCCAACGATGCCAAACTCTGCGAGTTTACCATGCACGAAAACACAACGGTTTACATTTTTGGTGGCGAGCCTTTCCCCGAAGAACGTTTTATTTACTGGAATTTCGTGGCATCGGATAAAGAACTGATAGAAAAGGCAAAGCAAAAATGGCTGGAGCAAAGTTTTAAACCTGTACCAGGCGAAACTGGCTTTGTGCCCCTACCCGAGCAAAAAAGATAAACCAGGCTTAGTTCCCTTTTCCGAATAAATTCATATTTACCGAAACTGCTACGCCGGTTGATGATAACCTCGAATTGCCATAACCGATATCGGTTAATGGGATTTTCATGAAAGGTTTTGCGCTGATGCTTAAATTGTTGTTGATTTTGTGTTGAAACTCTACACCAATGTTGGCAATACCCAAATAATGCTGATTACGACCTCTTACCTCATATTCTTGAGGTCCCTGGTAAGCACCATCGTAGCTATAGCTGTATTTCTCTTTTAACATGAGGTAACTCGAAAGCCCTGTACTTACCGATATGGCATTGCGGCTGTTGCCAAAAACTTTATAGTTAACATTTAACGGAATATCAATCACATCGCAATTGGCATGGATATTTGATGGTATAATTTTAAAAACGTAATTGGTATTGGGTCTATACAAGCTAAAGTCCGAATCGTAAATTTTCTTGGCATAGGTAGCCCCTGTGGTTACGCTGAGCTTTTTGCTTAAAATATAAGTAGCCTCTACCCCAAAACCGCCACTCAAATTACTCGTACCCGATTTTTGAACGCTGGTTAAATCAGGCGCCGCTAAAATACTCAGCACCAATCGCGGTTTTTTATTCAAAACAGGCTCCTTAAAGGGCTGTGGTTTACCTATTGCTACACTGGCAATCAGATTTTGATCTTTAAAAGTTACCGGATCAATTGCAGTGCTAAGCGCTGGCTGATAAACCTTATTGGCCAACAGGTTGGTATTAGCAGGCTCCACAAAAGCTAATTTTGGTGCATCTGTATCAGTTAATATATTTTTTTCTACTAAATGACTTCTTCCGGCTTCATTCGTGGCTACCACAGCCGAATCTTTATTTACCATCCCATCATTTTGCTTTAAAGGTGTTTCGGTAGCCTTACCCGCATTATTTTCTGGTTTAGGATTATTTTTTTCCCCTTTATCGGTTTTCACCACTTTATTCGCATCAGGCTGATTGTCTAATGGTTTCACTAATAAAAACACAATCAATAACATGGCTGCAATTCCTGCTACAGCAGCAAGCCAAACCACAGGTACCACCCTCCGCTTTGGTTTTGGATGCAATCTTTCCTCCAGATTATCCCAATCTAAATCATTAAAAGGCAGATCGGGGTTTCCCAATCCATCCTTAAATAATTTATCTATATCTTTTCCCTCTTTCATTGCATATTTGTGTTTAACTTCACCTGTAAAAGGTTTCTATCTACTTCCGAATTTCTTACCTGGTAAGTTTTCGCTTCGGTAGCTTTTAACGTTTCCTGTAATTTTTGCCGGGCCTTAAACAGGTTCGACTTCGATGTTCCTACCGATATATTTAACATTTCGGCAATTTCTTCATGGCTATAACCATCTATAGCAAAAAGGTTAAAAACGGTTCGGTAAGCCGGACTTAAATTCTGTACCAAAGCCAGCAAATCGTGATAAGCCAGTTTATCGTACACAGAACTTACCTGCACAATATTTTCGTGCTCCTGAATATCTACATGATCGGCAAATTTTAAATTGGCACGGTAAAAATCTATAGCGGTATTGGTTATAATCCGCCCAAGCCAAGGCATAAACGCTTTCGACGTTTCGTATTTTGAAATATTTTTAAAAGCTTTAAAAAAGCCATCGTTCAGTATTCCGGCAGCATCCAGGCGATCGTTGGTGTAACGCAAACAAATCCCCATAGCAAAGCTATAGAAATGTTTATATAGTGCTTTCTGACTATCTCTATCATTTCTAACACAGCCCTGAATATGCTTTTGTATCGTATGTTCGGTATCGCTACTAGCGGTCACATGTTCTCCTTTCAAAACACATTACGGTATAAGTTTACAAAAGGTTGCCCGAAAAATTTTTTTTTTGAAATTATTCTTATTTCTTCTGTTTTAGCAAAAAATCTTGTTGGTAGAAGCAACTATTTACAAAGGCACGGCGTAATAGCAGCATATTATTTTATTAAAGTTAAAACTAAAAACGAAATCTTATGCTAATCTACTTAAAAAGAAACCTGCTGGCCTTAACATGTATGGCCCTGGTAATTACGGCCTGTAAAAAGAACAGCGCCGAAGAACCAACTCCCGAACCTGTTCCACAGAAAAAAGGCATACAGCTGGCAACCAGTACCACATTCGGAACGGTACTAACAGATAAAGACGGGAAAACACTTTACTTTTTTGCTTCTGATGTTGCGGGCACGCCAACCTGCAGTGGTGGTTGCGAAACAACCTGGCCCTTGTACTACTCGGCAGATGCAAGCACCGACCTTAATTTAAACAAGGCCGACGTTGGCGAAGTTACCCGTGCTGATGGCCGCAAGCAAAGCACTTATCGCGGATATCCCTTGTATTACTACGCCAGCGATGCAGCTGCAGGAGAAATAAAAGGTGATGGTGTTGGCGGAATCTGGTTTGTGGCCAAACCCGATTATTCGTTAATGATAGCCAATGCACAACTGATTGGCGCTAACGGCAAAAGCTACACCAATGCCTATGTAGAAGGAACCGGTAACACTAAATATTTTACTGATGTATTTGGCAGAACACTTTATGCCTTTGCCCCGGATAAAAATGGCGTTAACAATTATACGAAAGGCACTACTCAGGAAGGAATATGGCCGGTTTACCAATCTGAAGTACTTATTGCACCCTCAGTTATTGCAAAAACCGATCTGGGTGTAATTACTGTAGCTGCAATCGGCAAAAAACAACTTACTTATAAAGGCTGGCCATTGTATTATTTTGCATCTGATGCAAAAAGAGGGGATAATAAAGGGATTACAGTACCTGGAACGGCTGCCCCGGGTTCTGTTTGGCCATATGTGTTTACCACAACCACAGTTGCTCCGGCACCTTAAAATATTTGGGGTTAGGCAGGTAGAATGGTCGGCTGGCGTTGTCGCAGCCGACCTTTTTTATTTTTATGCCTGTAATAAAGCTTGTTTAATTTTTTCAGCAGCCTCAGCCAGTTCTTCTGTTGTTGGGCTCAGTTTTTCTTTGCTGAAGTTCATATCGCTAACATTGTTCATGGGTATTAAATGAATATGTGCGTGAGGAACTTCGAGTCCAATTACCGAAACGCCAACCTTTTTACAAGGGAAGGCAATCTTTACGCCCTTAGCAACAATTTTGGCAAACATCCACAGCCCTACATACAGGTCTTCATCCATATCGAAAATATAATCGACCTCAATTTTAGGGATGACCAATACATGGCCTGCAGTTAATGGCGAAACATCTAAAAAAGCTAAATATTCTACAGTTTCGGCCACAACATGTGCGCTGATTTCGCCTGCAACGATTTTTGAAAAGATGGTCATAAGGTGTAGGGGTTAAAGGTTAGCGTTAAGCGTATGGCGCGAAGCGGTTTGCCCACCTATCGCCATACGCCATATACTTATCTCGAGATTTCAAGCACTTCGAACTGCATTTTACCTGCAGGCACTTCAATTTCGGCAAATTCGCCAACCGATTTACCTAGTAAACCCTGCGCAATAGGCGATTTAACAGAAATTTTTCCTGTTTTTAAATCTGCCTCGCTCTCGGCCACTAACTGATAAGTCATGGTAGCGCCGTTTTTAACATTTTTTATTTTAACGATCGACAAGGCAAGTACTTTTGACAAATCTAATTTCGACTCATCAATTAAACGTGCATTTGCCAGCGTATTCTTTAATTTCGATATTTTTGCTTCATGCAATCCCTGCGCCTCTTTGGCAGCATCGTACTCTGCATTCTCCGATAAATCACCTTTATCCCTTGCTTCTGCAATTGCTTTAGATATAAGCTGACGACCGGTTGTAGTTAGATAATGTACTTCTTCTTTCAATTTATCCAACCCCTCTTGGGTATAATATGTTACCTCTGTCATTGCTCTATTAATTTTTATTCAAACGCTATAAAAAACAAACAAGACTACATAGTTGGTTTGCTACATAGTCTTGCTTCAATTATAACGAAGATAAAATGTGGAAATTACAAAAGCAAATAAAAGATTAAGATTTAACTGATTTTTAGATTTCAAGGGATCTTTTTTGCATAAACCAATTTATATGATGTGTAATTCCCAACAGAAAAGTAACATCCAATCATACATTCATTCGAAATTCAATCATACACTCCTTCAAAATTCAATCATTAGTCTTATTTTTAGCTTAAAATTATTCGTAAAAAATGAAAAAGTTATTTTCTATAGCCCTGCTTATCGGCTTGGGCGGCTATGCAGCTTCTTCGCAAGAGCTTTATATGCCACGGAATATTAAAGAAGCCTATGCAAAAGGTACACGTGCTGCCAGCGGAAAACCAGGGCCCAATTACTGGCAAAACCATGGCAAATACAACATGGATATTAAGGTAGATGCAGAAACGAAGGTAGTTAGTGGCCAGGAAGAAATTTTGTACAGCAACAACAGTACCGATACGTTAAGAAACCTGGCCATCCGCTTTGTAAATAACCTGCACAAACCCACTTCGCCAAGAGGCGGTGCCGTGAGCGAAGATTTTTTAAGCTCGGGGTTAAACATTTCCACTTTTTCGGTTGATGGCGAAACCTATGCCGTTAATAGCAAAGACTGGGGAACTGTTGGCAATGTAAAATTGAAAAAGCCTTTACTACCCAAATCAAAAATTACTGTTAAAATAACATGGGATTACCCCCTCTCGAAAGAAAGTGGCAGAGAAGGTCAGATCGATCCCAATTCTTTTTTTGTAGCCTATAGTTATCCCCGCATTTCGGTTTTTGACGATTATAACGGTTGGGACCGCATTCCGCATACCGACAGGGCCGAGTTTTACAACGATTTTAACGATTACGAATTCTCGATCAAAGCCCCTAAAAACTATGTGGTTTATGCTACCGGCGATTTCTTAAACCCTGATGAGGTACTACAACCCGAAATTTCGGCACGTTTAAAAAAATCGTACAATGGCGACGATGTAATCCACATTGCAACCGAACAGGAAATGAAAGACAGGAAGGTTACCGCGCAAAAGGATTGGAATACCTGGAAATTTGCAGTAAAACACATTACCGATGTTACTTTTGCCCTGAGCAACCATTACGTATGGGATGGTGCCAGCATAATTGTAGATAAAAAGACCAACCGTAGAGCTAGTGCACAAGCTGCTTATAACCCAACCACCGGTACCGATTTTGTAAACTCGGTTAAATACAATTTGAACGCTTTAGATTGGTTTTCGAACAACTGGCCGGGTATTCCTTATCCTTATGTAAAAACCATTGCTTTTCAAGGTTTTGCCGACATGGAATACCCGATGATGGTAAACGATTCTCAATTTGGCGATCCTGTTTTTGCGCAACTGGTGCAAGACCATGAGGTGGCACACACTTACTTCCCCTTTTACATGGGTATTAATGAAACCCGTTACGCTTACATGGACGAAGGCTGGGCTACCACTTTCGAATACCTGATTGGCATTGCCGAACATGGCAAAGAAGCTGCCGATAAGTTTTACAAAAATTTCAGGGTTGATAAATACATTAACGATAAATCTACCGAAGAAGATCAACCGGTAATTTCGATGTCTGACCAGGTTTCGGGTGCAGGCTACGGCAATAACTCTTACGGTAAAGCATCTTTATCTTATCTGGCGCTGAAAGATATGCTGGGCGATGAACTGTTTAAAAAAGCGTTACATACTTATATGAGCAACTGGAATGGTAAACATCCTATTCCGTGGGATTATTTCAACTCGATGAATGCAGGCTCGGGGCAAAACCTGAACTGGTTTTTCCAAAACTGGTTCTTCACCAATAACTACCTCGATTTAGCGATTACCAAAGTTAGTCCGGCTGCAGGCAAAGCAACAATAACAGTGAAAAATGTTGGTGGTTTTGCCATTCCATTTGATGTTGTGGTTACTTATACGGATGGCAAAACAGATACCATCCATAAAACGCCTGCCGTTTGGAAAGCAAACCAGAAAGAAGTTAGTGTAACGGTTAATGCAGCTAAAAAGATAAAATCGGTTAAATTGGATAATGGCATTTACGTAGATGCAACTCCAGCTGATAATACCTGGCCAACTAAATAGTTAACAGTTTTCAGTTGGCGATTATGGATAACTGCCAACTGAAAACTTATCTAACAATAATCCCCGTTTGTAACGGGGATTATCGAGATCCGCATTTTTAATGCGTGTATATCTGATTAGAGCGATAAAATCGCCATCCTCATCCCATCCTCCTTACAAACGAGGACGATTATTCATCATAAAGCGAACTGTAAACTGCCAACTGAAAACTTCTAAGCGTTTTCTGCCTTGCAGCTAGCCTCGTGTTTCACCGGAAAATTAAGTGAATTGGCTATAAAACACATTTTATTGGCTTCTTTATGCAGTGCTTCTGCCAGTTCGTAATGTGCCTTATCGGCAATTAGAACCTGCGGGTGCAAGGTAACTTCCCTAAACCTGCCACTTCCATCTGCTGATTCTTCCATTGTACCTACCGCTTCATCTTTATAATCGATTACCACAATTTCGTTCTTTGAGCAAAGGTGCAAATACCACAGCATGTGGCAGCTCGATATTGAAGCCAGTAATAAGTCTTCGGGATTGTACTTAGATTTATCGCCCAAAAAGGCCGAATCTGAAGAACCTGAAATATCAGCTTTACCTTTTATTGAAATAACATAATCGCGATCGTAAGAGCGATAATCCATTGTACCGGAGCCTTTATTGCCCGTCCAGGTTACTGTAGTTGAATATAAGTGATCTTTCGGCATGATAAATTTAGTTAGATTTTGTAACTCAATTTAAACATTATGATTGAATTGAGGCAAAAAATATAAACTGTTTTTTGCTACGAGGTTAATTTATAATGCTTCCAGTTATTGGATTACAGACTTTACAGGTTTTAAAAAGTAAGTCCGCTTAATTTCTCAGCCAGCACTTCAGATATTTTACGGTAAGAATCGAATGTCCAGCCGCCTACGTGTGGTGTTAAAATTACCTGATCGTTCTGCTTTAACTCATTATACCAGGGCTGTTCGCCCAGGGCCGGAAATTTCTCTGTTTGCAATACATCCAAGCCAGCGCCTAATATTTTACCGGCTTTAATGGCATTTAAAACAGCATCGATTTTTACAATTTCGCCACGGGCAGTATTGATAAAGAAGATCGGCTTTTTAAAGTGGAAGAAATATTCATCATCTACCATTAGTTTAGTTTCGGCAGTTAACGGAATATGCAGGCTCAATACATCACTGTGTTTCACAATTTCTTCCATGCTTACCTCGCGGGCAAAGGCATCGCTAAAGCCTGTTTTATATTTATCGTAAGCCATTACATCGACCTCAAAACCGGCAAGTTTTTTAGCAAAGCTCTGCCCCATAAAACCATAACCAATAATGCCAACCTTCTTGCCTTTCAGTTCATAACCCCGGTTTCCTTCGCGGTCCCACTGGCCATTTCTAATTTCTATATCAGCCCTGCGGAAATTATTCATCAGTGAGAGCAGCAAACCTGTAGCATGTTCACCTACTGCATCGCAATTCCCTTCGGGCGCATTAATCAGTTCGATATTTCTTTCGAAAGCGATTTTATCATCAATATTATCCAAACCGGCTCCTGCCCTGGCTACAAATTTTAAATTGGGTGCAGCAGCAAAAATTTCGGCATCTATCCTAAATTTCGTCCTAACTGCAATACCAGTATAATCTTTTATTTTATCTAGTGTCTGTTGACGCGTAATCTGTGGTTCATCATCAACCTCATACCCCATAGCAATAGCCTGCTCTTTAAATGCAGGGTGCAGGTCATCAACAATTAGTATCTTTTTCATCTGTTTTTTATGCTCAATGTGATGAACAAAAGTAACATTTTGAAGATCGTTCAATTGTATTATTCCATCATTGTTTTCCACGAAACTGAAAACTGCCAATTGCTAACTGTAAACCGAATAATAACCAACAAAAATATTACTGTAAAATGCCTGTAATAAAATGGTTACGGCTCCATAATTAAACTTCCTTGCCGTTACTTTGTCTCCCTTTATAAAAATACACGACAAACACTAACTTTTAATGAGACTCTTACATTCGAGAACAATACAAATTACCCTATTACTTTTAACCCTAACATTTAATCTTTTTGCCCAAACCGGCGGAAAACCAAAAATTACAGGGTTACTTAAAGATGCCAAAACACAAGAAACCATTCCATTTGCAACAGCAGTTCTAATTGATAAATCGACAGGTAAAAATGCCAAAATAGCCCAAACAGATGTAAATGGTGCATTTGTAATGGCCGATATTCCTAAAGGAAACTTCACCTTTAAAATAAGCTTTGTGGGCTACCAAACCATGGTTCGCGATAACGTAGCCATTACAGCCACCACAGGTACATTAAATTTCGGCGAAATTAAAATGAATGCTGCCAAAGGCAATGTACTGAGCGAGGTTACAGTAACCGGTCAAAAAGCGGCCATGCAAATGGGAATTGACAAGAAAATATTTTCAGTAGACCAGAGTTTGGTAAGTGAAGGTGGTTCGGCCGGCGATTTATTGCAAAACGTACCTTCAGTTTCAACCGATATGGATGGTAACGTGAGCTTACGCGGATCGACCGGGGTTAAAGTTTTAATTGATGGTAAACCTTCTTTAATTGCCGGTGGTAATGTGGCGCAGATTTTAGCTTCTATTCCCGCAAGTTCAATTGAAAGTGTTGAAGTAATTACCAATCCATCGGCCAAATACGATGCCGAGGGCCAATCAGGTATCATTAACATTGTACTAAAGAAAAATACCAGACTGGGCTTTAACGGCTCGGTTGCAGCAACTGCCGGCAACCGCGATAACTACAATGCCAATACCAATTTAAGTTTCCAAAACAGTAAAGTAAACATTTATGGTAACTACAGCTACCGCTATGGCAACCGTGTTGGTGGTGGTTTTCAAGATATTACCTACAAATCAGAAGCAGCTACAACGCGTTTTGCAAGTCAAAATACCGTTTCAAAATCGTTAGATAAAGGCCACAATGCAAAAGCGGGTATTGATTACTACGTGGCACCAAAAAGTGTAATCAGTTTATCAGGAGGTTTTAACTCCAGGGCAAACGACCGGAACGAGGTGCTCGATATCAGGCAATTAAACATTTCGCAAGCTCCGGTTTTATTGAGTAACAGAACCAACACTACTGATGGTTATGGCAACAGCTACGATGCCAACCTGGATTTTGTGCAGAAGTTTAAAAAACCGAAAGAAGAGCTGAGCTTTAATTTTGGCTATTCGTACGGTACCAATAACAACGACCAGAACTACAGTACTACCACTACAAACCGCAACGGCACGCCTATTAACGAAACGTTAAGCTTGCAACGTGTATTCAATACCGGTAATAACACCAATTACAATATCCAAACCGATTATGCTTTGCCAGTTGGTAAGGCAGGCAAAATTGAGGTAGGTTACCGCAGCCAGATCCGTTTAGGCAACAACGATCAATACGCCGATTCGATCCCAACCAGCACCAATGTTTTTATACGCAACAATAAATTGATTAATGGTTTCGACAGCAAAGACCAGGTACATGCGCTTTATTTTAACTACCAGAACCAGATTAAGGATTTTGGTTACCAGATAGGTTTAAGGGGCGAAGATGCACGCTTAGACACACACCTGGAAGGTTATACCAACGATGTATTAACCACCAGCGAAGGTAACATCCATTACAAAAGAATATACCCAAGTGTTTTCTTAACACAAAAGCTAAAAGGCGAAAACCAGCTTCAGTTAAGCTATACGCGCCGTGTAAACCGCCCGCGCCCATGGGATACCAACCCGTTTTTAGATGTTTCTGATCCATTAAATTACAGAGGTGGTAACCCTAATTTAATACCTGAAGATGTACATTCATTTGAGCTGGGCTATAGCAAATACTGGAAAAAAGTAACTTTAACTTCAAGCCTGTATTTCCGTCAAACCAATGATGTGATCCAAAGGGTGAGAAGTACACCGGTTAACGGCATTATTACTTCAACGCCACAAAACTTATCGCACCAGATTAACAGCGGGGTGGAGTTAATCGGTCGCTTCGACTTAATTAAAGCCTTAAATTTTACTACTAACGTTAACCTTTACCAGGCTAAGTTTGCTGGCGATGCCAGATTTGATATCCCTTCGAGCAGTGGCTTTAGCTGGAACGCGAACCTTACCGCGAACTTAACCGTAGTTAAAAACCTTTCGTTACAGCTCCGTGGCGATTACCGCGCCGCTGAAGTAATGGCACAAGGTAAGCGTAATGCGATGTATGGAGTAGATGGTGGCGCCAAATACGATTTTCCGAACAAAAAGGCTTCGTTAAGCTTCAATGTAAGGGATGTGTTTAATACCAGAAGGTGGAGCATGACTACCGAAGATAAAGCAACCATTGTTGATTTTGAGCGTCAGTTTCAGGGAACAATGGGTAACTTAACCTTCTCTTACCGTTTTGGAAAAACAACATTTACGGGTGCAAAAAAACAAAAGAGAGAGGATCAGGACAACCGCCCTGATGAAGGATCGTTTTAATTTTACCAAAGGTGCTTAGTAAATTTACTAAGCACCTTTTTAATTTATCAGCTATTGGGAAAACTTTTACTTAGGCTTTGCTTTGTATCTCTCGCCCTGTTATTTGGCACCTCTACGGCCTTTGCGGCCGAAAAAGGTATAATTAGCGGGAAAGTGGTTGAAGAAGTTGGTGGATTACCCATTCCCTCAGCAGTAATTTCCGTTTACATAGATGGCTCCGAGCAACCGGTTATTACTTCTGCCACCGACGAAGATGGCCGGTTCAGCATTAAAAACCTAAAACCGGGCAATTATAACATTCGCGTAAGTTTTATAGGTTATGCTCCGCTAAAAGTAAATGGCATTGCCTTAACCGAGAAAGATTACGATAAAAACCTGGGGGCGCTAAAACTTAGCTCTGAGCAAAATTCGCTGCAGGAAGTTACCATTACTGTACAAAAACCACCAATAGAATTTGGCGCTGATGGCGTTACCTATAACGTGGGTTCTACCCTGCTTGCCGAAGGCAGTACCGCAACCGATGTGCTTAAAAACGTACCAATGGTACAGGTTGATATTGATGGCAACGCCACCATAGCCGGCAAAAGAAATACCAGGGTGTTTATAGATGGCAAACCATCAGACTATATGACCTCTAACATTGCCGACCTGCTCAATGTACTCCCCTCAGATGCGATTGATAAGATAGAGGTGTTAACCAACCCACCATCTAAATACAGCGGCGATGGCGAAGGCATCATCAATATTGTGATGAAAAAAGGGTTTAAAGTTGGCTTTAACGGAAATGCTGGCATTGCAGGTGGCTTGCAGGGAAATGGCAATACCAATGCAAATGCCTCTTATCGGGGTAAATCTTACGCCCTTAATGGTAGCGCGGCTTACCGTTATAACGTAAGCAAGGGCGATAGCCATAATTTCCGCGAGAATTTCTTTCCGGATACAACCTTTTACTACGACCAATACGGTGCTTACAAAAACCACAACAATGGCGGTAATTTCAGGTTGGGCTTAGACTGGACCATTAGCCCTAAACAGAGTTTGCGCCTGTCAACCAATTACAACCTCAACAATACCAATTCCAATTCTTCAACAGATCTTCATTATTTAGATGAAACCCGAATAGAAAGCCGCCTGCGTAATCAGCTCAACACCGGCAACGGCAACAGCAACAATTTTATTTTTAATACCGATTACGACTTGCAAACCGATACCAGCGGAGGAAAAATATCATTAGGTTTAAATTTCAACACCAATAAGAATATCGATTTCCGCAGCTACAACACTACCTATGCCCAAACAAGCACGCTAAAGCCCAGCTTACAGCAGAACAATAACAACACCGGTAACCATGGCCTAAACGTAACTTTAGATTACGAAAAACCAATATTTAAAAAGCGCGACCGTATTGAAGCCGGCCTGGCTTTTAGCTATAGAAAAAATGATAACGACCTGCTGATCGAGAATTTTAATTTTGCCACGCAACAATTTATACACAACAACAAATTATCGAACCAGTTTTTATACAACGAAAACATCGGTGCCGCTTATGCTTCGTATAATTACCGTAATGTAGGCTGGGGCATAAAAACAGGTGTAAGGGCCGAGCTTACTGATGTGGCCTTCGATTTATCTACAGGCGATAACTATAATGTAAAACCTTATTTAAGTGTTTTCCCTAACCTCTCTTTAAACCGTTTTTACCGCAAACGCTACAACATCGGGGCTACCTATAGCATCCGCATTAACCGGCCGAGGGAAAACACATTAAACCCTCAGGTAAACAATGTAGATACGTTAAACATTTCATACGGAAATCCGAATTTATCGCCCGCTTATACGCATCAGTTCGATATCAATTTTGGAGCATTTGGCCAGAAATGGTCTTTTAACCCCAGGTTATCGTATTCTACCAGCCAGGGTGTTATAGAACGTTACCGTACCGTTACTTTAATTCCAGGATCAAACACGGCACGATCTGAAAACACTTTCGATAATGTAGGTACCAACAATTCGCTATCGCTTATTTTAATTGGCAATTACCGGCCAACAAACAAAATATCAGCCAACGGAAATTTCAGTGTAATACAAAGCAATTATAAATCGCAGCTAAACAGCTCTTTAAACCGTGATGGAATTAGCTTTAGGGCTGCAATTGGCCTTTCAATGCAATTGCCCTTTAAAACGGCTTTCGAATCGAATTTAAATTACGCAAACAATGCCAATGCGCAGGGCCGCAACAAGGGCTCTATGACTTCCAATTTCTCGGCCCGTAAAGCCTTTTTAGGCAATAGGTTAAACCTGCGCGTAACCATTAACGATATTTTAGGCAACCGCACCAATACATTTTTTAACGAAGGTCAGAATTTCAGGGTAGAGAATTATTCGACCAACAATACCCAGAATTTCACCTTTAGTCTCAATTACCGTTTTACTAAAATTAAGGTAAATAAAATTCCGCCGCCACCGCTGGCAAAACCGCACTAAGCTAATAGGATATGCTTATATTGCGGTATGGAAGAGATTAATCCCTGGAAAACGCTGCAAAGCGATGTAAAATACGATAACAACTGGATTCGCATAACCGAGCATCAGGTAATCAATCCATCGGGCGGAAAAGGTATTTATGGTGAAGTGCATTTTAAAAACCTCGCCATTGGGATTTTACCGCTTGATGAGGATTACAACACCTGGCTGGTTGGTCAATATCGTTACCCCATAAAAGCCTATAGCTGGGAAATTCCGGAAGGTGGTGACCCTTTTCATGAGGCACCTTTAGATAGCGCCAGAAGAGAATTGCTTGAAGAAACGGGCATGAGCGCCCAAAACTGGAAAGAAATTCAAAGATTATACCTTTCCAACTCGGTTAGCGATGAACTAAGCATTATTTATGTGGCTACCGGTCTTATACAAGGTATTGCCATGCCTGAAGAAACCGAACAACTGATGCTTAAAAAATTGCCGTTTGAAGAAGCTTACCAAATGGTGCTCAATGCCGAAATAACCGATTCGATAAGCGTAGCCGCAATTTTAAAAGCCAAAATAATGATGCAAAACGGTGAATTGTAATGGAATAATCAAAGCAGAATAATTTATTATTATCTTTGCCATCCATTAAATCAACCAGATGAGCAAGCTTTTTGGCTATATTTTAAGCCCGATTTTCTATATCCTCTTCGGATTATTCCTTTGTATCTTCCACCCTATTCAATGGTTATCCTTTAAGCTTCTTGGCTATAAGGCGCATAAAATTTCGGTTGACGTGCTCAATTTCTTTTTAACATACAGCCAGCTATCGCTATTCAACTCCATCAGCTTTAAAAACGATTACAATTTGCCTACTGATAGGCCTATTATTTTTGCTGCAAACCACCAGAGCATGTACGATATTCCGTCGTTAATCTGGTTTTTAAGAAAATACAGTGCCAAATTCATTTCCAAAATAGAGCTTACCAAAGGCATTCCCTCTATTTCCATTAACCTGCGTTTAGGCGGAGGGGCCAATATTAACCGTAAAGACAATAAACAAGCCATTTCTGAAATCATAAAGCTTGGTCGCCGCATGAAAGAAAACAACTGGAGCACGGTTATCTTTCCGGAAGGAACCAGAGCTAAAGATGGCAAGGTAAAGACCTTTCAGTTTGGCGGTATCGCTACCATTTTAAAGGTTGTACCAAATGCGCTTGTAGTTCCGGTTGCGATAGAAAACTCATGGAAGATTGTGCGCTTTGGCATGTACCCCCTAACTACAGGCAATGCCTTGAAATGGACGGTATTAAAACCAATAGAACCTGAAGGAAAAACAGCCAACGAGATTACTTTGGAAGCCGAAAATGAGATCAGGAAAGTTTTGGGGCAGGAGCTTGAGCAGAATATCGTATCAGGTGCAGAGTAGAGCGTATTAAAAAAAAGTATCAGGTAGAGGGTATCAAGGTTTAAGAGCCAAAAGCTTATTTGTCCCCCCCGATTCTGGACTTCAGACTAAAGACTCAGGACTGACACCTAGATGTTCTTATTACCAATTACCCTAAAAAATTCGTCGCGGTATGTATCTCCAACAGGAATAATTTTCTGGTTGATGGTAATACGGCTACGTTCAATGCTCTCAATTTTATCAACGGCAACAATATACGATTTGTGTACACGGATAAACTGACTCTGTGGCAAAGCTTCCTCCATTTTTTTCATGCTCTGCAAAGTAATTACACGCTCATCTTTGGTAAAAATAGAGATATAATCTTTTAACCCTTCGATATAAAGGATATCGTGCAGGTAAATCTTCTGGATTTTATGCTCTGTTTTAACAAAAATATAATCCTGTACCGGATTAGGTGTACCCGAAAATGGTGCTGGCGTAACTAAAGGCTGAGCCACACTTGCAGGGGCCTCTACCGGTTTAACCTGGTTGTGTACTTTTTCTACGGCTTTATAAAAACGATCAAAAGCAATTGGCTTTAGCAGATAATCAGAAACGTTCAAATCGTAACTCTCTAAAGCATATTGCGGATAGGCGGTAGTTAGAATATAATGGCATTTGTTGCCTGCAATCTTCAAAAACTGTATACCCGTTAATTCAGGCATTTGAATATCCAAAAATACGAGGTCAATCCCACCACCCTGCACAATCTGCAAGGCCTCAATTGGGTTTTCGCATCTTTTAACCATTGTTAAAAAGGGTACTTTCGAGATATAATCCTGTAAAATATCAAGCGCTAAAGGCTCATCATCTACAACAATACAGTTTAGGTTCATTTTAGATTTTTATTTTAATTCACGATTTAACGTATATCCGGTTTATAAATGGTTTCCGGTTATATATCAATCATCAGTTCGCAGGTGTAATGCGTAGCCGAATTTACAACATTTAATTTATATCTGTCGGGATAAACCAATTGTAAACGTCTTTCTACGTTGGTTAAACCTACCCCACCCTGCGCATCTTTATTTAAATTGCTTTTTTTGTTAATTACACTAAAATGCAAAATCTTCTGGTTGGCAATAATATTTATTTTAACCGGCTCTGATGGGTCGTTTACCACACCATGTTTAAAAGCGTTCTCTACAAACGAAATCAACATCAAGGGTACAATCTTCTGGTCGTCTATCTCTCCGTTCAGCGTAAGCTCAATGAAAGCGCCATCTTTAAACCTGATTTTTTGTAGTTCGATATAGTTGGTTAAATAATCTACCTCTTTGCTTAAAGCTACTGTTGGCGTATTGCTTTCATAAATCATGTAGCGCATAATTTCCGAGAGCTTCATAATGGCATCAGCAGTTTTATCCGATTTCTGGTAAGCCAGCGAGTAAATATTATTTAAAGAGTTGAATAGAAAATGTGGGTTTAACTGCGATTTTAGAAACTGAAGTTCCATTTCGCGACGCTCGCTTTCCAGGTTGCGCTGAATCCGCTCACTAGAGAACCAATCGATAATAAATTTAATAATACAACTACTGATCAGGAAAAACCCTGATAAGAAGGTTACAATAATTACAAAACTATGTACCGAAGTTTCTATTTTCTTACCTTTTGCGGTAATCATTGTTAACACATCTTCCGGATACAAAACAGCTATTGTTGTTTTACATATAACAGCTACAGCAATCAATAACATGAATGCCAGAACATAAAGAAAATATTTCTTCCTTTTTTTTATTAACTCCGGAATTAAAAAGATGTAATTAATATAAAAAGTAGAAACATTTATTATCCCATATACAATATAGCTTATGAAATAATCATTATTGGTGTGTTTAGTGGTGTCAAAAAAGTTACCAGCAATAATAAACATCAAAATAACGATCCAGAATATGGAGTGTAAAATTAAAGGCCCTTTGCTTTGTTTCATTAAAATCTGTTTTATCAGTATAAACTAAATTGATTAGATAATGCTCATGTTTAGTTTATGCATCCAAAGTAAATAAACTTTCAATTTAAACCGAACACAATCTACCAACGGGCATTTTTTTTCTACCAACGGCCCAATGGTCAAATTTTATCGACAAACGCCAAAATTGACTGTTGATCTAGAATCTTGAACACTTGGTATAATACATTTTAGCAGCTTGTTTTTCTTGAGTTTCTTTGAATCATCAAAACGAAAACAAAATGAAAACTACATCAGCAATCAACTTAAACAACCAAGCAGTAACTGCTGATGCCAGCTTCACTGCCTCTCAAATAAAACAATCGATCATGAAAAAGTTAGCAAACACATCACCATTTTTATTTTTATTATTTCCAGTATTTATGTTGATGATTTTAACGCTTACGTTTAACACCAACAGAAACGATGCTGACATTGTTGTAAAACCTGCTAAAGCTTCTACAACAATTGTAAAACAAGTATCAGCTATTTTTAAATAAGCATAATGAGTAATTACGCTATCGAAACTGTTGGCTTAAATTTTAACTTCGGCAATCAGGCCATTGTAAAAGATCTTTCGCTACAAGTACCAAAAGGCAGTATTTACGGTTTTTTAGGCCCCAACGGTGCCGGTAAAACCACTACCATTAAAATATTGCTAAACCTCTTACAATCGCCATCCGACCAGGTATTTATTTTCGGCAAGGAGATTAACCACAACCGCATAGCCATATTAAAACGTGTAGGTGCTCTGGTAGAGCAACCTGCCATTTATGGCCACTTAAGCGGTAAAGAAAATTTAATAAACCGCTGTATTTTACTCGGTATAAGAAAAAGCAAGGCCAGTGAAATGCTAGCCCTTGTTGGTTTAACCGATGCTGCCGATAAAAAGTCAAGCAAATATTCGCTAGGCATGAAACAGCGTCTGGGCATTGCTCTTGCGCTGGTTTCAGATCCCGAACTGCTTTTGCTCGATGAGCCTACCAATGGTCTCGATCCGAACGGCATTATCGAAGTGCGTAACCTCATGATAGAGCTTGCGGCAAAACACCATAAAACAATTCTGGTTTCGAGCCATTTGCTGGCCGAAATAGAAAGAACAGCCACCCATGTTGGCATTATAAACAAAGGGCAATTGTTATTTCAAGGCACTATCGATGAACTTCATTTACTAAGCAAGCCCGTGCTCGAAATCGATGTAAACGATATCGAAAGAGCAAGCGCTCTGCTATTAAAGTCGGGCTACGAAATTGTAAACCAAACCGATAAAAAGATCACAATTCCTTTTACTTCGGCTCAGCATAGTGCAGCATTAAATACCTTGCTGGTGCAAAATGGCTTTATGGTTAGCAGCTTATATCAACAGCGAAAAGACCTCGAAAATTTATTCCTCGATATTACCAACAACAACTAATATGCGCTCTTTATACATCTCGTTAGTATCCGAATTTTACAAATCGAAGAAAACCCTCGCTTTTTGGGCAGCTATATTGCTACCGTTAATCATTTGTGGACTCATTACTTTTGGTTTTTACTCCAGTTCAGAAAAGATTTTAAACTTTCACTACCCTCCAATGGTGTTGTGGGCACAGTACAGTGGTGCAGCACTTGGTGTAATGGGTATGTTGGTCATGCCATTCTATGTCATATTTATGGCTTTTTCGGTAAATAATATCGAACATAAAAACGATACCTGGAAAACCCTGTTTGCACAACCTTTAAACAAGCTTTCTATTTATGCCGCGAAATACCTGTACGCAGTAGGATTAATATTTATCTCGTTGTTTTTATTTGCCGTACTTACCTATGGTTTTGGTCATTTGCTTCAAGTACTTGTACCTAAATACAACTTCAATCAATACGATCCATCGGGTATTTTAATCAATGCTTACACCAAATTATTCCTATCATCACTAGGCATTTTATCGCTGCAGTTTATCCTTAGTTTAGTATGGGCCGATTTTCTTAAACCCATGGGGATAGGCTTTGTTGGCACTATTATGGGCATTATTACCGCCAATGTAGGTTGGAAATATGCTTACTTAATCCCTTATTGCCTGCCAACCCTATCCTTAAAGGTAACTAAAATAAAAAAAGGAGTTGATCCTTTAGATTTTCCTGTTTTTACACAAGAAATATGGACCAGCTTAATTTACGCGCTTATCCTGTTTATCGTCGGTTATTTCATTGTGAGCAAAAAGAGCATTAAATAGTACATTCGAAAAGCAATTTCAGCAATTCACTTTAGCGTTAGTCCTGCTTAACATTACAAGTCCGCTCCCGAAGAAATATCGGGATGCGTGCTTTTCATTTCATCTGATAGCTATCGGATTTGGTTTATTTCACCCATGTTCTGTCAAAAAAATAAGTTCCCATTCCAGAATTTCACAAAACACCACGTCTTCCGTGTAAAAATCTCATTGTAAAACGATTTGAAGGGCTTTTAAATGTATTTTTAAGTTAAAATCACCTAACAAATTATTCTAATGATCAAAAGATTTACCACTACAGCACTGGCCCTTGGCTTTTGCTTCTCGGCCTTTGCACAAGATACCCCTGATGCAGCCATAGTTCAAAAAATCAGGAAAGAAGGTCTGGAAAATTCGAAAGCAATGGACATTGCCTTCAATTTAACCGACGTAAGCGGTCCGCGCTTATCCAATTCTCCGGGTTTAAAAAAGGCACAAGATTGGGCGGTTAAACAATTAACCGACTGGGGGCTCAAAAATGCGCACCTCGAGGCCTGGGGAACCTTCGGTAAAGGCTGGCAAATCGACAAATATTATGCGGCCACCACACTTCCTTTCTACCATGCCATTATTGCCTCGCCCAAAGCCTGGACGCCTGGCACAAACGGACCAATTAAATCGGAAGTAATCTTAATCAAAGCTGATAGCGTTGCCGACTTAGCTAAATATAAAGGCAAACTGGCAGGCAAAATCATCATGATGGATCAAGGCGCCCCTTTAACCAGTGGTACCAAGGCCGATTTTGCACGCTATGCCGATTCTACTTTGGCCCAAATGGCCGCTGCAAAACCCCAGGCTGCAGGCCCAAGACAACGGCCTGCTGGCGGACCAATGGCCGATAGAATGGCACAAATGATGAAAATGCGCGAAGTACGTGCTGCCATGAATGCCATGTTGGTTGAAGAAAAAGTTGGATTGATCTTAACTTATGCCCGTGGCGGACAAGGAACCTTTTTTACAAGTAATGGAGCGTCTTACGCTTTAGATGCTAAACCCGTATCGCCTGAACTGGAAGTAGCAGCAGAAGATTTTTTACATATATTACGTCTTTTACGCGCAGGCAAACCAGTAGAAGTTGAAGCAGATATTAAAACCTCTTTTTATGATCAGGATCCGAAAGGCTACAACGTAATTGCAGAGATACCAGGTACCGATAAAAAATTAAAAGATGAAGTGGTAATGATTGGTGGCCATTTCGATTCGTGGCATGCCGCAACTGGTGCTACCGATAACGCTGCCGGCTCTGCCGTAATGATGGAAGCTATGCGCATTTTAAAAGCAATCAATTTTAAGCCTAAACGCACTATCCGTATTGCCCTGTGGAGTTCGGAAGAGCAGGGTTTATTTGGTTCGAGAGGTTATGTGGCCAAACATTTCGGCGATCCAAAAACAATGGTATTAACCCCCGATCAGAAAAAAATATCAGCCTATTACAATCTCGATAACGGAACCGGAAAAATACGCGGTGTTTATTTACAGGGCAATGCAGCAGCTGGGCCTATTTTTCAAAACTGGTTAAATCCATTTAACGATTTGGGCGCAACTACTGTTACCATTAACAATACTGGCGGTACCGATCACCAGGCCTTTGATGCTGTAGGCATCCCGGGGTTTCAGTTTATCCAGGACCCTGCCGATTACAATACCCGTACACACCATAGCAATATGGATACTTATGACAGACTGGTGGAAGACGACCTGAAACAAGCTGCAACCATTATTGCTTCTTTCGTTTATAACACCTCACAACGCGAAGCACAAATCCCAAGAAAAGAGCTTCCCGCACCACAGCCGGCAAGGCCATAAAGGGTAAAAAACAGCATAAAACAAAAGCCTGCTTATTTGACTTTAGGGATCAAATGCAGGCTTTATTATTTATTTGAGAGGTTGTGTATGTCTTAGCCCCTAAAGGGATAATATTCTTTCTTTAAATGCCCATACAATCAATTGGTACGAATTTCTTAAATCGAGTTTCCTCACCATATTTCTTCTATGTGTATTAACGGTATGCTCGCTTATAAAAAGCATTTCGCCAATTTCTTTACTGTTGTAACCCATTGATAACAGATGTACTATTTCAACTTCTCTTTCGCTTATTGCGTTATGATTTTCCTGAAGTAGGATATTATTTATCATTTTTAAAAGAATTAAAGGTTTAATGAAATCATGGTTTATTATTTCCCAGGTAACTAGATCTTATCTTCAACAGACTCTTTTTAAAATAGGTTTAAAAAATGGCTTATGAGGATAGACAACCTTAATACCTGGCAACAACAATTTATTCGGTTGTTATTGTAATACCAAAAGTAGTGGTAGGCGACAATTGGGCGCTTGTGCAAAACGCCCTTATTAATAGGGTATTTTTACGGTATTGAGACATCAAAATACTCTTTTAAGGAATGTACCCGCCAAGCTGTTCATCAATCGTTCAATAATGCACTGACAAACACAGCTTGACCTCGAATTGTATTAGTATTTATACTGTTTTTAACTTTTTAAGTAACTCCTCCATCGCGCATATCATCATTTGATTATATTTGAAATATTAAATCAACAAATTTTATGATCAAAGACAAAGAAACTAAAGACGGTACGGACAATACTGTACCAGTAGAAATTGCCAAACAAATGACCGCAGCATTCCGCAAAAGTCAGAATGCAGAAAGTGGTATTTACACCAAAGCAGCCTGGTATCCGGCAGCTCAAATGACATCGTTAATTAAAAAAATGGCAGAACTGGATGGCGATGGTATCAGGATCTATTTTGGCCGGTATACCAGCGATATTATCAGTCAAATCAACAAACTAGAATACGGCGATAAAATTCCAGACAGCTATGTTGATATGAATACCGTATTATTGGTAATTACTAAAAATATTGATGGTAAACCAGGAACAGATTACTTTGTAGAGAAAGGATATGCTTATAAATCACATGATGGCAAGTTATGTGACACCCCACCAACCGATCCTGAAAACAGAGCAGAATTATGCCCAACACAGTGCGATGAAAAAAGCCCGTTATCGGGACCAGAATAAAATATGGTAGCAAAAATTGCCGGAGAATTAGATTTACATCAGGTATTAAAGCTGTGTACCCCAAAATTTAATGCTTATCCTTATTACTTAAGTCTGGCTTTTGGCCTGTACTTTTTATATCGGGATAAAACAAGGTTTTGGAAAATTACCAACCTTTACCTGTTTCTTGTGGTATTAACTCAAATTATAGCACGATATTCTGCTAAAATATACCATACCAATATAGCCGTATTTAATGTATATATCATAATAGAAATATCTTACATTACCTATGCGTTTTATGTTTTCCTCAGCCAGTATATTAAGATAAAAAACTGGCTGATTGGTATTTATATTGGCACTATGATCACTTATGCCGTATTTGTTTATTTATATGATTTAAATGTATATAATACTTTTACCATAAGTTTAGCGTCGGTAATTTTTGTTATTTATGGCTTAATGTATTTTTATCTGTTATTAAAAGATGAAAACTACATCGATTTAAGGAATCATCCCGCCTTTTGGTGGGTTGGCGGAACACTGATTTTTTATTTCGGGAGTACCTTAGCCAATTTCTTTGATGACCTGGTGCAACATGTTTATTTAGGAAAACTTAACGCACGAATCATCATTTACACAACACTTAACTTTTTTCTCTACGCCTTTTGGGCCTATTCATTTGTATGCAGAGCTCGACAACGGAAGTTATCTCATTAATATTACTGGCATCATTAGTATTTCTTTTGATGCCAATATTTTTATTGCTTTATATCAGATCATATAACAAGCATAAAAAAAATCATTTTCTCGAAAAGCAGAATATGCAGCAGAAATTCGAAGCCGAAATGCTGCAGGCCCGTGTTGAGGTACAAGACCAAACCATGCAGAGCATTGCTACTGAACTGCACGATAATGTGGGTCAGCTGCTCAGTCTTACTACGCTTACCCTTAACTCGGTAAATTTATCCGATGAAGTTAAAGCCAAAAAGAAAATAGAAAATTCGCTCGAGCTGGTTAACAAATCCATTAAAGAACTGAGAGAACTGGCTAAACTTTTACATGGCGAGCAGCTGGTAGAAAACGGTATTGGCCATGCTATCGACCAGGAAATTAGCTGGCTAAGCAAGAGCGGAGCCTATACCATTAAGGTTAACAATACCCTATCGGATTCGGGTTACAGCTCACCAGATAAAGACCTGATTATTCTCCGTTTACTTCAGGAAATTATTAACAACATTATTAAACACGCGCAGGCTACCCAGATACAGATCGATGCGCATCTTAAAACAGGCAAACTCAGCCTGATTGTACAAGAAAATGGTGTTGGTTTTAATCCCGATGAAATTAAAGCAAAGAAATCGGGAATGGGCCTTAATTCTATTTATAAAAGAATTGAGATGATCAATGGAAAATTAACACTAAATTCGGCACCAGGAGAGGGTACTTCAACTTCAATAGAAATCCCCTATCCTTAATTATATGCAGAATCCTAGTATCGCTATTGCTATCGTTGATGACCACACCCTTTTTCGCTCAGGGTTGGCCAGTTTATTGGAAGAATTTGATGAAATAGAAGTAAAGTTTGAGGCCATAAACGGAATCGATCTTCAATCTAAAATTAACCATCATCCCGATGTTCAACTGGTGCTAATGGATATTAACATGCCGGTTATGGATGGTTTTGCAGCAACTAAATGGGTTAAAACTAATTTCCCAAAGGTGCATGTACTTGCCCTGAGCATGCTCGAAGATGAAAAAGCAATTATAGGTATGCTTAAAGCCGGCGCTGGTGGCTATATGCTTAAAGAATCTACTCCATCGGATCTATTTGCTGCGATTAAAGTAATTGTAGAAAAAGGCTTCTTTGTAAACGAGCTCGTATCGGGCAGGCTCTTGGTTGCACTGAAAGACACCGATGCAAAACCTATTTTTTGGGCAAGAGAACTTACCTTTTTACAGCATTGCAGTACCGAACTTACGTATAAAGAAATTGCCGATATTATGAACGTGAGTCCGCGAACGGTTGATAATTACCGCGAATCACTTTTTGCCAAGCTCAATATCAAATCGCGCACCGGACTGGTAGTATATGGCATAAAAAACAGTCTGATTAGCATCTAACCAAAATCAAACTACTACAAAAGCTTATTCTCCTGCCTAATTTTCAGCCTTTACTTTAGTAAGCTAATCCGATCAGGATGCCCTTTATTTTTTTCTAATATTTATCAAATAAAATTTGGATAACTAACCAATTAGTTTTAACTTTAGTTTAAGCAAATTATTTTGCCCGTCCTTATTATTATTACCATGATGGAAATTAAAGATTTAACTAAAGCCGAAGAGCAGATTATGCAGGTTTTATGGCAACTGGAAAAAGCATTCGTCAAAGAAGTAATTGATGAACTACCGCTTCCTAAGCCGGCTTACAACACCGTTTCAACCATTATCAGAATCCTGGAAACCAAAGGATTTATTGGCCATGAGGCGTTCGGGAAAGCACATCAGTATTATCCCTTAGTGAGCAGAGAAGAGTATAAGCGCCATGCAACAGAAAAATTGCTGGGCAATTACTTCGAAAATTCAGTAGAGAGTATGTTCTCTTTCTTTGTTAAAGAAGAAAAACTGGATTTAAGTGATGTTGATGAGATTTTAAAAATGATCAATAACATTAAACACAAACCAAAATGAGTTTTGCCCACTACCTATTGCAGGTAAACCTATACTTGGTTGTTTTTTACGGTGTTTATAAACTACTGCTGGATAAGGAGACCTATTTTACCTTAAACCGTATCTATCTGGTATCTGCAGGCGTGCTTTCGTTATGTATCCCATTTATTCGTTTAGAGTGGCTTACCGAACATAAAGCTGCCCAGCAGGTTTATACTACAGTTAACTGGGAAGCCGTATTGCAACAAGCCACAGTAGTAACAGAGCGCAACAACGGCCTCATTTGGGCAAATGTATTTGTTTATATCTATTGTGCAGGTATCCTGTTTTTCTTAGGTAGATTGGTATTTAACTTACTGGCGGTGAAAAAAATGTTGGTACCAGGAAAAGCCGGAGTGGCTTTCTCTTTCTTCGGCAAAAAAATTATCGATCAGAATTTGCCTCAAATGGATGTAATTGATATTCATGAGCAGGCACACATTAAGCAATGGCATACCGTTGATATTTTGTTTTTTGAAATTTTAGGGATCATTACCTGGTTAAACCCCATTATATACCTCTATAAAAAAGCGATTAAAAATATACACGAGTTTTTGGCAGACGAGCTGGCAGCAGCGTACCAAGGCGATAAAGCCGAATATGCGATGCTGCTGCTCAGCAAATCTTTCGGCATTTTGCCCAATGCTTTAACCAACAATTTTTTAGATAAATCGCTGATCAAAAAAAGAATTTTCATGCTTCATAAAGAACGGTCTAAAAAGATCGCCATTATGAAGTATGGAATTTTTATCCCTTTGTTTGCACTTCTTATTGTATTTTCTTCGGCTACGGTACGTAAAAACGAGAAGTTAATCTCCATTACAGATCGCATTCCATTAGAAAAACCAATAGAAATTGTACAGCAAATGGTAACCGAAACACCTGCTGAAACACCAGTAGTACACAAAGTTTCTGTTGAAGGTAAAGCCGATGCGAACTGGAATGGTTTTTACCAGTTCTTATCCAAAAACATTAAATACCCTGCCATAGCTAACAGCAACGAGGTGCAGGGCAACGCCCAGGTAAAATTCAGTATAAAAAACGGGAGGATTATAAATATCTCTTCTAATGTGGAGCTCGGTTCTGGCTGCGACGAAGAGGTAATGAAATCCATTTTATCGTACAAGGACTATAAAAAAATAGCTGACGGGAAATATGCACTAACCGTTGGCTTTAATATTCCAGAGTCTTCAGAACAGTTTAAAAACAAAGTGTTGCCTAAGCCAGCTGGCTATACCAACCTAAACAAAATCATGGTGATGGCGTATCTGCCTACTCCTGCCGAGCCAGAAGTAAATCTGGAACCCGATCAGGATAAAAAGGTTTACGATTTCGTTTCAATAGAAAAACAGCCTGAATTTCCGGGCGGGATAGTCAAATTTTATAAATATTTAAGTGGTGCAATTAAATATCCTACGCTGGCACAAGAGCGAAACGTACAGGGGAAAGTATTTTTATCATTTGTGGTAGAAAAAAATGGCTCATTAAGCGATGTACAGATTACAAGAGGCCTGGGTAGTGGTACCGATGAAGAAGCCCTGAGGGTTATTAAAGAATCGCCAAAATGGTATCCAGGCATTCAGAATGGTGTACCTGTGCGGGTAAAATATAACATTAATGTTAATTTTACACTTAGCGACGGTGAAACAAAGCCCGCAAAAACCGTAAATTCTGATGCAACGACTGTTAAATTTAAAAATGAACTAAACTTTAACGGTGTAATTGTTGTAGACGGTGTAAGATTAGCCGATAATAGCTCTTTTAACACCCTTAATCCAAATAATATCGAATCTATTGAGGTATTAAAAGATCAGGCGGCAACATTGCTTTATGGAAGTGCCGCCAAAGCCGGAGCCATCGTTATTACAACTAAAAGTCCAAAAAACAGTCTTTTCAAAAAACCAGATCAGAAAGAACTCACCATTGACAGAGCTGTTCCGTTTTTTGATGTGAGACAAAAATTCTAACTAAAAAACTGACTGACATGAAAAAAACAATTGTATTTACGGCTATAATGGGTTTAACCATGGCAGCCTTTGCCCAAAAAGCAGACAGTACTAAGAACGTAACGATTAAAATTCGTGGTAATGCAATATCTGACGCGAAACAACCACTGATTGTAATTGATGGCAATAAGCAATTTAGCAGAGATATTAACCAGATTGCGTTGGAGCCAGACAATATTGAATCGATAAATATACTAAAAGACAATAGTGCTATTTCTACCTATGGAGCTGACGGCTTTGCTGGTGTGATAGAAATTAAAACAAAAGGTTCGAAAGAGAGAAATAGCCTAACTGCCTTAGATAGTAATATGAATTCAAACCTGAAAGGAAAAGTTTATGGTCTCACTGTCCGCCCTGGTATTGCACAGCCAGTCGCCTCTAATGGATCGGGCTTTTCTATTTCAAAACTTGGCATTAAGCTAAAAAATGGTGCATCATCTCCTTTATACATTGTAGATGGTAAAGAAACAGATAGGAACATCACTATAGATCAGGATAGTATTAAATCTGTTGAGGTTTTAAAAGATGCTGCTGCCAAAAAACTTTATGGCGATAAGGCAAAAAATGGCGTAATTATTATTACAACAAAAAATGCAAAACCGCTCTCCGAAAAGAATTAAATAATTAACCTTTTAATTAAAAAACAATGAGAAAGCTAATGATTATAGCCCTACTGGGCTGTGCTATGTTCATTAATTCGGCAAATGCGCAAAATAAAGACCAGAAAGTATACGATTTTGTATCGGTACAAAAGCAGCCTGCCTACCCTGGCGGTATTGCCAAATTCTACGAATACATTAAAAAAGAAATAAAGTACCCCGAAGTTGCCAAAAAGAACAAAACCCAGGGCAAGGTGTTTCTTTCATTTGTAGTAGAAAAGGATGGCAAATTAACAGACATTGTAGTTATACGGGGCTTAAGCCCGGAAACCAATGCAGAAGCCATCCGGTTGTTTAAACAGTCGCCAAAATGGAACCCAGCCATGCAGGATGGGAAACTAGTACGTGTAAAGTACAACATGGCTATAAATTTCGACCTTGCCAAAGCTGGCAATACTAAAACAGCAAGCCTTCAGCAGTCGGACACTAAAACACCTGAATACCAAGGTGGATTGACTAATTTATACCGTTATCTGGCCAAAAACATTAAGTATCCTAAAGTAGCCCCAAAAAATAATGTGCAGGGAAAAGTGATGCTCTCATTCAATGTAGAAGAAGATGGTAGCCTATCCAATATAACCGTAATAAAAAGCCTGAGTAAAGAAACCGATGAAGAAGCGATCAGAGTAATGAAATCATCGCCGCGCTGGAATCCCGGGCTAGATAAAGGAATTCCTGTGCGCAGCAAATATGTGATGAACATCAATTTTACGCTTAGTTAATTAAATATTATTGATGAGCAAATCTCCAGTTGTTACATGACTGGAGATTTTTTATACATTATGCCACGTAGTGCCTTCATTAAATTTAAGTTAATTTTATCGGTACCTGATAGAAAAGGCAAAAAACCACTCATAAAAATCGGCTGCTTCGCGTCAGGCCGCAAGTCTGAATTTAGTAAATACTATATTTGGGCATGAAAAAATATCTATTTACACTGCTCAGTCTTTTAACCCTTTTTTCTGCCCTGCAAGCGCAGGAGGTAAGTCCCGTTACCGCTAAACCATCCGTTATTTTGGATGGCAAACTATTATTAAACGGCATGGATACCTTGCGTAAATTTAAAAAAGAAGACATTGAATCTGCAACCATTTTAAAAGACAGAAATAAAACTGCCCTGTTTGGAATTAACGATAACAATGGCCTGCTCATTGTATTTACCAGGGCAAAACAAAATACCGCCGAAAATATTGCCCTTAAAGAAAAGATAGCTAAGCTTAATATTGCAACAAAACCCGATATGGTAATGAAGGCAGGCCAAACTGTCAACCCCTCGAGAGATTCGATTGCCAAAGGAACATTCGACTTCGTTAGCATAGAGAAACAACCTGAATTTCCGGGCGGTTTAAAAGCTTTTTATCAGTATTTAAGCGCTAATATCAAATACCCAAAAGAATCGGCAAGGAATAAGATTCAGGGAAGGGTATTTTTATCGTTCATTGTAGAAAAAGATGGTGAGTTAAGCAACGTAAAAATAATGCGCGGAGTTAGCGCCGACATTAACGAAGAAGCCATAAGGGTTATTTCAGGTTCACCGAAATGGAATCCAGGTATTCAGTTTGGTGTACCGGTACGTGTAAAATACAACATCAACGTTAATTTCGCACTTAACTAATTACCATTCCTAACCTAAAAAACACAAAACCCCAGCAAAAAATTGCCGGGGTTTTATGTTTTCTCTCCTGTCTCGGAGCAATAAATTTAGAAAAACTTTAATGTATATGCAAATATTACAGAATAAAATTTCCATTTAGGCAAAACTTTAATATGCATACATAGAATTATTGTCAGTTTCGCAAACTTTTATTTTGTCGACTGTTTGTTGCCCTAGCTTTCGATTTTAAGGTTTCTCGTTTCGTATGTTTTCAATACACCACATAAATGTTAAATCGATAGCTAAATTCAGTTTTACCGCTGGTTAAAAAACGACTAGGATTTGTATTATTATTATTTTCGATTTAACCAGTTTTATCATGTTTTTAATCAGGTTTACCTTCTAAAAGCAATTTATTAAATGACAAAGCGCATAAAAAGGACGTGGCTTATACCAGCGTTTTAAACTAAAAAGCCCCCACTAGGTGGAGGCTTAACAATCCAGCTGTTAAACTGGATGCACAGTATATTTTTAAACTGTTTCTTCTGAAATGAATTTCGAAGAAGCAAAGTCGCGGTTCATACGGGCAATATTTTCTAAAGAAATTCCTTTAGGGCATTCTGCTTCGCAGGCACCGGTATTGGTACAGTTACCAAAACCTTCGGCATCCATTTGCGCTACCATGCTTTGTACACGGCGATAACGCTCTGGCTGACCTTGTGGTAACAATGCCAGTTGAGAAACCTTTGCCGATACGAAAAGCATTGCAGAGGCATTTTTACAAGTAGCTACACAAGCACCACAACCGATACAAGCTGCCGCCTCGAAAGCCGCATCAGCCTGCATTTTAGGAATAGGCAGGTTATTGGCATCTTGTGCATTACCGGTATTTACCGAAATAAAGCCACCAGCAGCAATAACCCTGTCAAATGCAGAACGATCTACCGTTAAATCTTTTACTACCGGAAAAGCCGCGGCTCTCCATGGCTCAACCACAATGGTATCTCCATCTTTAAAAGAACGCATGTGCAACTGGCAGGTAGTTACCAGATCTTTTGGTCCGTGTGGACGACCATTGATGAACATCGAACACATTCCGCAAATACCTTCGCGACAATCGTGATCGAACACCACTGGTTCTTCGCCTTTATTAATCAGATCTTCGTTTAACACATCGAACATCTCCAAGAAAGACATATCTGGCGAAATACCGGATAATTTATAATCAACCAAAGCACCTTTGGCATTGTTATTTTTTTGACGCCAAACTTTTAGCGTTAAGTTCATATTTCCTGTACTCATGATATTGAGATTTAGGCGGGGAGCATAGGGCAAAGTGTTTTACAACACTTTGCCCTATGCACTCTGCTATTTATAACTTCTTTGTGCTACTTTAATATTTTCAAACTTCAATTCTTCTTTATGAAGCTCGAAATTTACACCTTCTTTAAATTCCCATGCGGCAACGTATGCGTAGTTTTCATCATCACGTAATGCCTCACCCTCTTCCGTTTGGTATTCTTCGCGGAAGTGACCACCACAACTCTCGTTACGGTTTAATGCATCGATACACATTAACTCACCTAATTCGATAAAATCGGCAACGCGGCCAGCTTTCTCCAACTCAGTGTTTAACTCATCAACTGTTCCAGGTACACGAACGTTACTCCAGAATTCGGTGCGTAAAGCCCTGATTTCCTGAATTGCTTCGTTTAAACCTTTCTCGTTACGGGCCATACCGCATTTTTCCCACATGATATTACCTAAACGTTTGTGGAAATGATCTACAGATTTTGTTCCCTTAATGTTGATCAGGGTATTTAAAATGCCTACAGCTCTTTCTTCGGCCTCTACAAACGCAGGGTGATCGGTCGGAATAGCTTTGGTAGAAATTTCTTTTGATAAATAAGCACCAATGGTGTAAGGTAAAACAAAATAACCATCGGCTAAACCTTGCATTAAAGCCGATGCACCTAAGCGATTAGCACCGTGATCAGAAAAGTTAGCCTCTCCGGTGCAATATAAACCCGGTACCGAAGTCATTAAGTTATAATCAACCCAAAGTCCACCCATGGTATAGTGTACCGCAGGGTAAATACGCATTGGTGTTTCGTAAGGGTTTTCACCTGTAATCTGCGCATACATATCGAACAGGTTACCGTATTTTTCTTTAATTACGGCAGTACCTAAACGCATGCAGGTTTCTTTATCCGGATTGTGGTTACCCGCCTTAGCAGCTTCAATTTTTCCGTAACGCTCGGTATTGGCTTTAAAATCTAAGTAAACAGCTAATTTAGATGTACCCACACCATAACCTGCATCGCAACGCTCTTTAGCTGCACGTGAGGCCACATCACGTGGAACCAGGTTACCAAAAGCAGGGTAACGGCGCTCTAAGTAATAATCTCTTTCATCTTCAGGAATTTCTGAAGCTTTACGGGTATCATCTTTCTTTTTAGGCACCCAGATACGCCCATCATTACGTAACGATTCAGACATCAGCGTTAGCTTTGACTGGTGATCGCCGGAAACAGGGATACAGGTTGGGTGAATTTGTGTATAGCAAGGATTTGCAAAGTAAGCACCTTGTTTGTGTGCTTTCCATGCTGCTGTAACGTTACTACCCATAGCGTTGGTAGAAAGATAGAATACGTTTCCGTAACCACCTGTACCCAATACCACTGCATGACCGAAGTGACGTTCGATTTCGCCGGTAATTAAGTTACGTGCAATAATACCACGGGCTTTGCCATCGATTTTAACAACCTCAAGCATTTCGTGGCGGGTGTACATTTCTACTTTACCCATACCAATCTGGCGTTCTAAAGCAGAATAAGCTCCCAATAACAATTGCTGACCGGTTTGACCCGCAGCATAAAAAGTACGTTGAACCTGTGTACCACCAAATGAACGGTTATCTAACAATCCGCCATACTCGCGTGCCAAAGGCACACCCTGGGCCACACACTGATCTATAATATTGGCACTTACTTCGGCCAAACGATGCACATTGGCTTCGCGGGCACGGTAATCGCCACCTTTAATGGTATCGTAAAATAAGCGATAAGTGCTATCGCCATCATTTTGATAATTTTTTGCTGCATTGATACCACCCTGAGCCGCAATGGAGTGTGCTCTACGCGGTGAATCCTGGAAACAGAAACATTTAACTTTGTAACCCATTTCGGCCAGAGTAGCTGCCGCCGATGCGCCTGCTAAACCCGAACCTACAATAATTACTTCGATAGTTCTTTTGTTCGATGGGTTAACCAAAGGCACAGAAGACTTATACTTAGTCCATTTGCTTGTTAACTCGCCTTCTGGAATATTTGAATTAATATCTGACATATCTCTTTTGTGCTAAAAACTAATTAATTAAACCTGCATAAACTGCAATTGGCATTGCGGCGAAAAGAATCGAAATAATGATCGAATACCAAACACCTAAGCCTTTTATTATACCGTTATATTTTGAGTGGTTCCATCCTAATGTTTGGAAAGCCGAAGCAAAACCATGCAATAAGTGGTAGCATAAAGAAAACATAGCTAAAATGTACACCACAACCCTTACCGGATCCTGGAATTTCTCTCTCATTACTGCATACAAATCTTCGTGGCCATTGGCATCTACAGTTGGTATGCCGGTAAAACGAGAAACTACCCAAAAATCTTTTAGGTGAACTACTAAGAAAATAAGTAATAGTGTACCCAATAAACCCATTGAGCGGCTATACCATTTACTATTTGCCTTACCATCGTTTACTGCATATTTGACCGGCCGTGCTTTTTGGTTTTGCAAGGTTAGCCTTAATGCCTGAAAAATATGTACAAGCAAACCAATAAACAACACAATTTCGCCCGCCCTAATAAGCCAGTTGGTGGCCATAAAGTGCGCCCCAATGTTAAAGGTTAAGCCACCGTCATTAATGAAAATTAATGCATTAATAAAACAGTGTACTACTAAAAAAAGTATCAGGAACAAACCTGTAATACCCATGATGAATTTCTTCCCTATTGATGAAGAAAACGCATTTCCGAAACCACTCATTTGATTAGGATTTATATCTATATTTCTTGCAAAAGTATTTAATTATGAGTTTAATTTATAAACGAATATGACAAAACAACGATAAAACATTTATTTAGAAACATTCTAAAGCATATTCAGAGATAAATGGAAGATTAGGCGATTATTCTGGTTTTATAATAGAATATTACTCATCTTATGGAGGAACAACAGCCCAAGTTACTACGATAAACTGTATTGTAATCGTTTCTTTACCCACATGGCAGATATACTAAAGATTTATTTTCACTTACACTAATTAAATCAACTAAACTTTTCGTTATATTTAGCTCTCCAAATAATCAAACATGAAAAAACAGCTCTACCTGATTGCGCTCGTCGCCTGCCTGTTCTCTGCATGCGACCCTGCACCTGCTACCTTTAATGTAGAAACCAAAAACTTTGGCCCGAATGCGGTAATTACCATTCAAAGTTCTGAAAATAGCGAAACACTAAAAGTAGAAAACATCACCAATGGAAAACAACATTTTAAGATCAATGTGTTTAATAAAGGCTATGCCATTTTAAGAACAGAAGATGGCACGAAAAAACAGGAGTATTTCTTTTATCTGGATAAAGGAAATTTCGATGGGGTATTAGATGGATCAGACATCAACGCTTATCCCTTTAAAAGCCTACCCTCAAAAAAGGGTGAAGAATTTATTGACTTTTATAAAATACGCCAAAACCTGACCAAAAACCTAATGGATAGTCTCGTGATAGTAGAAGATGAGTTGGATAAGGCAAATCCAAACAACATTATGGAGCGGGCCAAAAATGCAGATCGCTGGAGAGAGAAAAAAATCCACTTCGAGTTTAATGCTATAAAAGCTTTCGCTAAAAAATTCCCGGGGTCTGAATTAAGCCTTTTTCTGTTGGAGCGTTATGGCAGGGCCGAAACTGATCCTAACCTTTACACATCTATTATTAACAGCTTAGATGATGAGGTTAAAGAAAGTAAAAGAGGTAAGCAACTTTTAAAAGAGACCGAGCAAGCCAGCAAAATGATGGCCGGAAGCAAAATGCCAAATATTGAAGGTGAAAACCAGCAGGGACAGAAATTCGATTCCAAGATCTTAAAAAAGGTCAATCTTTTTATCTGTTGGGCATCTTATAGCACAAAAAGCAGAGAAAACAACCGCATTCTAACTACGCTTTATGATAAGTATAAAAATAAAGATGTCGAGTTTATTGGTATCTCCTACGACAAAAAGAAAGATTGGTGGATAAATGTAATTAAAGACGATAAGCTAAACTGGCCACAATATGCTGATTTAAAGGGAGCAAAATCCCCAAATGCAAAAAAGATAAGTAATTACAGCATCACTTATTTCTTTTTGGCTGACAAAAACGGTACGGTATTAAGTAATAACGATCTGAATTTGGATTTAGTTGACGACGAAATCAGTAAAAACCTGGCAGGCAGATAGACCTGCTTACTGCAAAACCTACATTCAAAAGCAAAAAAAAGGTCCCGATTTACATCGGGACCTTTTACGATTTATGTGTTTGAGTTTTCTTAAGCTACTTTAACATTTACCGCGTTTAGGCCTTTTCTACCTTCTTCTACTTCGTAGTTTACGGTATCATTCTCGCGAATGTTGTCAATTAAGCCTGAAGCATGAACAAAAATTTCGGCATCGCCATTTGACGGGATGATAAATCCGAAACCTTTAGTTTCATTAAAAAATTTTACTGTTCCTTGTTGCATTATATTGTATTTTAATTTGCGTCAAATATAGACTTAAATACCTATAAATCACTTTTTTATTTTTTAATATTTAAATAATTGCTAAATATATTGATTAATTGCCTTTTAAGCCCTATTTAACC
Organism: Pedobacter sp. KBW01; assembly: GCF_003852395.1. Classification (NCBI taxonomy): domain Bacteria; kingdom Pseudomonadati; phylum Bacteroidota; class Sphingobacteriia; order Sphingobacteriales; family Sphingobacteriaceae; genus Pedobacter; species Pedobacter sp. KBW01. Next base: position 176,883 of record NZ_QAJQ01000002.1, read on the forward strand.
GATCTATTTAGCCCATCTGTGCTCGATGTATCACCTGGTTTTATCAATAATGCGCGTTCAAAACAAGCTTTTGCTTCTGATTTTCTGCCTGAAAACAATAAAGACCAACCTAACATGTGATTGCCATCATAGTCAAAAGGGTACAAAGCCACAACCCTGGCAAAATACTTGGAAGCATTTACATACTGTTTCCGGTTGTAGATAATTACCCCCACCCAATAGTTTGCCTGCGTATTTTGAGGATCAATTTTAATGATGCTATTATATTGCTCCATCACTTTCTCCCAACTGCCTAACAACGACAGGGCTTTTATTAAACCAAACCGCGCTTCAACCGAATTTGGTCGTGCTGCAATTGCCCTGTTATAATAATTTTGAGATGCAGTATAGTTCTTGGCCAAATAATACAACCACCCTATCCTGAGGTTGGTTTCATAATTATTTTCGGCATAAAAAGGCATTATATCACTTATGGCTTCGGTATAACTCTTTTTACTTTCGTTGTTATAACTATTTTGGAAGGCCTTTTGCAATGCAACATTGGTTTGAGCATTTGCCTCAAATACAGATAAGCCAAGAATTGCAACTACCATAAATTGTTTTAAAAACTCCATGTAATGCCTCCGTTAATTGAGTGTTGTAAATAGTTAAATTTAAAGATATTATCAGATTTACGTTCAAATGTATAATTCAATCCTAAAAGTAGATGTTGTTTTAACAAAAAATAACAGTTTGCTCCGGCTTTGAACTTCGTTTTATCGAATCCGTTATAAATATACAATGCATCAGCTTCTGCATAATTGTATTGGTTACCTAAGGTTACCACACCTTCAAACCAAAGTTTGCTGATGGGCTTAATGCCAAACAACTGCTGTACAACTATGTTATGATCACTTAACACATCAACCAGTGAAAAGCGGCTAATGCTGTAAAAATCCAGATTTCCTGATAAATATTTTACAAATTGCATGTTGTACTGCCTTGTTTTTTCATCGCCAATTTGCGATAAGACAAAATCTCCCTGTAAATCACCGGCATCTCCTGCATATTTAACGCCTAACAAGATCGCATTGTTCTGATACACCAATTGCCTCAAATCAGACCGCATGTAATGATAGGCCCCAATAAAGCTAAATCTTTTAAGGGGCGTATAACTTAATTTTGCATAGTAGCCTGGCTGTACAATATGATCATCGTGTACGGGCTGATTATAGTAGGAAAACGAGGTTGATAAATTTAACTTGTAAGTGAGACCGAAATTAACAAAAGCCCTCGAATAGGAAGAGTTGCCCCTTTCGTAAATATTGGTAAACTTAATCCCACTCTCTGCCCCTGCCGAAGTAATTTTAAACGGTCTTAATTGTTTGCCTTCTACTCTTGCCGTATCTAAAGCAACGGCAAGCCAGCCAGCGTTCTCCGGCCGGTTTAAATTAATGTTACATAAATAAGCATAGTAAAGGGCAATCTGGTTGTGCTTATCATTGGCTAAAACTTTATTGTACTGAACAAGCGCATCAATATAATTACCACGAACAAATGAGGCATAGGCGACACGCAACCGCAGCAAGGGGAAATCTTCGCCCTTATTAATTGCCGCTTTACCAAAAACAATAAGTTGCTGCCATTCGGCAGCATTAAAAAGCGCCAAAGAAGTACTATCAGTTGCCTGATAATTGCTTTGCGCTTTGGCAACTGTTATCCAAACAATTAAAAGCAAGGCTGTTAAACTGAACTTGTTTCCCATTTTACTTTTAAATGTTTGTTTTTATATTGAACAGCAAACTCCTTTATGCCTTTATATCCGATAAAAATTTCGCCATTCGACAATTGTTTACTGCCCCCTGAAAGTTGTTTGTTTACTGCTGCATGTATAATTAATGCGCTTGCATCCGTTTTAACAGAATTGCAATAGTTATGCCTGACAAAACTGTAGAATGGAGCCAGTATATCTTGCAGCCATAAAGCCGGATTAAAACTTTCAGCATCTATGGCAAACCTATCGGCTACAGGTTGTGCCGAATAATTAACTTTATAGGCAATCTGGTAAAAACGGAAAAGCAAAGCGTTTTTATCGCCATAAAACCTGGTAAAATAAAATATATTGGCATTGCTTACAAAATAGGCTACAGCCTGGTTCTCCTGGCAAAAAAAGTAAGTTGCGTTAAAATCATCGGTAAATACTTCCCAGGTTTCCACCTGTCCATTATCACCTGTAGCACTAGCGATGTAACCAGGTTGAAAATGAAAAGCATTCTTTAAATATGGGTTTATTTCAGGGCGTTCTACAGCACTTCCTTCCTCAGGTATTTCGAAAGAATGCAATATAGCCTGATTTGCTGAAGTGAAATAAGCAATGGGATAGGGATATGTTTTGGATCCGATGTAGGGCGTGCACTGAACCTGAAAATGCAAATGTGGCTCTGGCGAACGGCCAGAATTGCCGCAAAGTGCAATAATATCGCCTTGTTTTACATAGTCGCCCACTTTAACTTTTATACTGTTCTTTTTTAAATGCGAAACCTTGCTGTATAAATTTTCGGCGTGTTTAATTACAATGGTATTTCCCCAGTTTTGTTGCAGATTAACCTGGCCAATCGCATTATCGTCTACATGGCCTATTACCTCCTTCACCACACCATCGCCAACTGCTAAAACAGGCTTATTAAAACAGTAATAATCTTCGAGCTTTAATCCTGGCAGTTGATAGCTTTTATTATCAATATCTTTTAATACAAAATCTAATGCATGCTGCCAATCTCCTTTGTGTGTAATTTCTCCTTCGTAACCCTGCGAAACCGTCCACGCGCCCATAAATGGCAAACTGAAATTAAAGTATTTAAAATCTTTCAACCTATACTGGCCATTTAAAAACTGGTATAAATTGGTTTCGGGCGAATAATGCTGCAACGGAGTAAGCTGAAGTTTGCCCGCTTTTTTTCTCAACATAAAAAAATATAACAAACCAATGGTAACCAGGCAAAAAGGCAATGAAAATACAGGAAGGTTAAACAACACCAATATGCGAGATAAGCCATTGAGCACAAGAAAGGTAAAAGGTATAACTGCAATTGCCCACAAATATGAACGCCATGATGGGATAAGGAAAAAACCACCAATGGCGCAGCTAACCATCATAAAATTTGCGCCCAAATGGTAATTACTAATGCCTTCTGGATAAGTTCCGGTAAGATGGTTAATAACACAGGCGGTAATAAAACCGATTACGAGCAAGCTAAAACCAATGCGCGAATGGATAAAAAACCCAATACTGATAATTATACCCGCAAGCACACTATTTTGAAACAGGATAGCACTAACCGACCTAAAGAAAAGCAGTACATATGCTGGTACGCTCAGGTGATCGAAAAGATGGCAAAGCTGGGCAAAACGGGAGGGTGGATTTGCGTTTAGTTCAAATATCAGCGAGCTACCTTTTTGCAGTAAGCCCATACCCAAATAGCCGTTGGCAGCAATTAAAACCATCCAAAAGGTAAGCACAAAAGGGATAGAAAGTCCTGGCAGTGCGTACTTACCTAAAAGTGAAGTGAGGTTAACACTTAAAACCACACATAACAAACATGCTGCGCTTAACCATAACCAGAAAGCAAAACTGAAACCAAAAAAAGTACCGAAGCCAATGCCAAGCAAAAGTGAATTAAAGCTATAAAGTCCTGATTTAATATCTTCTTTTTTAAAACCTAATACGGTAACCAGTAACAAGGAGCCGATTACGCAAACACCCCCCGTAAACCCTGCATCGAAATTAAAAAAGGAAACAACCAACAATAGGGCACCTAAAACCCGGTTCTGCGAGAAGAACAGGATGGCGTAGCTATTTAAAGCAGCGTTAAGGTAATATTGCAGATTTTTTCTCAACTTCTTTAATGGTTTTATTTTAAGTAATCGGGTACTTCCTCCATCATTTCTAAATAAGCAAGGTTTTCGGGTTTTCTGATCAGATGGCTTTTACCATGTTGATCAATCAATACTACAGCCGGCCGCATATTGATAAATTGCATCCACTGCGTCATGTTGTAAGCGCCAACTTTATGTACAACAACCTGATCGCCCCGCTCTAATAGCGGTAACATAATGCTTTCGCGTACAACATCAATATTCATGCAGAGTGGACCAAATAAAACAGTTTCTTCAGTGTACTGTCCCGCTTCTTTTGCAACACTTATTTTATGATCATACCAGTTAGAGGTAAATAGAATATTGATACCAAAATCAAAAATGGTAGCCCGCCTGCCATCGCTTAGCCTTTTGTTGGCCAAAACACTCCCAATCAAATAACCGGCATCATCAATCAATACCCGCCCGCTTTCCAAAATTAAAAGGGGCAGTTCGTCTGTAGCAAAACCAGCATCTAAAATGGTATTGGTAATGGCATCGGCAAAATCATCAACTGATGGAACCGTATCTACCCCTGGTAGATAAGCTCCTTTTAGGGTATTGGTTGAGGGAAATCCTCCTCCCAGGTCTATATATTGCAGCGGATTTTGAAGTTCGTTTTTACATCGCAGCGCTAACTGACAAAGTTTAGTTGCAGCAATACCGTAAGCGGCTGTTGATAGCATGAAGGTACCAATATGGCAATGCAGGCCAACAAGTTCCAGCTTATCGGCTTTTGAAATTTTGGCAATAGCGGTCCAGGCCTGGCCATTTTCGTAGTTAAAGCCAAACCGATCCCAAATCGGATAAACTCCGGTATCAAAATTAACCCTAATAGCCACTTTTGCAGTTTTATTAATCCTTTCGGTAATTTGAATCAGCAAATAAAGTTCATCGAAATGATCGATGTGGATGAGCGAATGATTTTCTATCGCCAGAATTAAATCGGCTTCTTTTTTATCGGGTCCGTTAAAGATAATCTGATGACCGGCAACGCCATTGCCCAAAGCTTTATGATACTCAAAACCAGATACAACCTCGGCCCAGCTTCCCTCCTGATGAAAAACCCTGCAAACGGCATTCAGGTAATTGGTTTTATAACTCCAGGCAAACTGCACTTTCGGATAACGTGTTTTAAACGACCGAAGCGCCGCCTGGTAATTGCGCCTGATCTGTTTTTCGGACAAGACAAAAACCGGCGAACCGTATTGCTCAACCAGGTCTTTAACGGCAACGCCATCAATGCTTTCAACAGGGTCAAAATCAGTACGGGTACCAAACTTGTTCATAAGTCCGGTATTCATTTTCCTGATGGTTGGTCGTTCGTATTTTTGTTTCATCTTCTATTAGTATCAAGGGGTTAGCAGGAAGTATCAAGACCCGATTCGGCCCAGTGTTTATTTCCTTTCTACCTTTTTATAATTCTCCAAAAGCCGATAACTTTTGAAATTCTGCTACGTCAACAATATTATCCCAAGCATAGCGGACAAACATTTTACCAGCAGTGTACGCTGTTAATTCTTGTACAGGCTTACCCAAAGCCAAATCAACCAGCAATTTGGGCTGGTTTTGCCCAGCAGCAGCCGATAAATAAATCCACGCCGGAAAACGGGGGTTAACCTCCATAATATATAAAGCGTCGTTGTCATCGCGCATAATTTCGAGCTCAAAACCACCTTTCCACAAGGTTGCTTTAGCAAATGCCTTAGCCAGGTTAATCAGTTTTTCGTCTGCTATGGTAATTCCTGCCCAGGCTTTACCCTTTTCGGTAATGTACAATTTACGCATGGGGATTACGCTAAGGGCATTTCCACTACCATCGGCAAGACCGGCTATATTAATTTCAGTGCCTTTAATAAATTGCTGCACAATAATAGGCAGCCCCCATTTGGCTTGCAATTTGTAAAAAGCTTTGTAGGCTTCGCTGATATTCTGTACAACACTGGCCTCGTAAAATTTTCCTTTTACTACCAGCGGAAAGCTTAATTTATCAGCTATCTGATCAAGTTCCGACACACCAAAAATGGTTTCGCTAACAGGTACATCAAAGCCGTGTTTATAGCCAAATGCCCGCAGATTTACTTTATCGCGCGCGGCCAGCTGCTGGTGTGTAGGCAAAAAAGTATGGATACCCATATTCAACAGCTCTTTTTCTAGCTTAATAAAATTAAATAGCTCTGCATCAAAATTCGGGATCAGCACATCAATGTGTTCTATTTCCTGAATTTGCAGCAAACGTTCTTTCAATGCCTCTGTTCCGGCAGTTGGGTAAGGAATGCGATAGGTCTTATCTACCAAATTGCTTAAATAAATAGCAGGCTCCAGCGTTTCGTAGGCCAGGCCAATAATCCTTAAGTTTTCTCCAAAACCATCCTTTAACGCCCTGATTACCGCTAGGCCAGGGCCGGGATTATCGTTGGCATTTAAGCCCGTAACTGCAATGGTTAAGGCTTTTGTTTGGTCTGGCTTGGGAGAAACGCTCATGATTAGTGTTATTTTTCGGGGTTACAAATCTAAAAGATTTGCCTCCTTTAGTTGCAGCATATAATCGTCCCAATCTCTTTCCAGCTGGCACAATTCTACTTCGTATAGATCGAGGATTTTCTGTTTAATTTCCATCTCGCTTTCCCCGGCTTTTAAACAGGTTAAAATCTCTGCTGCGATGGTATTGCTGGTAAACGAATCGCCGGTTGCCGGATTGAAAATAAATCCGTTTTCGCTTGTTGCTATGTTTGCCTTTAATTTCATATCCCCTTCTGTTGGTTGATAAAACCGCTGTATGCATCACCTATAGGCAATTCGGCATTGGTTAAATTTACTTTTCTGTTGTGTATCGATTTAATTTTGGTTAGCGCTACAATAAAGCTCCGGTGTACGCGGGCAAACTGATCTTCAGGCAGCTTTTCCAGCACTTTTTTCATGGTCATGAGGGTTAAAACCGGCTTATCTGCATTGCACAGGTAAATTTTAAGGTAGTCGCCCATGCTTTCTATGTATTCAATATCGCGGAGCAAAATCTTAATCATTTTATATTCCGAGTACACATAAATGCTCTCGTCGCTGGTATTCTCCTGTGTAGCATTTTTGTATTTATGAAAGTCTATTGCTTTTTCTACCGCAGCGGTAAAACGATTAAAATCTATGGGTTTTAACAAATAATCGATAGCCTGAAGCTCGTAACTCTCAAAGGCGTAGTTGCGGTAAGCAGTAGTAAAAATAATCATCGGGCTATTTACCAAACTGCGTACCAGTTCAACACCTGTAATATCAGGCATGTTCACATCTACAAATAACAAATCTACAGGGTTCTGCTTTAGGTACTCTGCACCCGATAAAGCATCTTCAAACACCTGCACCAATTGCAAGCCCGGAAACCTGGATACATAGTTCTTGATCAGTTCGAGCGCTAAAGGCTCATCATCGATAGCTACACATTTTAGGGCCATATTGTCGTTGTTAAAAGTTAGCAATTTACACAAAGATTAACGGTAAACATTTCGCCGGTGTTTTTAATGTTTATGCTGTGTTGCTGTGGATATAAATGTGTTAACCTTTGGCGTGTATTGGCTATTCCAATTCCCGACCGCTCTAAATTAGATTTATGTCCGTAAATTTTATTCTGGCATGAGAAATCAATTCTATTAGTATCGATGCTCAAATTAATACTGATTACGGTTTTTTCCTTTTTGGTTACCCCATATTTAAAAGCATTTTCGATAAAGGTCATAAAAATTAAGGGTGCAATTTTTTTTCCTTCAGATCTTCCGGCTACCAGAAAACTGATTTCGGCATCGGCTCCCAGTCTTAGCCTTTGCAATTCAATGTAATCGCGTACACAATCTATTTCATCCCTTAACAGCACAAAATCCTGCGTTACATCATCAGTAACGTAACGCATAATATTCGAAAGCTTCATGATACTTTCTGAAGTATGTTCGCTATTGATGACCGACTGCGTGTAAATGTTATTGAGGGTATTGAAAAGAAAATGGGGGTTGATTTGTGCTTTCAGGAATGAAAGCTCGGCCGTAGCCTTTTCGGCCTCTGCCTTTACCACTTTCGATTCGGCGGTTTGCCAACGCTCAACGGTACTGGTGGCAATACTCAAACCCATAATCATCATAAAAATAAACAGGCTGATTACGTCAATATTATCGGGTTTGTGCAAATCTAAAATCCCTTTCTGTTTTTTCAGGTTCGGGTCCTGCATTCTCAAATCCTGATTGGGCAGGGGGCCGAAAGGCATTTCTGCATTAGGCCCGATTACACTATCCTTACCCGGCTGCAGCGATTGGTTTAAGCCTTTTGGTTGTTTATTCGTCTCGCCTTTTAATGCCGCCATTACACTTTTGTTGTGCCCAAGCAGGTTGTCGTAAGGCTGGGCATAATACACAAAGCTAAACAAGCCTAAAACAGTTGCCGTATATAGCAGGTACCGTTTTTTGAACATGAGTTTAGGAACCAGTACCAGGGCATTGAAATAAAACATTAACATGTAAGTAAGACAAAACAGCCAGTAAAATGGCGATGCCAGCAACAAAAAGCTACTTTGTCCCGATTGTTCGTTATTGATGAACAACAATGGAAAGGTTAGGAATAAAAGCCAACCTGCCACATGGATAATAAAAGTTGGAGCTTTAAATTGTTGCATGCTACAAATTAATAATATTTTTTCTGGCCGCAGGAAAAGAAATGCCAGTAAGACCTAACTGTAAACCAAACTGTTACTTTCCTTGTAATTTACCATTAGGTTTTCGGTAATTTTTATCATGATGGTTTCGCCACCTGTGTTTTGGTTGTCGTAACTTAAAACCAGTAAATCGCCAATGATTTCGTGAAGAACCAATGTGGGGCTGGTGTAGGTAAGTGAAACCACATGGGCAGCTTTATTTAACAAATCGGAACTCAGAATATGTAATTCGGCCCAATCAAATTTAAGTGCATTACCATCCAAATCGCCCATTACCGGCATTTTACCATCTAAAGCTGCAATGCTCGGCATAACCGAATACTGCAGTTTCTGATGCAACGAACCAGCCTTTTCGTTTAACTGCAACATCTGCGAAAAAGTATGAGCCTGCTGATTTTGGCTGAATATCTTTGATTTCTTCTGAAATTCCCTGTAGCTATCGTGGAATATCCTTCTTTCAAAATCGTTTTGGCACATGAAATTGAAATACTGTTTTACGCTGAGGTTAATGTGAGCTAAAGCCATAATATTTGGTTTTTGTTGCTGTTTCAAATATGTAACAATAAAAAAATTAATTTTATAGAGTATCGGTAAACACTGATAATCAATCGGTAAATCACTAAACTAAATCGCAATGATGAATTTAGGATGAACATGGATTAATTAACAAAACGGGCTTATGTTCCAAAACGCTTCAAAACGGATTTAATATATTTTACCTCGACGAACATTAACAAACTTTAACAAGTGCCGCCACCATATTTTGATTTATTAGAACCGTTTAATTTCCTTTAGGTTATTAATAGAGAGCATATTGATAACTAAATTTTTGAGCTATGGAAACACGGAATAACCATGCCTTAATAAAGGCTTTATTAGACTGCGCACTGGCATGCGAGCATTGTGCAGCATCATGCCTGCAGGAAGAAGACCTTAGCATGATGATCGACTGTATTAATCTGGACCGCGATTGTGCCGACATTTGTACACAGGCCGCCAGGTTCTTGCGGCTTGATTCGGTAATCGGCCCTCAGTATTTACTGCTGTGCGAAGAAATTTGCAGGTTATGCGCTGCAGAGTGTGGTAAACACGACCATGAGCACTACAGGCAGTGTGCCCTAATGTGCGAAGAATGTGCAGATGCCTGCCATGCGCATCACGAGCCAATTCACCAGGACTAAAAAAAGCCCTCCCGATATCTTCAATCGGGAGGGCTTCTTAAAACTATTTTTATCTGTTAATTATTGAGCCGGGAAACTGTAGTTATACGATCCTTGCTCACCAACTCCACTAATGCTTACCATGTTGTTTCTACCTAATGGTAGTGCTTTTTGTACGTCGGCTACCGAGTTTACAGGTTGCCCGTTTACTTTTGTAATAATTAAGCCTTTTTCTACACCAATGTTATCGAAAGCTTTGCCAGTTGTAACCGAAGTTACCACTACACCGCCGTTAATGCCGTATTTAGCTTTTTGAGCCTGACTGGCAGGAGCAAAAGTTGCACCCAATTTCGAAACTTCAGCACCTTTACTTGCTGTGTTATTGGCCGTTAAACCTACACTGGCTTCACCTTTAAGGGTAACAGTGTAGTCTTTCAAAGATCCATCACGCAATACAGTTAATTTAACTTTATCGCCTGGATTTAAACGACCAACTCTTTCCTGTAAGTCTGGCGAATCATTAATTACCACACCATCAACTTTTTTAATTACGTCGCCTGATTTAATACCAGCCGCAGCAGCACCACCGCCAGCAACTACATCATTTACATATAAACCACTGATTTCGTTGGTTTTAACACCTTCTTGTTTTTCTTCTCCACTTAACGGAACAAAACTAACACCAATATATCCACGTTTAACCGAACCATATTTCATAAAATCATCAACAATTTTACGGGCAAGGTTAACCGGGATAGCAAAACCATAGCCCTGGTTATAACCGCTTTGCGAAGCAATTGCTGAGTTAATACCAACTAACTCACCATTTGCATTTACAAGTGCACCACCACTGTTACCAGGGTTAATGGCAGCATCTGTCTGAATAAAAGATTCGATGCTTGTATTTGCCGGACGATCTGGTCTTTTACCAGTACGTTGGTATTCGCGGTATTCTTCTTCTGTAATTTCGTTGCCTTGTTGCTCGCGGCCAATGATACCGATACTGCGGTTTTTAGCACTCACAATACCTGCAGTTACCGTTGTATTTAAATCTAACGGGAAACCTACCGCTAAAACCCACTCGCCTACCTGTACATTATCAGAGTTACCCATTTTTACTACCGGTAAATTGGTTGCATTTACTTTAATTAATGCTAAATCAGTATTTGGGTCGCGGCCAATTACCTTGGCTTCTACTTTACGTCTGTCGGTTAAAACTACTTCAACCTTCTCTGCATTTTCTACTACGTGGTTGTTGGTTACAATATAACCATCCTGACTGATGATTACACCTGAGCCCGATGCTGCCCTTGGCTGACGTTGCATTTGACGGCCACCGCCACCGAAGAAATCTTCCATCATATCAAACGGAGAAGAGCTTCTGCCACCGCCACTTTGTGCGGCATAAGTGGTTTTAATGTGCACCACACCTGGCGCAACTGCTGCTGCAGCCTGTGTAAAATCGGTTGTACCTGCCGATGATACCTTAAGTGGATTATTTGCAAAATATAAATTCTGTTTTTCAGAAATTGTACTGCCTGTTTGGTTACGTTCAAATAGTTTGTAACCCCCTATTGCTGCTGCCCCACCTATAAATGCAGCTAACACGGTAATTCCCAATATTTTTTTCATGTGCTATATTATTTTAAAAACCCCTGATCTATTATAAGCCATTTTGCTAGCTAAATGTTTTAGCCTACAATATTTCATTTGTTAAATTTACTAATTTTTGCGGGAGTGTTTGTTTCACTTTGATTTAAGCAGAATGCTCCTGCAGTTTTTATCTGCTAAAATTTCTTTTCGTTAATTATTCAAATTTAATACCATATAAACGATATTTGCATCATTAGTGCACCTGGTTTTGTGTTAAAAAATGTTAAATCAAAAAAACACGAGGTGCAGGTTACCCTTTGCAATTCAAATATTGCATTAAAAGATGAAGCTTTCATGAAAATTAATTTCTATAAATATCAGGGCGCAGGCAACGATTTCATTTTAATAGACCACACCACGAGTCCGTTAAAAAACATTGATAATCAATTAGTTGAACAACTATGCCACAGAAGATTCGGGATAGGTGCAGATGGTTTAATGTTCCTGACCAAACACGAAGATTACGATTTTGAAATGCATTATTTTAATGCCGATGGCAACCTGGGCAGTATGTGTGGTAATGGTGGCCGGTGCATTGTTGCCTTTGCCAAACAGCTTGGCATTATTGATCGGGAAACCAACTTTTTGGCAGTAGACGGGCCGCATTATGCCAGAATTTCAGAAAATGGCGAATGGGTTGATTTGCAAATGATTGATGTAGACACGGTTAACAAAGATGGTGATGCCTATGTTTTAAATACAGGCTCCCCGCATTATGTTGCTTTACAAACCGGTTTAAAAGACCTGGATGTTTTCAATGAAGGCAAAAGTATCCGTTACAACGATACTTATAAAACCGAGGGTATAAACGTAAACTTTGTAGAAGATAAAGCCGACCACCTGTTTGTGCGTACCTACGAGCGTGGTGTTGAAGACGAGACCTATGCCTGTGGCACCGGGGTCACTGCAGTGGCTATGGCCATGGCCAAACATAAAAACCTGAGTGGCCACATTAAAACCGATATTAAAGTTTTGGGTGGCGATATTAAAATTGAATTCGATTACGATGGTGCTGCATTTACCAACGTGTTTTTATGCGGACCAGCCAAATTGGTTTTTGAGGGAGAGGTAGATTAATCAAACTCATTTTACTATCCTATAATAAAGGGTATCAACATCAGCCAGATTTTGTTGGTACCTTTTCACTACTACTGATTTCACTTTTTCCATTTTTTTCAGATTCCATCGCTCATTTTTATAAAATGAGTAATAGGCTTTTGGATAGAAGTTCTCATTTTCTTTTAGGGCCATTTTTTGATAAACCAAGTGTATGGGGTCTAAAACCAAAACACTGTCCCACTTATTTTTTGTAAAGCGATATTGATAGTCGAGCCGCGAGGGATAAGAAATTACCACGATTGAATCGGCATTCGCATGAATTGATTTGTAATTATAATAGTGGGGTGCGCCTAGCATTAAACAGCCCGAGCCCAATATCATAACCGTTAGCAGCAAAAGGTATTTCATATGTTTAAAGCTAAGAAAAATTTTGAGTGCTATCTCTTCCCTGGCAGTGTAAAATATACACCATTTATCTCCATCTCTGCTCGAAATAAACAACAGCCCGCTGTGACAATTCCAATACAGAATCGACGATTTTAACAGCTTTTAACATCTGTCTCAAGATATTTACAAGCACCATTTTAAAATAAATAAAGCAGTTAAATTACTTAAAAACAATATTTTAGTTATATTTAAGTAGCGTTCCAAACGCAAAATAAATCAATCGATTGATTAAATGACAGAATTTGGACAGATTTATTTTTGTTTAGGCTCTATTTTTGGACAGTTATCGGCGACGATTAAAGCCCATCAATTGACAACGCCCTTAATCCGGAAATTTAAATTTAAACACACAGAAATAGTCCATGAGAAAAGTAACAACTCTCTTTTTTAGCATGAGCATTGGTATGCTTTTGGCATCCTGCGGAAATAACGACGAAGCTAAAAAAGCTGCCGCTGCTGCTGCTGCTGCAGGTCCGCAAGCTTACCCAATATTTACAGTAAATACACAGAACACCACCCTCGATTCAGATTATCCTGCAACTATAGAAGGCATCCAGAATATCGATATTCGCCCAAAAGTTGATGGTTTTATCGAAAAAATATTTGTTGATGAAGGTGCGGTGGTTAAAAAAGGTCAGCTACTTTTTACCATCAATGCCCCTCAATACGAACAACAGGTTAGAACAGCCAGGGCAGCCATAAGCAGTGCTGAGGCCGATGTGAATGCCGCCCAGTTAACGGTAAACAAGACCAAACCCCTGGTTGAAAAAGATATTATCAGTAAGTATGACCTGGATGCAGCTCAATTAACGCTTCAAAGCAGAAAAGCTGCGTTGGCACAGGCAAAGGCAGAGCTGGTAAATGCGAGGGTTAATCTTGGTTATACTTCAATTACCAGTCCGGTAGATGGTGTAGTAGGCAGTATTCCTTTTAGAAACGGAAGTCTGGTGAGTAGCAGCAGCACACAGCCACTAACTACGGTTTCGAATACCTCTAAAGTTTATGCTTACTTCTCTTTAAACGAAAAACAGCTTTTAGATTTTGCCAGCACCTATAAAGGCAAAACCCTAACCGAGCAAATGAATAACATTCCGCCGGTTAGTTTAGTACTTGCTGATGGAAGTGTTTACGCGCAAAATGGTAAAATCGAATCAATTAACGGTCAGATTAACACCAACACAGGTTCGGCAAGCTTAAGGGCTACCTTCCCTAACCCGGTTTTCCTATTAAAAAATGGTGCCAGTGCTTCGGTTAGAATTCCTCAGCATGTTGAAAATGCTATTCTAATCCCTCAGAAATCAACAATCGATTTACAGGGTAAGAAATTCGTTTACATTTTAGGCGATTCGGCTAAGGTTGTTAATACGCAAATTGAGGTAATGGAATTAGCCAAAGGCAATTTCTACGTAGTTACAAAAGGGCTTAAAACCGGCGACAAAGTGATTTTAGAAGGTTTCCAATCGTTAAAAGACGGCACAAAAATTAAACCTGAAGAAAAAGCAGCCGATTCAGTTTATGCTGAAATAAAAAAATAAAAATACAATTAGTGCAATCACACTGTATCAGTGTAATCCCTATTATTTATGTTTAAGAAATTTATAGACAGGCCCGTTTTATCGACAGTTATATCCATTATAATTGTAATATTAGGCGTTTTAGGCCTTGTAACTTTACCCATTTCGCAGTATCCTGAAATTGCGCCGCCAACCGTTCAGGTATCGGCTTCATACCAGGGTGCCAACGCCGATGTGGTAATGAGTAGTGTTGTTGTTCCACTCGAAGAACAAATAAATGGTGTGGAAGACATGACCTACATGACTTCGAGTGCAAGTAACGATGGTAGTGCTACCATTACCGTTAACTTTAAGCTGGGTACAAACCCCGATCTGGCGGCTGTAAATGTGCAAAACCGCGTGGCCAGGGCAACCAGCTTATTACCTGCAGAGGTAACAAGATCAGGTGTAATTACCGCTAAAAGACAGGCGAGTAACCTGCTTATTTTCGCTATTTACAGCGACGACCCATCGTACGACCAGAAGTTTTTACAGAACTACGCCAACATCAATATTATTCCTGAAATTAAAAGGATTAATGGTGTGGGTGATGCCAGTGCTTTTGGTACTTTAGATTATACCATGCGAATTTGGCTTAAGCCTGATGTAATGGCGGTTTATGGCCTGGTTCCGAATGATGTGAATGTAGCCCTTGCCGAGCAGAACATCGAGGCCGCACCAGGTCAGTTTGGTGAACAAGGCGGACAAGCATTCCAATATACTTTAAAATATAGCGGTCGTTTAAAAACCGAAACCGAGTTTAGCAATATTATAATAAAAGCTAATCCAAACGGACAGATTTTACGATTAAAAGATGTAGCCAGAATAGAACTTGGTGCACAAAGTTATGCCAGTTATGTAAAATTTAATGGTAAACCTGCATTGGGTATTGCCATTAGCCAAACCGCTGGTTCAAATGCGAAAGAAGTAATTGACAATTCGATTAAAACTTTAGATAAAGCTGCGCTTTCTTTCCCTAAGGGTGTTCACTATGAAACGGTTGTTAACGTAAACAACTTCCTCGATGCTTCAATCGAAAAGGTAATCCATACACTGATTGAGGCCTTTATCCTGGTGTTCCTGGTGGTGTTTATCTTCTTACAGGATTTCCGTTCAACGCTGATTCCGGCAATTAGTGTTCCGGTGGCAATTATCGGTACCTTCTTCTTTTTAAGTTTATTTGGTTTTACCATTAACTTATTAACCTTGTTTGCCCTCGTACTGGCCATTGGTATTGTGGTAGATGATGCCATTGTAGTGGTTGAGGCGGTACACGCTAAACTCGATGCAGGTTATACCGATGCCAAGAAAGCAACCAAAGATGCTATGGACGATATCAGCGGAGCCATCATTTCTATTACGTTGGTAATGGCGGCGGTATTTATCCCGGTAAGTTTTATCCAGGGTTCATCGGGTGTATTTTATAAACAATTTGGCTTAACACTGGCCATATCCATCATTTTGTCGGCCATTAACGCATTAACTTTAAGTCCGGCGTTATGTGCCATATTTTTAAAGCCGCACAAAGATGACCACGGAAAAAGCAAAAACTTTTTACAGCGTTTTTATGACGCTTTTAACACCTCATTTGATGCCGTAACGCATAAATATAAACGTTCGGTAGGCTTTTTAGGTAGAAAAAGATGGTTAGCTGGTTTAGGCATTGCAGTTTTTGCTGTGGTACTGGTTTGGATCATGAATACCACGCCTAAAGGATTCGTACCTAACGAAGATTTGGGAACTGTTTTCTCTGATATTTCTTTACCACCATCAACTTCGCAGGAAGAAACTGATAAAATCATTGTTAAAATAAATGATATTGTAAGTAAAGTACCAGAAGTTGAAGCGACTTTCAGGGTAGTTGGCCGGAGTTTAATTAGTGGTTCGGGCAGCTCTTACGGTATGGTTATCGCGAGGCTTAAACCGTGGGATCAGCGTAAAAGAGATGTTAAGGCCATTATTGGTGAATTATTTGCTAAAGCTGCCGGCATTAAAGGTGCAAAAGTAATTTTCTTTGCCCCGCCAACCATCCAGGGCTTTGGTACAGGTGGTGGTTTCGAATTTCAACTGCAGGATAAAACTGGTGGCGATATTAAGAAATTCAACGAAGTAGGTAATGCATTTTTAGGAGCCTTGAGTAAACGTCCGGAAATCCAGTACGCATCAACTTCCTTTAACCCTAATTTCCCGCAATATCAAATTGATGTTAATGTAGCAAAAATTAAACAGGCAGGCTTAACTGTTAGCGATGTACTGGGCGTTTTACAAGGCTATTACGGTGGGGTTTACGCTTCTAACTTTAATAAATTTGGTAAGCAGTACCGGGTAATGTTCCAAGCCGATGCCAAGTATCGCGCTAACCAGCAAAGCTTAACCAGCATTTACGTGCGCAACTCGAGCGGCACCATGGCTCCGGTATCTGAGTTTATTACTTTAGAGCGGGTGTATGGGCCACAGGCCATTTCACGTTTCAACTTGTACACTTCAATTGCGGTTACAGGTAACCCAAATGCCGGTTACAGTTCTGGCGATGCCATCAAGGCGATACAGGAAGAAGCGGCTATCCACCTTCCAACAGGATACGGATATGAGTTCTCAGGTTTATCACGTGAAGAGGTAAGCAGCGGCAGTCAGACCATTTTCATCTTCCTTCTTTGTGTAATCTTCGTTTACTTCCTGCTTTCGGCACAATACGAGAGTTACATTTTACCTTTGGCCGTATTATTTTCACTGCCAATCGGTTTAGCAGGGGTATTCATGTTCGATAAGATTTTTGGTATCGACAATAACATCTACACTCAAATTACCCTGATTATGCTGGTGGGCTTACTGGCCAAAAATGCCATTCTGATTGTAGAATATGCGGTAGACCGAAGGCGGAAAGGCATGAGCATTACCAATGCGGCTATTGATGGTGCTACTGCACGTTTACGCCCAATCTTAATGACATCATTTGCCTTTATTTTAGGTTTATTACCTTTAATGTTATCATCAGGTGTTGGTGCAGCTGGTAATAAATCAATTGGTACAGGAGCTGTTGGGGGAATGTTAATCGGTACTATATTCGGAGTATTTGTTATTCCTGCACTGTTTATTGTTTTCCAGACTTTGCAAGAAAAAATAAGTAACAAATCTCCCTTTGATGAAGGCATTGACCGCGAACAAACAGAAGAAGAGTACGAGTTAGCGGTTAACAGTCCACATTAATTTTAAAAACATGAAACTTACATATAAGCATTCTATTTTAACCGGTATAGCCATCTTAAGCCTTAGTGGCTGCGTAACTAAAAAGTACGAGCGCCCGCAGCTGAAAAGTGAGAGTTTATACCGCGAGAACAATACGACAGACACGACCACTATTGCTGCTTTGCAATGGAAACAACTGTTTTCGGATACCACTTTGCAATCGCTGATTAAACAAGGGATAAATGAAAATTTAGATCTGAAACAAGCCATCGAAAGGATTAAAATTGCCGAGGCAACCTTACAGCAAAGTCGGGCGGCATTTTTACCAAGCTTACAGGCCGATGTAAATGTAACTGACAATAAACAATCGCAGGCGTCATTAAACTTTCCAGCAGGGATTAACATCAATCTGGAAACCCAAACGTATAAAGCACAGCTAAGTACTGCCTGGGAAGCCGATATATGGGGCAAATTAAGCAGTGCCAAACGTGCCGCCTATGCTACCTTATTGCAGAGCGATGCCGCTAAAAGGGCCGTTCAAACCCAGTTAATTGCCACAATTGCCAATAACTATTATACTTTGCTGGCGCTGGATAAGCAACTTGCCATTACCGAGGAAACCATTAAAGTGAGAACTAAGGATGTGGAAACCATGAAAGAGCTTAAACAAGGCGCGGTAGTAAATGGTGCTGCTGTGGTACAAAGCGAGGCCAATTTATACGCTGCACAGGTTACGCTGCCTGATTTAAAAAGAAGCATTAAAGAGGCCGAAAATGCATTGAGCGTTGTACTTGGCAAAGCACCAAATGCGATTAACCGTACGACCTTAGATCAGCAAACACCTTACGCCGATTTAAAAACCGGTGTTTCGGCACAATTGCTGCAGAACCGCCCGGATGTAATTGCAGCGGAGTTTGGTTTCCGCTCAGCTTTTGAAAATACGAATGTGGCTAAAACTTATTTTTATCCGGCTTTAACCATAACTGCTGCCGGTGGTTTATCAAGTTTACAATTGCAGGATTTCTTCAGTAAATCTATTTTCTACAATTTAATAGGAGGTTTAACCCAGCCCATTTTTGCAAAAGGTGCCAATAAAGCCCGCTTAAAAACAGCGCAGGCAAATCAGCAAATTGCTTTTTATGCCTTTCAGCAAACTCTTTTAACTGGTGGGCAGGAAGTATCGAACGCTTTATTTGCTTACCAAACAGCAGCTGAAAAAGAAACCACAAGGGCAAAACAAATTGCCTCGTTAACTAAAGCAGTAGATTTTACAAAGGAGTTGCTGCGTTATAGCTCAGCCACCAACTATACTGATGTGTTAACTTCTGAACAAAGTTTGTTAACAGCACAGTTAAGCGGCATTAACGATAAATTGCAAAAACTACAATCGGTAGTTAATTTATACCGTGCATTGGGCGGTGGCTGGAAATAAGCTACAAGTCAATGTAAAAGAAAGGCATTCTGATTTTTCAGGATGCCTTTCTTGTTTGGAATAACTTAAGAAAGCGCTATTTGTATTTCCCGCAGATAACGCAGAAAAAGGCACAGATTTAAGTCGGAATATTTATGCGCCCAGTTATCGTTCCAGTTTGTAACGCGGATGCAAGAGACGCACATTAAGGTGTTTGTAAAAGTGATAAAATCGTCTTTCCCAACGATCTTCGTTACAAACGAGGTCCATATTAATCATGTTTTATCTGCAACTTTAATCCCTTAAATCTGCGGGAAAAATCTTTTCTCTCTCACAAAACGAAGATTAATGCTTTAAGCAAAGAAAAAATAACCTGGTTTTTTAACTAAAACGCTAGCCACTAAACAGTTTATTTGTATTTTGGCGCTACCAAACAATTTTATGCGCCTCTCTAAACTTTTAGCCCTATTTGCCGGCTTATTTTTCTTCCAGAATATTTACGCCCAAACTTATGTGGTAACCAGCAATGCCGATAGCGGTCCGGGTACCCTGCGCGAAGGCCTAACACAAGCTGCCGTAGCCAACAGGACTTCTACTTTTACCATTAATTTTAATTTACCAGGCACCCCAACAGATAACGCTAACCGTACCATCAGGTTGCGCACAGCACTTCCGGTAGTTTCGTCAAATGTGGTAATCGATGGAACCTCACAAGCTGCATGGCCTGCCCTTGGGGTTTCGGGCGCGAAAGTAATTTTAGAGCCTGAGTATACCAATACCACTTTTTCAGGTTTGGTTATTGGGCAATCATCAAGTACAAATGTACCCACCAGCGGAGTAGAAGTATATGGTTTGTATATCCGTAATTTTGCTACCATTACCAATTTGCAAAATGTAAACACTGCGCAGGGTTCAGGAATTATTGTCGATTACCGTGCAAGTAATATCATTATTGGCGCAGCCGGAAAGGGGAACGTAATTGGCGGTAACATTTACGGAATCCTGATTCAGAATAACTATTTCTTTACTACAGTAGCAGCAACCAAAATTAAAATCCAGTCGAATTTAATCGGAATAATTTACGATGGAATTACTCCCAATACCAACGTAACCGGTATTTCGGCCAATTTATACGATTGTGCATTGGATGTTGGCGGTGATAATGTAGGCGAAGGCAACGTAATTGCCGCAAACCGCATTAATGTAGATATTACCCGTTCATCGTACTCCAGCAGTGCCAGATTTGATATCAATGTTATCAACAATAAAATTGGTGTCGACTATACCGGTAAAAAGGATTTTCATGAGCTCCCGTTATTTCTTTCCTCTTCAGCTTTAGAAATTTCGGGATTAAAAGTTAATGCGGTAAATAGTGCTCTTTATGTACGTAATAACATCATTGGCGGTAACCGGACGACAGGCGTTTCGATAACCAATTCCGACTTTATATTAACCGGCAACGCCATTGGTACCGATGCTGCCGGAACAGTAGTACTGGGAAATGGCATGGGGGTAAAATTAGAAGCAGGTGCCAGCGGAATCGTGGGCGGTGCAACTCCTGCTGAAGCAAACTTAATTGCTAATAATAACTTCGGATTGGAAACAGTATCAGCCAAACCAGTAAAAGTTACCCGCAACAGTTTCTTTTGCAACAAGAATTTTGGGATCGGAAAAACCCTGACCATCCTTCAACCTTATATTCAAATCTTGAAAAAACGCAGCGATTATGTTTCGGGCCGGGCTACTCCAAACTCAGAAGTAGAGTTGTTTTATACCATAAACTGTCAGGGCATTTGCGAGGGTAAAACTTATATTGCAACAGTACAAGCTGGTAGTGATGGTCGTTGGGAATACAACGGCGCGCTAAGCGGAATGGTTACAGCAACCGCCAGTTTGTTAAATGCTACAACCTCTCCATTTTCAACCGCTGAGCTGTTACCCAACGAAGCCATAGTAGAACCGGTAACCTGCAGTGCCAACGGATCAATCACTATCCCCGAACCACGGGAGGGTTTCACCTTTAGCTGGGTAAAAATAGAAACAGATGGTAGCCGCGTGTCAAAAGGTAATACACAAAGTATTTCGAACCTGGACGTAGGCACTTATGAAGTAACTGTTGATGATGGCTGTAAACCATTTCCAACTGTATTCATCATTAAAGACCAAAAGTTAACCAAACCTACCATTTTACCCATAAACCCCGTTTGCGGTCAAACGTCTTTTACCTTTACCGCTGAGGTTTTAAGAGGAAAAGGAGTTTTAAAATACGAGTGGATCAATACCGCTACAAATGCTGTTGTAAGCAGAAGCAACCCGGCAAGTTTACCCGAAGGTACTTATTCGGTAAAAGTATCAGATGAAGCAAGTTGTACCCTTTCTTCTGATCCTATTATAGTGAAAAGAAAGCCTAAAATCATTATTGCGAGTACTATACCACCAAAACACGCCACCTGTGGTAGCTTGAATGGTGCCATTACAGGCTTAAAAATTACCGATTTCACCGGCACTGTTACTTATAAATGGTACAAACCCGACCCAATAACCGGAGCATTGGGTGATGTAATTGCTGCAACGCTCGATTTGCAAAACGTAGAAGGAGGAAATTATACCATTGTGGTATCCGATGAAGGTGAATGTCCGGCTACTACTGCATCCTTTTTTATCATTACCGATAATACCATTCAAATCAGCGATGCCTCAATCAGAAAGAATGTGACTTGTAACAGTGATAATGGAGCGATAGGAGGAATTAACCTAACTGATGCTGATGGCTATGAATGGATTGGACCAGATGGAATAACCGTAAAAAAAGGAACATATTCTGCAGGAACATCATTATTAATTGAAAATCTAAAACCAGGCTCATATAGGTTATGGGCAAGCAACAGCAAATCCAGTTGCCCGCGTGTACCTAGAGATTTTGTCGTAACAGCTATTGCTCCGCCAGTGTATAACTTTTCTCACCGGGAATCGCCAACAACCTGCGGACAGACTAATGGAACTATCGACCTGGATTTTAGCTCTGCACTGCCATATAGATATGAATGGAAAGATGAAGCTGGCAACATTGTATTAAGTACTAAAACAGTCAATTCTATATCACTCAAAAACTTACCAGGCGGCGTTTATACCATGTACGCTTATGATATTAATAACTGTGCACCCTTTATTATCGGCCCTTACACCATAGAAGTTACTCCTCTCCTTACCATTGTACCAAACACCGGAAAACCAGTTAAAGATGGCTGTTCTTTACAAAGGGGCTCGGTTACCGGTGTACAGGTAATTGGCGGTGTACCAGGTTACGACTTTAAGTGGATTAACGAAGCAGGAGAAGCTGTTCAGTTTACACAAGACTTAACGAATATTGGTGCGGGCACATACCGCTTAACAGTAAAGGATAAAACAAGCTGTGGTTACGCCATCAGTGAGCCTTTTACCATTGTTGATGAACCCTTTAAAATTCTTGCTCCGGTGATAAACGACCTGCGTGTTTGTTATGTTTCGGACATAACTTTGCCGGTAATTGCTCCCGAAGAAGGAACTTATCAGTTATTTGAAAGAATAGACGATAGCAAACCATTTTTAGAAAGTACAAAAGGTATTTTCAATTTCAAAGTTGCCAAAACAGCCGATTATTTTGTACGCAGAAAACTGGGTTCCTGCACCAGCGAGCTTACCAAAGTGCATGTGGAAGTAACACACGATAACTTAGAAATTACCAATACCATAACCCCAAATGGAGATGGCATGAACGATGTTTGGCAGGTACGGGGCTTACCCGATTTTAAAGGCACCAATATTAAGATCTACACACGTGGTGGTCAGCTCGTTTACGAATCTATCGGTAACTATACCAAACCTTTCGATGGCAGGTTCAGGGATAAGGAATTACCAGCCGGCGTTTATTATTATGTGATCGATTTAAGGGCCGAATGTAAACCACTTGGTGGCAGCATTACGCTTTTACGTTAAAACTGCCTGCTTGGGCATGCTACCTGATAACGGTTATTGAGTAGTATGCCCAGCACAATTTCGTGGGTACCGTTATTCACTGAGCGTAATCCCGAAGTATTTACATCATAAGAATAACTGAGGTTAACCAGCGACGCAATATTGAAACCAGCCAAAAGCGAAAAGGAGTCGTTATTACGGAAACTCGTTCCTACCCAAAATTTATCTTTATAGGCAAATTTTAAATTGGCATCAAAAGTAGCCGGTGCATTGGCCCAATAGCTAATCAGCGCCGATGGGATCATTGCGATATCTTCATCTAAGAATATTTTGTAACCTGCCGTTCCGTAAAAAGTTGCCGATTGGTACGGACTGCTTTTCACCTGATTGTTTACTACACTGTTTTTATTCCCGATTAATTGCTTGGCCGAAACGCCTGCAAAAAACCTGGGACTATACAACCATAAACCTGCGCCAATATCAGGTCTGATTTTGTTATTATAATCTGCAGAAAACAATGGATCGCTTGATTCGTCGGCTACAATTCCGCGTACATCTACACTGATTGATTTAAAACCGCCTGATAAACCTAATGATAAGTTGATCTCATTGGTAAGCCCCAGGTGGTAGGCATAGGTTACATTCACATTGGTTTGCCTGATCAAGCCCGCCTTATCCGTCATGGCTACCAAACCAATGCCATGGTGCGGCTCCGCTGCAGTATAGTTGTTTACATAACTCCTGCTCATCGGATTTTCGCCATTACCAGCAAATGAGTTTACATTGCTCCTTACAAAATCTTCTCCAATAGCTGTACTTAACGACAGGTATTGTGTACTTGGCGATCCTTCCAAACCACTCCACTGTTTACGCAGACCAATTTTTAAGTCGGTATAATTATCAATACCTGCCAAAGCCGGGTTAAGCAGAATGTTATTAAAAATATATTGTGTACTTCTTGGAATTTCTTGCGCATAGCTACAAAAGCACAGGCAGATAAACAGAGAGAGCGGGTAAAAAAATTTCATTTGGTTTGGTCGTGCGTTAAGCTTAACGGTCTTTAACAAACCGTTATACGAGTGCTAAGATAATAAGTTGTAACCAATTATAAAGGATTAATGTTTATGCAGTTTTTACGCTAACTTAATTTAAGTATTTAGTTAAATTATTGCCCTTCAATTGTTCCTCAAGAAAATTGATTTTTTTGTTTCAAAAACCATCAGTTCTTTTGATGTAACCCCAAAATATTGTAAGTTTAAAGTTTTTTAAGCGCTTAGCTTGCAAAAATTTTAATCCCATCAATGTTACGTGTCGATAGTTCCAAAGCCTGTAAAATAGTGTACTCTTTGTGCAAGCATGAGTATTTGGGCTATTTAATTGAACCACACATCGTTCAGCTAAATCCGCAAGGCGATTTCTCTTTTACATACCAGCGAATCTTTACCCATACGGCCGAAGAATTCAATAGTTATTTAAGCGATATTGATTATAAACTGATCAGAATATTGGACGACATTGAGCAGGATTCAATTATCAAAAAGTATTATAAAAAACTAATAAGGCCAACCGAGTTTTTCACCAAAGTTTTCGACGATAAATTTTATGAAAATGTACGTCCGAAAATAGAGAAGAAACTGGCTGAGGCTTTAGAAATACTGAAAACCAAAAACGAACTTTATGTAATGGATAAAGATGGCTGGCCGGTTGAGCGTAAAATCGAACTCGCTGCCGAACCCGCTTCTATCCTTTTTCACTTCCGCAGAAACGAAACCGAAACGCGCTACTTCCCTACCATTAAGTACCAGAACCTGCGCATCGAGTTTATGTTTAAAGAAGCGCAAATCATTAGCAACAAACCTGCCTGGTTATTGCTTAACGATGTTTTGTACTTTTTTGATCAGGATATTGAAGGCAAAAAGTTACAGCCGTTTTTGAACAAACGCTATATTGCCATTCCCAAAACCACCGAGGCTACCTATTTCGAAAAATTTGTTGCTCCTTTAATCGAGAAGCACCATGTTTATGCCGAAGGTTTCGAAATCAGAACCGAACAGTTCGAAGCGATCCCGGTAATTAAGGTACTGTATGTAGATGGTGGCCTTTCGCAAATCCAGCTGTACTTTAAGTATGGCGAGTATACTTTCCCGGTAGAAAATGCGCATAAAGTAACCGTTCGACTGGAAAAAACGGCCGATAATTATATTTTTCACCGCATTAAACGTTCGGCAGACTGGGAGAAAAAACAATTCAACCTGCTTTTATCGCTCGGACTAAAAAAAACGAGTTCATTATTCAGTAACCTGGAAGTAATTTCGGGAGAAGAAAACCCAAGTTACGCTGCCATTAACTGGGTGAATGAGCATATTGAAATATTACAGGCTTCGGGTTTTGAGATTGAACAAGCTACTGGACAGAAGAAATTTGTGTTTGGGGTTAGCAAAATAGACCTCGAGGTTAAAGAAGAAAACGATTGGTTCGATATTAATGCCGTGGTTTGGTTTGGCAAATATCAGATCCCTTTTCTTTCTTTAAAACAACATATCCTCCATAAAAAACGCGAATTCTTATTGCCCGATGGCGAAGTGGCCATTATCCCGGATAAATGGTTTACGCAATATGGCAGTTTATTCAGTTTGGCAGAAACCGGCAAAAGCTTAAAGTTAAAGAAGCATCACATTGGCTTAATTAACGATCTGGCCGAAGATAGTTTGGCCAACGTAACCCTCGAGCGTAAGCTCCAACGTTTATCCGACTTTGAAGATATCGCCGATACGCAAATGCCTGCTCATTTTAAGGGAAGTTTGCGCGATTACCAGAAGGCGGGCTACAACTGGTTTAGCTTTTTACGCGAGTATAACTTTGGCGGTTGCCTGGCCGATGATATGGGTTTGGGTAAAACCATCCAAACTTTGGCCATGCTGCAAAAAGTAAAGGAAGATGATCAGTTGCAGGGCATCCAAACATCCTCGCTCATTATTATGCCAACCTCTTTAATTTACAACTGGTTAACGGAGGCCAAAAAGTTTACACCAAAACTTAAAATACTGGCGCATACCGGCACCAACCGTAATAAAGATGTGGCCAATTTTGCTAATTACGATATTGTGATTACCACTTATGGTGTCACGCGGGTAGATGTTGATGAATTGAAGAACTTTTACTTCAACTACGTAATATTAGACGAGAGTCAGAACATTAAAAACCCTGCTTCCAAATCGTTTAAAGCAGTTAGGAGCCTCAAATCGAAACACCGTTTAATTTTGAGTGGTACGCCGGTAGAGAATTCGGTAAGCGATTTATGGTCGCAGTTAACCTTTTTAAATCCGGGTTTATTAGGCACGCAGGCTTTCTTTTTTGAAGAATATGTGCAGGCTATAGAGAAGAAAAAAGACGAAGAAAAAGCCCGCAAACTGCAAACCATAATCAAACCTTTTGTACTGCGCAGAACGAAAGAACAGGTAGCAGCAGAGTTGCCACCCAAAACCGAGCAGGTTATTTACTGCGATATGAGCGAAGACCAGGCGGCATATTACGAAAAAACCAAATCGGCCTACCGGAACGATCTGTTGCAAAGTATGGATGATGGAACATTTGCCCAGAAACAGGTTCAGCTTTTACAGGGTTTAACCGCTTTGCGTCAGTTGGCCAATCACCCGGTAATGATCGATGGCGAATATATGTCAGATTCAGGGAAGTTTGAAAACGTAATCCATACGCTCGATAACGTATTGAAAGGCGGTCATAAGGTTTTAGTTTTTTCTCAGTTTGTAAAGCATCTCGATATTTTCAAAAAACATTTTGAAGCCGAAAATATCCCTTTTGCTTACTTAGACGGCGCAACGCGTAACCGTGGCGAAATTGTAGCAGAATTTCAGCAAAATACCGAACTGAAAGTGTTTTTAATTTCAATAAAAGCGGGTGGTGTAGGTTTAAATTTAACGCAGGCTGATTATGTTTTTATCCTCGATCCATGGTGGAACCCAGCCGTAGAACAACAAGCCATAGACAGAACGCACCGTATCGGGCAGGATAAAAAGGTTTTCATCTACAAATTTATTGCTAAAGATACCGTTGAAGAGAAAATCCTGGCCTTGCAAAACAGGAAGAAATCATTGGCCAATTCACTCATTACTACAGAGGAGAGTTTCTTTAAATCGCTGAGTAAGGAAGATATCCGCGAGATCTTGAACTAAGACAGGTGTCATCCTGAATGTAATGAAGGATCTTTTTTTATGGGCTTGAACGGAATTCTCATTTCGGGCGGAACCGACAGCTATCAGGTGCAACGCAGTCGAGAACCACGTAAAGCTCAGCGAAGCTAAATCTAACCGTGATAGATCTCTCCATTCCGCTATCGATGAAAAATCGATGCGCTTCAGTCGAGATGATGACCAACTTAAATCCCCTTACATGCCTTAGGTGGTAAAATAATTATTGTTTAGCCTACAAATAAAATTCTTTCAAACTCAATCCGCCTTTACTTGTTATAGTGTAGAACATAAACTCTACCATCATGACAAATCAAGATTTCAACACGGCCATTACCAATGTAAAAGAAGCCTGGAAATATCCCGAACTATTTCAGAACGTGTCCAAATCAGAACGTTGGTTATCAGGAGCAACGGGCGCTTACCTCCTCTTTAAAGGCATAACCAGTGTTTTTACCCATCCTCTAATCGGATTAACAGGCGCTGCAATTGGCGCAGGGCTATTATATCGTGGCATTACAGGTTATTGCCCAATGCGCGATTTAGCAGAACAGCGAAAAGAAGATATAGCGCCAGATGAAATTACCATCAGCGAAACCTATGTTGTAGATGACCTGGGGTAAAATTTTAAATACCAAATTTCCATTTCTTAATAAACTGGTTAACTTTAAAAAGTTAAACCACAATTATGAACAAATACACACTATTATTTATTCCTGTTTTATTTGCAGGGCAAGCTATGGCACAAGATAAAAAACCAGATCCGGCCAAAGACCCTAAAACAACCGAGGTTTGGGAACCAGTTCCTAAAGTTGTTACTGCAGGTAAATTGCCACAAGATGCCCCATCAGATGCTATTATTTTATTCAACGGCCGTAATCTTGATGCCTGGCACTCGGTAAAAGATCCGTCTAAACCTGCTGCATGGACCATCGATGATGGTTTCTTCACAGTTAAAAAAGGAACCGGCAATATCGAAACCAATAAAAAATTTACCGATTACCAGTTGCACATGGAATGGAAAATTCCGGCTAATATTTCGGGAGAAGGACAGGCACGTGGAAACAGCGGTGTGTTTTTAGCTTCAACAGGCGGTGGCGATGATGGATACGAAATCCAGATTATGGATGCCTACAACAATAAAACCTATGTTAACGGACAAACGGGAAGCGTTTACAAACAGGGTATCCCTTTGGCCAACGCCAACAAAAAACCAGGCGAATGGCAATATTACGATATCATTTGGAATGCGCCACGTTTTAATGAAGACGGAACCTTACAAAAACCAGCAAGCGTTACCTTGTTCTTGAATGGCGTGCTATTGCAAAACGGTTTTGTATTAAAAGGCGAAACCCGTTATATTGGTGCGCCACAATATAAAAAACATGGCCCTGCTTCAATTAAACTGCAAGATCATGGCGACCCAAGTCCTGCAATCAGTTTCAGAAACATTTGGGTTAGAGAATTATAATTGCAACAAAACAACAATAAGGAACCTGCAGGCTAAAACTTGCAGGTTTTTGTTTTTAAACAGTTTCATCTAACCAAAGCATAGTCCTCGTTTGTAATAAGGATTAACGAGAATGGCGATTTTACCGCTTGTACGCCATAAAAAATTCACAAGTTTATCAGGTGGGTGGGGACACCCACCTGATAAATATACGGGCCGAGAAAGCCGCAGGCGAATGCTACAAGATTTTGTTTTTGTAATTAATTTGGTTGATACTTGTAGCAACTACGATTAAAGGTACATTCGTTATGAACAAAGGCAGACTAGAGGCATTTAGCGATGGTGTTATCGCCATTATCATCACCATTATGGTTTTAGAAATTAAAGTTCCCGAACATGGCGAAACTTTAGATAGTTTAAAACCGCTGATCCCTAAATTTATCAGCTATGTTTTAAGCTTTATTTATGTGGGCATTTATTGGAACAATCATCACCATTTAATGCACACAGTAAAAAAAGTAAGTGGGCCAATGTTGTGGGCCAATCTGAATTTCTTATTCTGGCTATCCTTATTTCCGGTTGCTGCTGGTTGGATGGGTGAGCATCACTTTGCCCTTTGGCCGGTTATTGTATATGGGGCAGTGCTTCTTCTGGCAGCTATTTCTTATACCCTATTGGTTATTGTAATCAAAAGAACCGAAGGCCAGCATTCGTTGGTGGTACACGCCATTGGTAACGATGCCAAAGGAAAAATATCGTTGCTTTTTTACATTGCAGGGGTTGGATTAAGTTTTATAAACCCATGGATCGGCGTTGCAATGTACTTCATAGTGGCGTGTATCTGGTTTATACCCGACAGTAGGATTGAAAACGCCATGCGTGAGCAAAATTTAATAGACAGCAATAATCAGAACTAAAATTCATTCGCCTGAAGCATTTCCATATACCTTTCACGACTGATCATTTCAGCACCAAGGGTCATTAAATGATCGTTAGGCAACTGGCAATCAATCAGGTCTACATTATGTTCACTTAAAAAAATTAACGCCGTTTTTGAAGCATTGCTTACGTGGCTAAACATGCTTTCGCCACAAAAAACCCGGTTTACCTTTAAGCCGTATAAACCACCAACCAGTTTATCATTCTGCCAAACCTCTACACTGTGTGCATAACCTTTTTGATGCAGATTGAGGTAGGCCTGCTGCATTTCTGTCGTAATCCACGTGCCGTCCTGCCCTTTCCTTACAGTAGTAGCACAGTTTAATATCACTTCTTCAAAAGCCTGGTTAAGCGTTACCTTAAATATTCCTTGCTTCAAAACCTGCTTCATGCTTTTACTGATCTTAATCCGATCTGGGTAAATTACACAGCGCTCGTGTGGCGAATACCATAAAATAGGCTCACCTTCGCTAAACCAGGGAAAAATGCCGTTTGAATAGGCAATTAACAGCCTTTCCATGCTTAAATCGCCGCCAATAGCCAATAAACCATCTTCTTCTGCCAGGGCAGGATCGGGAAAAGCAGGATCATCAGCTAACAATTGAAAAAACATGGACGAAAATAAGAAAGAAAACAAAGATTAAACCCTTGCGTTTTAAATAAGTCATACTGTAAAATCGTTAACTATGAGCGCAAAAGATAATTTCTCCAAAGTTAAACATCTTTATAACCGTGCCGGATTCGGGATTTCATATACCGACTTACAAAAATTAAGCAAGAAAAATCTCGAAAAAACTGTTGATCGTTTGATCGAGACTTCACAGAAAGACGACCCAATAGCTTTAGTTAATGATTTCGAATCGAAACGGCAACTATTGGCACAGGCAGGATTGTACGCTAAAAAAGACCTTACCGACGAGGAAAAGAAAATGCGTCAGCAAATCGTTCGCGAGCAAAATGAGGTAAGCCGTGATCTTAATATTGCCTTTTTAACCAAAATGATTAATACAGAGGCACCATTACGAGAAAAGATGACCCTTTTTTGGCATGGGCATTTTGCCTGCCGCAGCAACAATCCTTTCTTTGCACAACAGTTAAATAATATTCAAAGGGCAAATGCCTTAGGTAGCTTTAAAACGCTTTTGGTCGAAGTATCGAAAGCACCGGCTATGTTGCAATACTTAAACAACCAGCAAAACCGGAAAGGTAAACCTAATGAAAACTTTGCACGCGAGTTGATGGAGCTTTTTACCCTGGGCAGAGGCAATTACACTGAGCAGGATATTAAAGAATCGGCTCGTTCGTTTACCGGCTGGATGTACGATAAGGATGGTTCTTTCATTTTCCGTAAGAACCTGCACGACGATGGCACCAAAACTTTCTTTGGTAAAATTGGCAACTTTGAAGGCGAAAACATTATCGATATTATTTTAGAAAAGCCCGAAACAGCACAATTTATAGCGCAGAAAGTATATAAGTTCTTTGTAAATGATTATCCTAATGATGCACACATTAAAGAACTGGCTACACATTTTTACCATTCGAAATACGACATAGGCGCCATGATGAAAAAGATGTTCACCTCCGATTGGTTTTACGCACCGGAAAATGTGGGCACAAAAATCAAATCGCCGGCCGAATTTTTAGTAGGCTTAAGTCGCGAGTTTTATGTTACCTACAACAAACCACAGGTGCTCATTCAGCTGCAAAGCAGCTTAGGTCAATATTTATTTAATCCACCCAACGTGGCAGGCTGGCCAGGCGGGCAAAGCTGGATCGACAGTTCCTCATTAATGCTCAGAATGCGCATTCCATCACTGGTCTTGAACGATGGGGAAATTGATTTTAGCGGTAAGGCCGATCCTGAAGATGAAGCTGTAATTGCATTGAGCAGAACGGCAACCAGTAACGCAAATGCCAATAACAAACCAAAATCGTATGTAAACGCAAATGCCGACTGGCCCAAATTTTTAGATACGCTGCCCAAAGGCTTAACACCGCTGGAACTTACCGAATTTCTGTTGCAGCCTAAATTAAACACCAAAATAACCTCAATGGTGAGCGATAATAAAGGTTTGCGGAGTACCGCAGTCGAAATTACCAGCATGCCCGAATATCAACTTTGTTAAAAATTGGTTAATAGTTGATGGCTTATAGTTCATTGTAGTTTTTCAAACACTAAACCATCAACCATTGATCACAAAAACCAGTAAAGAACTAACAAGATGAACAGAAGAAATTTTTTAAGAAATACAGGTTTTGTTGCTGCAGGCTCGTTATTTGTTCCGGCTTTTATGAAACCACTCGAAGCCATGGCGCTGGACGAATTAAGCCTTTACAAAAATCTTGTAGTGGTGCAGTTATCGGGCGGAAACGACGGTTTAAACACGGTTATACCTTTTGGCAACGATATTTATTACCAGAAAAGAAAAAGTATCGCCATTAAACCCGAAGAGGTAATAAAGCTCAACGACATGCAAGGCTTAAACCCCAACATGGCCGCTTTACAGGAGATTCACGATCAGGGCTGGATGACCATCATTAACGATGTGGGTTACCCTAACCCCGACCGTTCGCACTTCCGCTCAATGGATATCTGGCAAACCGGTAGCGACAGTAACCAGTTTTTATCAACCGGTTGGATTGGTCGTTATCTGGACAGCAACTGCCAGACCTGCAAATTCCCCTACACCGCCATAGAAGTAGATGATTCGCTTTCTCTGGCCATGAAAGGACAAACCAAGAAAGGAATTGCTTTAAAAGATCCCGCTGCTTTATTCCGTAACACCAACGATCCGTTTTTTAAAGCTATGCTACAGAACGATAAGGAGCATTTAGACGAAGATAATTTAGGGTATTTGTACAAAACCATGATCGAAACCTCATCTTCGGCCAGTTATATCCAAAATACCTCAAAAATTTATCAGTCTAAATCGGCGTATCCGAACAGTGGTTTTGCCAATCAGTTAAAAACGGTATCTAAATTTATTTCTTCGGGATTAAAAACCCGGGTTTATTATGTTTCGTTGAGTGGTTTTGACACCCACGTAAACCAGATTGGGCAGCAAGGCAACCTGCTTAAACAATATAGCGAAGGGATGGCAGCTTTCTTAAAAGATTTAAAATCGAACAACAAACTGGATGATACATTGGTGATTACCTTCTCTGAATTTGGTCGCCGGGTTGAGCAAAATGCAAGTAATGGTACCGACCATGGAACGGCCAACAACATGTTCGTTTTTGGCGGAAAATTAAAGAAACAGGGTATTTTTAACGCAGCCCCTAACCTGAGCGATCTGGACACGGGCGACTTAAAATACCAACTCGATTTCCGGCAGGTTTACGGCACTATTTTAGATAAATGGCTGGACGTGAACAATGCAGATATCCTTAATAAGAAGTTTAATACACTTGATTTTATATAAAAAACAATAACTATGGGCTTAAGCCCATAGCTATTGTTTTACAATTTACTTTCTTTTTAAGACGTAAACGGGCCTATTGCTATCCTTATCAATCTGCCTGGTATAGATATTAAAAAGCTCATATCCGTAGTTTTTGAGTTTATTCACCCCATCAATAGCCGAATTAAATTCCAGACGCTTGCCATTATCATCCTTAATACAAGCATCGTTCATTGCTGAAACTTTTTGGCCGTACTCGAGTTTAATCCATAATTTATCTTCAAAAGTGCTACTTACTGAAGAAAGCTCGATATAATCGGCTTTTAGTTCCGTTAATCTGATACCATTAACAGTTTGCGCCAGGGCGGAAGAAAGCGCAAAGCATACGACCGCAGCCGCAGAGATCAATAATTTTTTCATGTTGTGTTTCTTTTGTGTGTATTCTAAATTACAAAAGAATGAATTAAAAAAACCTATATTAGTTTTAATTGTTAATGCTCATGAAAAAAATCTTCCTCAGCTTAGCTGTACTCTTTTTCTATATAATATCGGCTACATATGGACAAAAGAGCAAAAACAAAGTTTACCAAACCTTTACAGCCGCCGATTCTGTCATAATTGTTAGTCATACACTAACCTACACTCAAAAAATAAGCGAGGATGATTATTCCCCCCGTTTAATCGAGAATGGAAAACTAAATCAGAAAATTATAAAGCAAACGCTGAAACTCGACAAAAAAGATATCGATTTATTAGCAAGCATTTTAATTATGCCCCTTAAAATAGGAGAAACATTTGAAAGCGGTAGGTGTTTTATGCCGCATCACGGTATTTTAATTTACAAACAAGATAAATGTTCCTTTTTCGATATCTGCTTTGACTGCAAACATTTTGTAACTTCTAATGATATTAAGCTTTCGGATAGCTTAAGAATCATTACCTGGCAAAAATTAAAAGCATTCTTTAAAAGCCGGAAACTCGATTATCAGATTCCGATGATTCATGGAAAAGAAGAGTGATCTTGTAACAAATACTTTGAAAGTAAATCTTAATCTAAAAAAATACAATGAACTTTTTAGGCAATATTATCTGGATTATTTTTGGCGGTATTTTTATTTTCTTCGAATACATTATCGGAGGACTAATCCTTTGCTTAACCATTGTAGGTATTCCTTTCGGTATTCAATGCTTTAAATTTGCCATTGTAGGCCTGGCTCCTTTTGGTGTTAAAATAACCGATACCACATCCAATACCGGTTGTCTTTCTACTATCATGAACCTGATCTGGATTTTCTGCGGAGGCTTTTGGATTGCTTTGACCCACTTGTTCTTTGGCATTTTGCTATGCATCACCATTGTAGGCATTCCATTTGGCCGCCAGCATTTTAAATTAATGAATCTGGCTTTTACCCCCTTTGGTAAATCAATTTCTTAAAGGCAACTGTTAGAAAAAGTAGAAAGTCTAACTATCGAAACAGGCTAGCACCACAATTGCTCTCCTTAAAAATTCATCAAATTAAGCCTATCAATTTGGAATGTTCAATCGCCTGCTTACTATTATTAAATAAACAGGTTTTTACATTTTTATCTTCAACCCTTTTAAGCAGCTGCAAGGTATCGAGCTCCTTTTCAGGACGAATGTTACGGATATAAACCGCTTCGATATTTTCAGGGTATTTTTCTACTATAGCGGTATAAATTTCGGGGTCCTGCTGAGAATTATCACCAAAAAACACAAACTTCTGGTTCGGGAAAGCATCCAGAATCCGCATCACCCGCAGTAGTTTAGCTTCGTGGCCGGTTTTACCAGTCCTGATTAAATCCTTCCATTTTTTTAACGTATTGAGCAAAAAAGCTCCATCGGGTAATTTATTGAATTTAAAAGTTTCGAGCAGGTAATCGTACAGGTTCCACTCGCTGCTGCTTACATAAAAAAAGGGATTGGGCTGTTGTGCTTCCGTATGTGAAAGGGCCAGTTGCTGGTAATGGCTGGCCGCATCAGGAAAAGTTTTCCTTGTATGCGGATTTTTAATAAACAGCTCCCTCAACCTCCTTCCGATGGTGGCCGAATGCGAAACCATTACAGTATCATCCACATCCGAAATAAAAGCGTATTGCGTAAGGTGCGGCACATAAACCTTTCCCTCGCCAGCGTTCAAAACTTTTCCGTTCGCATCAACCGCTTCTACTTTTACGTGGTGCCAGCCAGCCGGAATTTCCCGTTCCGCTTTCCATTCGAATTTAAAAAAGCCATCGCGCTCTGTTTTATTGTAAATGGTTTGATCAAAAAACTGTAGCCGTACATCAACAAAAGCATAAGGTTTTAAAATAAACAGCTTTAAAAGATGTACAATATTAACGACGATGTTGTTACTGTAAACCTGCCTTGTTTTGGCCTTACGTTTAAAAACATGGCCGTAAACAACCAGATTATGTGCATGCCCATAACCGTGATATACTTTTACACTAACCGATTTATTCATCGTTATTAAAACAGAGTTTATTAAAAGTTGTTTGTGATTAAAAGCATCAGCTACCCAATGAAATTACTATTCATCATAAATCCAGGCTCAGGCAGTCACGATATAAACTTAAAAGAAGTAATTTCTACCTATTTTAAAGAAAAAACTACTGAAACTGATCTTTTCGAATTGCCTAAAGATTGTTCTTTACAAAAGATTAAGCAAAAAATAAACAGTTCGCAGGCAGACCGTGTGGTGGCCGTTGGTGGCGACGGAACCCTGAAACTGGTTGCCGAATGTTTATTGAATACCGGCACCCCAATAGGCATTATCCCTGCCGGTTCTGCCAATGGCATGGCCAAAGAACTGGGCGTCCCAACCGAGGTAGAACAGGCATTAGCGATTGTGGAGGAAGGAAGGCAACAGAAAATCCATGTAGTTAAACTCAATAATGAAATCTGCATCCATTTATCCGATTTGGGTTTTAATGCCTACCTGGTTAAAAAATTTGATACACTACCTCAACGTGGTATGTGGGGCTATGCAAAAGCCACCTGGCATGCCTTATGGAACCACAGCAGAATGGACGTACAATTGAAGCTTAAAAACGAAACCATCACCTCAAAAGCAGCTATGGTGGCCATTGCCAATGCAACCAGATATGGCTCCGGATTAAAAATCAATCCTGATGGCAAACTGGATGATGAACTTTTTGAAGTGGTTTTGGTTAAGGATTACTCTTACCTGGAGATTTTAAAAATATGGATCACCAAACTTCCCTTCAACCCGAAGAAAATAGAAGTATTTCAAACTGCAGCAGTAAAAATTTCTTCTAAACACAAAGCCCATTTTCAGGTAGACGGTGAATATATTGGCCGCGTAAATACAGTTGAAGCCAACATTATACCTGCAGCCATTACCGTTATTCTACCTAACGAAATGTAGCGCGATGAATCCTGATGGTAAAATACAATCTGAAGAATTCGGCAATAAAACAGATCCGGAACAGAATATCGAACCAGCGTTCGCTGAGGTTTAACATTTCGGGCAAAAAAGTAATAAAACCAATAGAAAATACCCATACCACCAAACGGAACGGAAACTGGATATAATAGGTAATGAAGCCAAATTTCTTATTCAGGATTAAACCTGCCGCTGAGATAAATAACGAAACGAATAAGGGTAGCAGCAATACCACTTTGGCCTGCGAAAGTACCTGATCGGGAATTTCGTTTAAGTGTGTTAAAATCTGCCAAAATTGTTTGGCCAGCAAAACAATACTGATGATATCCAATAAGGCAAAAAATCGGGTGGTGTTCTTCATTGTTGGCTAAATTAATCAATTTTGTTATCTTGCTTTAGCCATTATTCAAATTCATTGCTCCATGTTCAGATTAATGTTAACGGTTTCAATTCTCGCAAGCACTGTTTTAGGTTATTTTATTAATCAGAACCCAATCACCCCTACCAACAACAAAACGGATTGCATCGGTAAAAAAGATCTTATAACAGGCAAGGTAATTTATACCAGTTATGATGTCCCCGCCACAAATGAAGGAGGCCAGGCAAAACTTTATCGCGCAATGATTAATGTAAGATTAGATTCTATTCCAAGTCGTGCATCAACCCAGTTCATGGTATCTTTTTTAGTTGATGCAGATGGCCGCATCTCCAGAGAAAGGGTAGTAAAAGATGAAGTTGGTAAAGTTGGCGAGCAGATGTTAAAGATTGCTAAATCATTTAAATGGACACCAGCAATGTGTAATGGTAAAAAAGTGGCCACAATAACCACGCTTTCCTCACGGATTTGTTTACTGTAGCTAGCTATTACTTACAGTATTTGGCCAGATAGTCATCCGCCTTTTTGCTCCCCATGTATTTAACAAAAAGAAAGTCTTCGCAGGCCCCTTGCTTATCGCCTTGTTTTATCTTTTTTAAACCCATTTTAATGCGGTCGTCGAGATATTCATCGTCAATGCCTAATTGGCTTTTAATCGCCATAATCTGGATTTCCTGTCCCGGCTTGGCCTGATCGATATTTTTATAGAAATTGATAACCGAATTGGTTAAACCTTCTTCAGCCTGATAATTGCGAATGGCTTCCTGAATATCTTCATTTGATTTACCTTCGCAATTGTAGCCTGAAAGCCTGAAATTAACTGGCGCAACAATCGAAACGGTCGTATCATAACCTGCAGGCACCTGCCATTTGCCACTGCTTAATCGCACCAAGCGTAAGGCCTCTTCATCCAAATCGGACAGGATTCCTTTACTTATTTTCGAAAAATATACTTTCCCTTTCTCATCCAGTTTAAAACTTACATTCACAGTTCCCTGAATGCAGTTGTCTTTCGAAAATTGCGGATAAATAGTATTATCTCTCAGGAAATTGGTGAAACCGCTTTTACCCGATTTAAATTGCACCTGGGCCATGCCCAACGAACAGCAGAAAAACAAGCAAATAATGAACAGGTATTTCATAAGACTAATTTACTAAAAAAAGCTGAAAGCATGAGACGGACTTAGTTTATACAGCAAGGCTAATATTAACCACCGAGGCACAGAAAACACAGAAGTATAAGCGCCCATGAAAATAAGAGCAGCCTGCTGGCAAGACATAAGATCAACAATCCATGCCTTCCGTGAATCCGTGGCCAGAAACATAGATTTCTCTGCTAGGCTCGAAATGACGATTGCCTAAAAACCGCTCTGTGTGCTCAGTGCCTTTCTTTGTGTACGCTGTGGTTAAAAATCTTTGCGTTAAGAAAAAGTAGATCTCAAAATAAGCTCCGGATCAGGGCAGTTAGCCAGATACTTTTCCCTTTCGCTAAACTTACACACCCCCGGGTAATCGCCCTTTAAGCCTTGCATATCTTTTATCAGTTGAAAATGAAGATGTGGTGGCCAGCAACCGTTTTCATCCTTGTTGCCAAGCTCGGCGAATTTCGTTCCGGCTTTAATAAACATTCCCTCGTCCAGGTGGTTTAAAGAATTGAGACTCAGGTGACCATAAAGTGCATTGAATTTATACCCTGCAATATCATAAGCTAAAATAATGGTTGCACCGTAATCTCCAAAGTTATTGTTATTGGCAAAGCTCTGAACAGTTGCATCGTAGAAATTGTATATCGGCGTTGCGGCCGGAGCCCAAACATCTACTCCCAAATGCAGCCTCCGGGGTTCTTCGCCGGTATCAAAATGTGCACTGCGCGAATATATGGTGCGGTGTTCATTATAACCACCAATGCCGTACCTCGTGTTATTTAGCTTAAGTTTTTCTTCAATCCAAGCCGTGAACCGATCAATATTATCTAAAATATCGTTACTAAGTTCGGTATTGGCAGCGGTAAAATCCAGGGCTAAAAGTTGATCAAGTGCCGGATCGAAATCCACAACCCTGTGGATCAAGTCACGGTTGGCTGCAATTACCTGTTCAAGCATATGCATCAGAAAGTTTACTTAAAAATATAAACGTAATTGTAAATGTAGTGCGATAACGCTCCGCCAATTACAAACAAATGCCAAAGTTCATGACTGTGCATCCACTTAGATAATTGTTTGTCTTTTGCATAATAGTAAGTGCCGCCAATGTAAAAAATACCGCCTAAAAGCAGCCAACCTACGGCACCAATGGGCAGTGTACCCAACATTTTTTGAAGTAAAGGTACAATTAAACAACCCATTAAAATATAGATTGATAAAGACATGGCTGTGGATTTTAACCGGTTAAAGATTTTTAGCAGACAGCCTACAATGGCAATAATCCACACAATAGCGAAAAGGCTCCAGCTTAACCAGTCATCAAAAACCAGTAAAGCTGTTGGGCTGTAAGAGCCAGCTATCATAAGGTAAATACAGCAATGGTCGAATTTCTGCCAAAACCGCACACCGTACTCCGTTGTCGGGTAACCGTGATACATCGCACTTACCCCGAATAGAATAAAAGTACCGATACTATAAATCCAGGCGGCAGTATGTTCAATTGGCGTATTGCATTTCTGAAGCAAAAAGTACCCTGCCGGAATTGCAATCAAAGCCGGTATAAAGTGTGTGAAGAAATTAACAGGTTCCCTTAGCTTCCTCACAGAAAATTATTCGCTGTCTTCGTCCTTTTGTCTGGGTTCTTTTGCAATCTTATCAAAAAGATGATCCATACGCTCTACGTATTCGTTGGTATCATCTACAAAGAAAGTCAGTTCGGGTACAACCCTTACCTGATGGCGGATTCTGCTACCCAGTTTATATCTGATCTCACCCGCATGTGCATTAACGGTATTGATAGAAAGCGTGGTATTATTGGTATTAAAAAAGCTCAGGTAAACCTTTGCCACTGCCAAATCGGGCGAAACCCTTACGCGGGTAATGGTAACCAATGTATTTGGCAAAAATGAAGCCCCTTCGCGCTGAAAAACCTGTGCTAACTCCTCTTGTAATACTCCTGCAAATTTCTGCTGACGTTTACTTTCCATATTGTATTTGTCTATCGTTATTGCGCTTTTACGAACCAAACCATACAGGTTTTTAAAACCCGCAAGGTTTATTTTGTCCACCGCAATGACGGGGTTTTATCTAATAAAGTAAATTGCTATCGTAAGGGTATCTCGCCACATGCGCAGCTTTAACCTTATCATACAATAACGTTTTAAATTCTTCTATATTCTCTTTTTGTGTGGCTGAAATAAACAGCACCGGCACTTTGCCATGGCTCATCCAGCTGTTTTTAAAATCTTCAAGCGTCAGTTTCCCATCTTCATCACCCTCCTCTACCTCTGGCGAAACATAGGCATCAATTTTATTAAAAACCAGGATCATGTCTTTATCAATTGCGCCAATATCTTTTAAAGTTTCGTTAACCGTATTGATCTGATCTTCGAAATTTGGATGCGAAACATCTACCACATGAACCAACAAATCGGCTTCCCTAACTTCATCCAATGTAGATTTGAAACATTCTACCAAATGGTGAGGAAGTTTGCGGATAAATCCAACCGTATCAGATAACAGGAAAGGCAGGTTCTCGATCACAACTTTACGAACAGTCGTATCTAAAGTAGCAAACAGTTTATTCTCTGCAAATACTTCCGATTTCGAGAGCATGTTCATGATGGTCGACTTACCTACGTTGGTGTAACCTACCAAAGCCACCCTAATCAACTGACCACGGTTTTTGCGCTGCGTTTCATTCTGCCTGTCGATATTTCTAAGGCGTTCTTTTAATAAAGAGATTTTATTTAAAATGATCCTTCTGTCGCTTTCAATCTGGGTTTCACCCGGCCCACGCATCCCGATACCACCTTTCTGGCGCTCCAAGTGCGTCCACATACCTGTTAGGCGTGGCAATACGTATTGTAACTGGGCCAGCTCTACTTGTGTTTTGGCCTGAGCAGTTTGAGCCCTGTTGGCAAAAATATCGAGAATTAAATTGCTGCGATCTAATACTTTAACCCCTAACTCGCGGTCTATGTTGCGTAGTTGCGATGGCGATAATTCATCATCGAACACTACAGTATCAATTTCTTCTGATTTTACATACGCTTTAATTTCTTCCAGCTTACCGGTGCCCACAAAAGTGGCACGCTCTGGCTTAAGCATTTTTTGCGTAAAAACCTTCTCCACCTTCCCACCGGCTGTATCTACCAAAAAGGCCAGCTCATCTAAATATTCTTTGGTTTGGGCTTCCTTTTCGCCGGGAGTAACCACCCCCACTAAAATTGCCCGTTCCTGCACAACGGCAGTATCATAAAATTTTTGTTTTCCCATGTAATTGATACAAAGATACAAAATTTGCAAACGTGTAAATCCATTAACAAACCATGTGGATGCAATAAAAGTTTTTAACGCAATGAAATGGAAAAGTAACCCACTGAAAGTTGCTTTAGCTCTTCCAAACCTCAGGGGTTTTAAAAATCTGTGAGGTTTATAATCCGACTACAAATTGCTGAATGGCAAGACCTGGATTATCGGTTTTCATAAAGTTTTCGCCAATTAAGAAACCATTAAAACCAGCTGTTTTCAATTCTTTAATGGTTTCTGTATTGCTGATGGCACTTTCGGAGATTTTTAAAAACTCATTCGGAATCTTATTCACCAAATCGAACGAGGTTTGGATATCAACTGTAAAATCGGCCAGGTTCCGGTTGTTTACCCCAATTGCATCTAAATTAGGCGAAATACTTCTTTCCAACTCTTCGAGATTATGCACTTCTAAAAGCACATTTAAACCCAAATCATGAGCAAACTTGCCAAAATCATTAATCTGTTGCGGCGTTAAAATCGAGGCAATTAATAAAATAATATCTGCTCCCCAGGCTTTAGCTTCAAGGATCTGATATTCATCAATCATGAAATCTTTTCTCAGAATCGGGATATTGTTTGCTGCCCGTGCTGCAACAAGATCTGCTGTTTTACCGCCGAAAAAATCAACATCGGTTAGTACTGAAAGAGCCGATGCACCTGCATTGTTGTAAGCCTGCGTAACTTCAGCTACATCAGCCACTCCGTTAATTAATCCTTTTGAGGGCGAACTGCGTTTAAACTCGGCAATAATACCAGTACGATCTTCGGCCAGCAAGAACTCTTTAAAAATATAAGGGGTTCGGTTAAAATGTACCGATTTTTCTAAATCCTGCATCGAAACTAGTGCTTTAGCAGCTGCGATTTCTTCTCTTTTACGAAGTACGATTTTATCTAAAATATTCATTTTTTTCTAATCCGTATTGCTGATCCGATAGCTATCGGATTTGTTTCAGCACCTAAAATTTAATTAATTCCAGTCAATTGATATCCTGAAGAAAGTTCAGGATGACGACCGGTGAATAGACGCTAGGGGTTCGGGGCTGTTAACCAATTTTCCATCATCTGTTTGCCATACTCTGTAAG
The DNA here is from genome assembly GCF_003852395.1 of Pedobacter sp. KBW01. Lineage (NCBI taxonomy): Bacteria > Pseudomonadati > Bacteroidota > Sphingobacteriia > Sphingobacteriales > Sphingobacteriaceae > Pedobacter > Pedobacter sp. KBW01. The sequence goes on from NZ_QAJQ01000002.1 coordinate 219,232, forward strand.
CACGCTTTCGGGGTGGAATTGCACACCACGCACATCAAGCGTTTCGTGCCTTAAGGCCATAATTTCATTCTTATGGTCGCGGGCCGTAATTTTTAAGCATGTAGGAAAGTTCTCTTTACTTACTACCCAGCTGTGGTAACGCCCAACATTTATCGTTTGCGGGCATTCCCAGAACAATGGCTCATCGCCATCTACTACAGTAACCGGAGTAGCAATTCCGTGCATTGGCCTGCCCAGGTTAAGTAAGGTACCACCAAAAACTTCGGCAATGGCTTGCTGTCCTAAACAAACACCAAAAATACTTTTGGTTGAGGCATAAGTTTTAATTACATCTAAAAGTAAACCAGCCTCTTCAGGGATGCCCGGTCCTGGTGAAAGTAAAATTTTATTGTATTTATCTACATCTGCTAAATCGAATTTATCATTTCTCCATACTTCGGCCTCATAACCAACTTCGTTAATTAAGTGAACCAAATTATAGGTAAAACTGTCGTAATTATCGATTACCAGAACTTTATTATTTGTTTCCATTTTCAATATTCCAATTTTTTATTTCCTCACTGATAAAATAGTTTACCAGATCTCTGTATACTTTTTCAATAATATCGGGGTTCAAACCAGCTGCATCCGCCCAATCCCGTCTTTGTAAAAGCATATTTTTAAATCTTTCGGGAGCTTTAACAGCCTCTTCGTTTACTTTAAATTTTGAAGCTGCTTTTACATATTTAAATCTTTCCCCGATCAATTGAATAACCTGCTGGTCGATAGCATCAATAGCAGACCGGATTTCATTTATATCTTTACAGCTTTCTGGCGAATCTATCATTTTTGCCCTGGCTAAATACTCACTGCCATCTCTATTGCTTTACGCAATGCGGCAATTTTATTGTTTACTTCCTGCATTTCGGTTTCAGGTACCGAATCGGCCACAATACCTGCTCCTGCCCGGTAATGCAGTTCGTTATTCTTACTCATGAAAGTCCTGATCATGATCGCATGGTTAAAATCTTCGTTAAAGCCCATAAAGCCAATTGCGCCGGCGTAGAAATTACGGCCAAGCTTTTCATTTTCATCGATCAACTGCATGGCTTTATATTTCGGCGCTCCACTTAGCGTACCCGCAGGGTAAGTATCGGCCACCACCTTAAAGGCACTTACGTTTTCCTGCAAATGACCGCTAACCTTGCTTACCAAATGGATCAGGTGCGAATAGTATTGTACTTCTTTAAACGATTTTACCTCTACCCGGTTACAATGCCTGCTCAAATCATTCCGGGCCAAATCAACCAGCATCACATGCTCAGCACTTTCTTTCGGATCTTGTTCTAACTTTCTGGCTTGTTCAGCATCTTCAACGTCATTACCACTTCGTTTAAAGGTACCGGCAATGGGAAAAATATTAGCAGAATTGTTTTTAATGGTAATCTGTGCTTCTGGCGACGAGCCAAAAAGCTTGAAATTACCGTAATCGAAATAAAACAAATAAGGCGATGGGTTTATAGAACGCAGGCAACGGTAAACGTTAAATTCATCTCCCGAAAAAGCTTGTTTAAAAGCGCGTGATGGCACAATTTGAAAAACATCACCACGGTAAATATGTTTTTGCAGTTTTTCTACCAGATCCATAAAACCCTGATCGGTCAGGTTTGAAGATTCTTCACCTCTGGTCTGAAATTTATATTCGGGATAGTTTTTGTTCTGGATTAGGTATTCCATTTTCTCCAGGCCACCTTCTTCTTCACCTTCGAAAGTATTTTTGAAAAGGGTAATTTCATTTTTAAAATGGTCGATAGCAATAATATACCGGTAAAGGTGATATTGCATTTCGGGGATTTCCTCTCCTTCCGGCGTTTCAGAAACAAATTTGATATCTTCAAAATGCTGCACGGCATTCCAGGTAAAATAACCAAACAGGCCGCTCGAAATGAATTTGATTTCAGGCAGTTCTGTTTCTTTAAACTTATCCTTAAAATCGGCAATTTCATCAATCAGGTTCTTGCTTTCGGTAATTTCAACAACTCCATCAGGAAAATAGGTTTCCAGTCGTGAACCTTTTAAAATGATACCAGCAACAGGATCCGCGCATACAAAACTCATCGAGTTTTCGCGACTGTGATAATCCGAACTCTCCAGTAAAATGCTGTTTGGATATACATCGCGCAGGCGCAAATAAATGCTTACTGGTGTGGTGGTATCGGCAAGTAGTTTTTTGTAAGTTGTATTTATTTTATACATGATTTTACAGTGTGGTTATTGCTTCGTGCATTGCAACAACGGTTAAATTATTTTTTTTAACAATAAAAAGCCCGGCGTGTGGTTCTACGCCGGGCTTTAATGGTTCTTTAATAAGGTTTAGGTTGATAAACTATATTTTTTTCATACGCAGCCAGCGCAATCCGTTTTCGAATTACTTTGCCAAAGCCATGTGTGTATATTGTTGATCATGAGCCACAAAAATATAAAGAATTTTGAAAAAGCGAAATATTTATAAAAATAATTGAGCAAACGGTTAATTATTTTGAGAGAATGATACTTTATAAGCCTAATCATTTTAACCGCAAAGGTCGCTAAGGGAGGCGCAAAGTAGGCAAAGGTTAATCATTCAACATTTAAGAAATGTAAGGGAATATAAGTGGTAAGCTATCTGCGAGCAAATCAGCGAAATCTGCGGGAACCTACTTCAAGTTGTCATCCTGAGCGCAGCGAAGGATCTCTAACATAGCAAAGATTATTGTTCACATATGGAGCTCTTCTCTTTCAGATGCTTCATTGCATCGAGTATGACAGCTTAACAAAAACGGAGTGATTTACTTTAAAGATTTCTTGGCTACGTTGCACTTCGCTCGAAATGACGGTGCTTTTAAAACAAAAAATCCCGCTCTTATAAAGCAGGATTCTATATTAATTCGCAAAAAATATCTTATTAAGAAACTCCAAAAAACGATCTTCCGGGAACTGCTTTAACCATCAATAAAATAGCCACAATAATCAGAATCAGGGCCAAACTGAAAAACACAGCAATGGTGCGGTGTTTGGCAACAGAGTCTGCTACTTTTTTCGATCTGGCATTACCTACCGTAATCAAAATGATTGCAATAATCATCATAGCAGTATGCTCTGCTTTAAAATACCTTCCAACAGCCTCGCTCATTGGCAATTTTGTTAAAGGGCTTAAAAAGTACAACACCAAGCCAATCAACAATTGGATATGTGCACTAATCAAAGTAAATACATTTAGTTTGCGGTTACCTTCTGTGTATGTTTTATTCCCAAACCAGCCCGATAATGCATTTATTACCGCGATAACCAATAAAATTAATACGATGTAGCGCCATCCGGAGTGCGCAGATTTTAAGATATTGTACATTTTTCTAAAATATGTTTAATCAAAAGTAGGCATTAATTGTAAAAAATAGGTTATTCTGCAAAATGAACGCTTATTTATATTAGTTTTAAACAAATTAAAATCTAAACTTATTATGAAGAAAATTTTACTCGCCCTTGGGTTGGTATTTTCTGCTACATTTCTGTTTGCACAGCAAACAACCTTCCCTGTTAACGGCTCTTTTGATACCAGACCTGGAATGTTTGCCTTTACCAACGCAACTATAGTAGTAAATGCCAATCAAACCTTAACAAATGCTACCCTTTTAATTAAAGGACAAACTATTCAGGCTGTTGGAGCCGGCTTAGCCGTGCCTAAAGGTTATGTGGTGGTCGATTTGAAAGGAAAATTTATTTATCCATCGCTGGTAGATGCCTTTACCAGCTACGGCATTAGTGAAACGCCAGCCGCGCAACGTGGTTTTGGCGGTCAGCGCCAATCTATTTTTGTTTCGACTAAAAAAGGGGCGTACGGTTGGAACGAAGCCATCAGACCAGAAACTTACGTCAAAAATATTTTCTCAACCGATAGCAAAAAAGCCGACGAGTTGCGTAAAGTAGGTTTTGGAAGTGTAAATGTAATTAACCGTGATGGTATTGCCCGTGGTGTTTCGGCAGCAGTAACCTTAAACGAAGGTGCCGATAACAATGTAATCCTGAAAGATCAAACCGCAGCCAATTATTCATTCAACAAGGGTACATCATCAAACGATTACCCAACTTCGTTAATGGGTTCGATTGCTTTATTGCGCCAAACTTATTACGATGCCCAATGGTATGGCAAACAAAAAGATGAGTACAATATCTCCTTAGATGAATTCGGCAAACAACAAGCTATCCCACAAATTTTTGAGGTAGATGGCTGGCAAAATATTCTCCGCGCCAATAAAATAGGCAAGGAATTTGGCAAGAGTTATATCATCAAATCTACGGGCGATGAATATCAGCGCATTAACGAAGTTAAGGCTACAGGGGCAAGTTTAATTATCCCTTTAACTTTCCCCAAAGCTTACGATGTGGAAGATCCTGCCGAGGCCAGAAATGTGAGTTTATCGCAAATGAAAGGCTGGGAGCTGGCACCTACCAATCCGGCAGCATTAGAAAAAGCAGGGATTAAATTTGCTTTAACCACTTTTGGATTAGAAAACAGCCGCGACTTTTGGGCGAACATCCGCACCGCCATCGAAAACGGTTTAACCGAAAAGCAGGCCTTACAATCGGTAACAGAAGTACCAGCTTCCCTACTGGGTATTAGCGACAAAGTAGGCTCACTCGAAAAAGGAAAAGTGGCCAACTTTTTAATCTCATCCGATAACCTGTTTAAAAACACCAATATTATCTTCGAAAACTGGGTGCAGGGCAAACGTTTCATTGTAAACAAAATGGATGTGAGCGATGTGCGTGGCACTTACAACCTCAATGTTGATGGTGTTGGTGCATTAACCCTTAAAATTACAGGTACAGGCGGTGGTTCGGCCGCAGCCATTGAAAGAACTGGTGCTGATAGCGTAAAAACCACTGCAACCTTTACCAGAAATGGCGACTGGGTAAGCATTAACTTCAATTTAAAGAAAAACCCTAAAGGCGATATTCGCTTAAGTGGTTACATTACTTCGGCCAATCCCATTACCATAAAAGGCGAATCGGCACTGGCCGATGGTACTACAGGCAAGTTTACCGCAACCTATAAAGAAGCGGCAAAAGAAACGCCTAAAAAGGACGAGCCTAAATCAACATTAGCCATTGGCCCGATAATTTATCCTTTTACTGCATTTGGCGCAACAGAGCTGCCTAAACAAGAAACAGTATTGATTAAAAATGGCACCGTTTGGACGAATGAGAAAGATGGCATTCTGCAAAATGCTGATGTACTTTTAGAAAACGGAAAAATTAAGGCCGTAGGTAAAAACCTATCGGCAAACGGAGCTAAAGTAATTGATGCTACTGGCAAACACATTACTGCTGGTATTATTGATGAGCATTCGCACATTGCAGGTGCGGGAGGTATCAACGAAGGGGCACAATCGGTTTCAGCCGAAGTACGCATTGCCGATATCATTAACTCAGAAGATGTAAATATTTATCGCCAGTTAGCCGGTGGAGTAACTACTTCGCACATTCTGCACGGCTCGGCAAACCCGGTTGGTGGCCAGTCGCAATTGATTAAACTGCGCTGGGGTAAATCGCCTGAGGAATTGAAATTTGTAGGTGCTGATGGTTTCATCAAATTCGCACTCGGCGAAAACGTGAAACAAAGTAACTTTGGTACAGGTGCACGTTTCCCGGTTACCCGCATGGGTGTTGAGCAAACTTTTGTTGATGAATTTACCCGCGCAAAAGAATATGCCAAAGCCCTTTCGGTAAAAGGTAACAGCGTACGCCGCGATTTAGAATTAGATGCTATTGTAGAAATTTTAAACAACAAGCGTTTTATTACCTGTCACTCTTATGTGCAGAGCGAAATCAACATGCTTATTCACGTAGCCGATAGCTTAGGTTTTAAAATCAACACTTTTACGCACATTTTAGAGGGCTATAAAGTGGCCGATAAAATGAAGGCACATGGTATAGCAGGTTCTACTTTCTCTGATTGGTGGGCTTATAAAAACGAGGTTGCTGAGGCAATCCCATACAATGGAAAAATTATGCACAATGTAGGTGTTACCACTGCCTTTAACTCTGATGATGCCGAGATGGCCCGTCACTTAAACCAGGAGGCTGGAAAATCGGTATTATACGGTAATGTGCCTGAAGAGGATGCTTTAAAATTCGTAACCTTAAATCCAGCCAGAATGCTTCACATTGATGATAAAGTGGGCAGTTTAAAAGCTGGTAAAGATGCCGATGTGGTGATTTGGACGGCCAATCCACTTTCTATTTATGCCAAAGCAGAAAAAACCTTTGTTGATGGCGTTGCTTATTGGGATCTTGATAAAGATGCACAGGTGATTAAAGCCCAACAGGTAGAAAAAGCCCGTTTGATCCAAAAAATGTTAGAAAGCAAAAGCAAAGGTGGCCGCACACAACGCCCAATGGGTGATGCACCACGCCTTTACAATTGCGAAACCTTAGAAAACTATTCAGCAGAATTAACCGAGAAAGAACATGCACACTAAACAATATTTATTCAGTCTGGCTTTATCGGCAACAAGTCTGATGTGCTTTGCCCAGGCCAACATTTCGCCTGCAAAAAAACAAAGCAAAACCATTGCCATTACAGGTGCTACGGTGCACGTTGGCAATGGAACCATAATCGAAAATGGCACCATTCTTTTTGGCAATGGAAAAATTATTTCGGTTACAGCCAATGGGCAGGTACCGCAGGATGATGTAATGCGCATTGTAGCTACGGATAAACACATTTATCCCGGTTTTATTGCCGCAACCACCAACCTTGGTTTAACAGAAATTGAAGCAGTAAAGGCTACCTTGGATTTTGAAGAGATTGGCGATTACAATTCGCACATCCGTTCTATTGTGGCCTACAATACTGATTCAAAGGTTCCCGCAACTTTACGTAGTAATGGTATTTTAATGGCACAGCCAACCCCGCAAGGCGGTACCGTTTCAGGAAGTTCATCAGTAGTACAGCTCGATGCATGGAACTGGGAAGATGCCGCATTAAAAACCGACGATGCCATGCACATGACCTGGCCGGTTACCCCACGTTTTAGAGGTGGCTTTGGTGGTTTCGGCCGTCCCCAGCAATCGCCCGAAGCTTTAGCAGAAAGAACTCAGGCAGCCATTGCACAGTTAACCTCTTTCTTTGCCGAAGCTAAAGCCTATGCTGAAATCAGCAAGCCCGAAGTAATCAACACCCGTTTCGAAGCCATGAAAAAGGTTTTTAAAGGCGATGAAAAATTATTTATTGCAGCCGATAGTCAGAAAGATATTGTTGCTGCAGTAAATTTTGCCAAAAAATTCGGCATTACCCCGGTTATTACCGGTGCTGATGAAGCTTATCTGGTAATCGATTTCTTAAAAGACAACAACATCACCTTAATAGTTAAGCAGCCTCATGCCTTGCCCAACAATAATGATGACGATGTTAACATGCCTTATAAAAACGCAGCCGTACTGGCCAATGCAGGTTTAAATGTGGTATTAAGTATAGATGGTTACTGGCAACAACGCAACCTGCCTTTTATGGCCGGTACTGTTACTGCCTGGGGATTGGATAAGGAAAAAGCCTTATCTACCATTACTTTAAATGCTGCTAAAGCTATGGGGGTTGATAAAACCACTGGCAGTATCGAAACCGGCAAAGATGCCACTTTCTTTATTTCTGCCGGCGATGCATTGGATATGCGTACCAACAAAGTTGAGCAGGCTTTTATTCAGGGCAGGGATATTAACCTCGATAACCTACACAAACAGCTGGACAAGAAATTTAGCGATAAATATACAGCGGATAAGAAATAGCAATTGTTGGGTTAACTGGTTAATTGTTTAAATCGGTTAATTGTTGGATTGCTGCATAGCAAACTGCCTATTATTAACTGCCAATTGCTAACTGAAAACTGTGCATACAGTTAACTGTAACTGTTAGTACCCAAAAATACAACGGCCGATATTCATTTATCGGCCGTTTTTTGTTTGAGCAGTGTTTGGTCCTCGTTTGTAACGAGGATGAGTGAAATATGCTCCAATGCAGGGATTAATTGTTGATCGGGCAGCCTTTCTAATTTAGTGGCCGATGTTCTAAGCGCATCAAACAGTATAGTATCCCCAATTTCCAAAGCATGGATTTGGGCCAGGCCAGAGTATTTAACCGCACGGCCAATAGCTGAGCTTGCTGCCTGATATTTTGTTGCCGTAGCTCCGGTGCTTTTTACGCCGGCGCTATTGATGGCTGCATTAATGCTTTTCACATCCTCCTCAATTTCGTCAACAATTTTACTGAATACGGCCTGCTCAGACCAGATTGATTTGTTTGCATGCAATACCTAAAATGTTACATTAGCCATTGTTAGGTAATTCTCTTCTTTTTGTGTCATGTTTTGTTTGTAGATAAATCTTATTAATGTTTTTTTATTGATCAATGTGTTGTTCAAAAGCCACACACCAATGTTTTTATGCAAGAGTTATATGTTTCATTGTCATAGTCGATTGTTTGTACTGCAGCCTGCTTTGCTAACCTACCAGCACTAATTGTTTTGCTTCCACCATGCTATGCTGGGCTTCCAGTATTAATTGTTTCGTTGCAGTAGTCAATTGGTCATCACACACATTGTTAAATTTCGCTGCCACTGAGGATTGGTCAGCAGCAAGCATTAAAAAATATAAAATACCATGCTGAAGCTTTTATACCTCTGCATTATCATTGTGGGATGTTGGGCTTTGAGAGCCCTTTTTAGGGTGGGTTTTAGGCCATAAAGGGCCTGGGAAGGAAACGTTGCCTTGTGCCATTAACAAATTTATATGGCTTATCAGCAGATAACTAAATTAATAATTATTAATAAAAAATAAAAGCAATTAAAAATTTTCAGCGTCCAATACACTGCAAAAAGAAACTCAGCTAACATTAGTTTAACACCAGCCCCCCTTACTTAATTGGCCTGATGTATTTATTTTAACAATTGCCTTAAAACCTAACTATTCCTAAACCATTTCATAATGTAGAATCCAATTCTGCTTAATACTACATTAACATCTTTGTCATCATAAAAAATCAGAAACTAATCATGATGACCTGCGTGGCAGATAAATAACGCCTGGCAGACATCCAATTCTTAAAAAAACGATGATGAAAAATTTACTTATTGCAGTGTTGCTGCTGCTGTGTTGTACCCATAATGCAGTGCTGGCGCAAACCACACAGGCATCTATTTCAGGTATCATTACCGATCAGCAAAAGAAACCTATTCCTGGAGTTTCGGTACAGATCAGAAACAACTCTACTGGTTTTACCACCAGAACCTCAACCAATGCACAGGGCGAGTACACTTTTAAAGAACTTCCTTTAGGTGGTCCTTATACTGTAAAGGCCATTTATATCGGCTATGCTGAGCAAAACAGAACAGGCTACATGTTAAATCAAGGTGATGCCGTACGTGTTGCCATTAACATGCAAGAAAGCGCCCAGATGCTTGATGGAGTAGAAGTTAATGGATCTTCATTAAAAAATAAGGTTCAGCAATTTGGTGCCTCTACAGAGATTTCGTCGAAAACCATGAATTTATTGCCGGTAAATGGCCGTAACTTTTCAAGCTTAACAGATTTATCTCCTTTGGCTGGTCCGGGTGGTATTTCTGGTCAGTTAGGTTCTTCTACCAACTTCACCATTGATGGTATGACCGCCAAAAACCCAACTTCGGCAGGTAGTACAACCAGTCGTAGTGGTGCACCATACTCCATTTCTATTGAAAGTGTTAGGGAATTTAAAGTAGTAACCAATCAGTACGACGTAAGTTTAGGCCGTTCTGGTGGCGGTACAATCAGTGCTGTAACTAAATCTGGTACAAATCAAATTACAGGTAGTGCTTTTGCTTATAACCGGGCCGATTTCCTTGCGAGTAAGTATGACATCAGAGGCAACAGAAGAACTAATGATTTTTCAACTTATCAGTATGGTTTTAGCTTAGGCGGCCCGATCATTAAAGATAAATTACATTATTTTGCAGCTTGGGATCACCAAAGAGATTCGCGTCCATTAATTATTGCTGATATTAACTCGGATGCGGATGTTGCCCGTTTCAACATTACAAATGCCACATTAAATAATTTCTTAGCTGTTGCAAGATCAAAATATGGTGTAGCCAACACGCCACAATTTGGTTCTTTCGATAAAAAGCGGGGAACTGATGCCGGTTTCTTACGTTTGGATTGGCAAATTGATGAAAAGAATTTATTAACGGTTAGGGATAACTATACCAACGATAGAAATCCGCTGGGATTGGCGGATAATACGGCTATCAACTTTTATGAAAGTTACGGTAATGATAAAAACGTTGATAATAGTTTATTGGCTACCTTACGTTCAACCATTAGTAGCAAAGTTACCAATGAATTAAAATTGCAGCATTTGTACACCTACCAGGCCAGTACGCAAAATGATGAATTAGGTTTTGCTATACCAAGAGCGGTAGTTTCTAACTTACAATCTACTACCCCAGCTGGCAATTTATTAACAGCTGTTCAAATTGGTGGTCACCGCTTCGGACAAGAAGGCTTTACCAATAACGTTTTCCAATTGGTAGATAACTTATATTATAACACAGATAAAATTAAATACACTTTTGGTGTAGATATCATGTACACCCATGCAAAATCATTGTATGGCAGTGAAGTAAATGGTCGTTTTACGTTTAACAGATCAGGCACTGGAGCAACCGATCCAACCGCGCTACAAAACTTCGATAATTTATTACCAATCAGTTATTACAGAGAAGTTCCGTTAGTTGCTGATCCAACTGTTGTAGGCAAGTTATGGAATACTGCAATTTACGGCCAGATGCAAACCAAACTAGGTAAAGGCTTAGACTTTACAGGTGGTTTACGTTTAGATTATAGCAAGTACCCAACATCACCATTAAATCAACAATTATTTGATGCTATCGGTGTAAGAACAGATCATGAGTTAAAACAATTTTTAATTCAGCCCCGTATCCAGTTTAACTGGGATGTTAATGAAAACCATACCGACTACCTTCGCTTAGGGGCAGGTATTTTCGGATCGGATGTTAACAACTATGTAACCATTAACAACTTAACATTTGATGGTAAACATTTAGCTACAGTTGATGTTACTGGCACGGGCGTACCAACTCCAAACTTTATCGGCTATAGAAACGGAACCGCTACAGCACCAACCCTACCTGCATTACAAATCCCTACCATAAACACCTATGCTGATGATGCGAAAGTACCAGTGGTTTATAAAGCCAACCTATCATACAACAAATTGATAAATGATAAAATACGAATAGGTATTACGGGTTATGCAACTTTAGCACGTAACAACTATATGTATGTGGATCGGAATATGGTTGCCAATCCTTTCTTCACCTTATCAAATGAAGGAAACAGGGGAGTATTTGTACCATCAAGCTCAATTAATACAGGTAATGGCAATACAGATTGGAAATTGGGCCGTTTAACCAATCAATTTGGCCGTGTACTGGAATTGAATAGCAAAGGTAAAGTAAATCAATTTGCTGTTGTTATAGATGGTACCTGGAAATACTTTAAAGATGGAGAAATTACGGCAAGCTTTACCTGGAATGATACTAAAGACAACACATCTTATAACGGTAATGTGGCCAACTCAGCTACCTTATCATTGCCTGTGATTGATGACCCAAGAAACTTAAGTAAAATGAGTTATTCGAATGGTCAATTTAGAAACAAGGTAGTAGTATACGGCACATTACCATCATTCTATGGTATTAAAGCCGGAATTCGTTATTCGGGTATTGGCGGCACCAGATATAGTTTACTATCGGGAGGAAATACCAATGGTGATTTCGTGGCAACAAATGATTTAGCCTATATCTTCGACAGATCAAATACCAATGTACCAGCTGCACTTAGAACTGGTTTACAAACCTTATTGGATAATGGCGCTGCAAGCCAGAGTTTGAAAGATTATATCACTAAGTATGAAGGTACCTTTGCTGAGCGTAATGGTGGTATAAATGGTTTCTATGGTACAATTGATTTAAGATTAGCTTATCAGATTAAATTCGGACGTGGTCAAAAACAAAGCATTGAAATTTCTGGCGATTTGTTTAACGTAGCCAATTTGTTTAAGAAAACCTGGGGTACTTCAGAAACTTTAGGTACGCAGGCATTATATGCGGTTACAGGTTTTGATGCGGCTACTTCTAATTACAACTACCGCGTAAACAATACCGGTATCGTTATACCAACAGGTAATCCTTGGCAGGCCCAAATCGGTTTACGCTACGGTTTCTAAACTACATTTAGCTAAGTTTCTTAGCTTAAAGTCATAAAAAAGGGGAATGGATTTTTATCCGTTCCCTTTTTTTATGTTTGTATATAAAACAACAAAACTTAATGGGATTATTACTCAACTACCTGAAAAGCCACAAATGGATTGTGGCCTTAGCGTTATTGCTTGCAGGTTTAAATATTGGCTTTTCTTTAATGGATCCGCTTATTACCGGAAAAATTCTAGATCGCTTCATCAACAAAAAAAACACCTTAACTTATGCCGAATACCTTTGGGGTTCAGTAGGGTTAATCGGCCTCGCTATCGGAGCAGCAATGGTATCGCGCATTGCCAAGAACTTTCAGGATTACTTTACCAGCGTTATTGTACAAAAGGTTGGTGCAAAAATGTATGCCGATGGTTTGCAACACTCGCTAAAACTACCTTACCAGGTTTTCGAAGATCAGCGCAGTGGCGAAACTTTAGGTATTTTACAAAAAGTACGTTTAGATTCTGAGAAGTTTATCACCGCATTTATCAGTATCCTTTTTGTAAGCTTAATCGGAATGGTGTTCGTAATTGTGTACTCATTTACGGTAAGCTACAAAGTTACCCTGGTTTATTTTTCGGCTATCCCGATTATCAGTTTCGTAAGCTGGTTCTTAAGCCGTAAAATCAAAACCATTCAGCGTGCCATTGTGGGCGAAACCACTGCTTTAGCTGGCTCTACTACCGAATCGTTAAGAAACATTGAACTGGTTAAAAGTTTAGGCCTGGCCGACCAGGAAATCGAAAGACTTAACAAAACCACTTACAAAATACTTGGGCTAGAACTCAAAAAAGTAAAGTACGTACGCAGTATGAGCTTTGTTCAGGGCACTACGGTAAACCTGGTACGTAGTACCATGGTGCTGGTGCTGTTGTTACTTATTTTCGACAACACCATTTCTGCCGGACAATATTTAACGTTTTTATTTTATTCGTTCTTTCTTTTCGGGCCGCTACAGGAATTGGGCAATGTAATTTTAGCCTGGAGAGAAGCTGAAGTTTCGCTGGGTAATTTTAAAAAGATTTTAAGTACACCTATTGATAAGAAACCCGAAAACCCAACTTCGATTCAAAAAATTAAAGATTTAACTTTTAATGCGGTTGGTTTTAAGCATCAAACGGCAAACAGAAATGCTTTAGAAAACATTTCTTTCAAAACCCACAACGGCCAAACCATTGCTTTTGTTGGTCCGTCGGGCTCCGGAAAAACGACTTTAGTAAAACTATTGGTTGGGCTATACCCGGCAAAAGAGGGTGAAATTTTATACAATGGCATTTCAAGCAACAAAATTGATTTAGATGCCTTACGCGAAAAAATCGGCTTTGTAACTCAGGACACACAACTGTTCTCGGGTACAATAAGGGAAAACCTGTTATTTGTAAACCCTATGGCAACTGATGAGGAATGTTATAAAGTTTTAAATCAGGCCGCTTGTCAAACATTACTGGCACGTGCCGATAAAGGTTTAGATTCGTTAATTGGCGAAGGTGGCGTAAAGGTTTCTGGTGGAGAAAAACAGCGTTTATCCATTGCGCGGGCACTGTTGCGTCAACCTGATATTCTGGTGTTTGATGAAGCAACTTCATCTTTGGATTCAATTACCGAAGAAGAAATTACCAAAACTATCCGCTCAGTTTCCGATTTAACAGATCACATTACCATTTTAATTGCCCACCGTTTATCGACCATTAAACATGCCGACCAGATTTACGTATTAGAAAAAGGCCACATTATTGAGCAGGGCAGGCACGAAGAACTAATTGCACAAAATGGCTTGTACCAGGCCATGTGGCGCCAACAAATTGGCGAAAGAGTTGTTGAAGCTTAAGGTAATAAATGTTTTAAAATGTTATTAGCAGAAATCAGTAGTAACCAGGTGGCCTTATTTATAATTTTACCGGCCATTTTATGGCTGGCATTAATATTGGTAGCCCTTTATCATATATCCAGAAACAGTGCAATGGGTTTTAGCGTCAAGGTGTTGTGGTTTATCATTATCCTGTTGGCTCCATTTTTGGGCTCGCTTATTTACCTCATGTGGGGCAAGAATAAGAAGTTTTGAAAAAGTGTAATTTTTGATAACACATTGAAAAGGTCCGTATTTCCACGGACCTTTTGTTTTTTATCGATTTGATTTATTTTTTGCCACAGATAAACGTGGATTTACATCATGCTGTCCTTTTCATCGCCGTCATCTCGACCGGAACATAATGGAGTGGAGAGATCTATCTCGAGGTAGATTTCTCAACTTCGTTCGAAATGACGGTAACTTTTAGGAGTTATTTAAGAAAACGTCTTTGTTAATCATTTTGATTTTTATGCAGTAAATTAATCCTCTACTGCCATGGTTCGTGTCCACACGAACCATTTTACATGTCATTAAACAACTTTTGTAGTCTGTTCGTTAATATCCTGCAAACTTAACTTCGTTAACGATTTTGTTTTTAACCAGGTAATACCAGCAATAGCCAAAGTCATACTTCCGCCAAAAACCACGGAAGGGATTGTTCTCATTAATTTCGCTGTTAGCCCTGATTCAAATGCGCCAATTTCATTTGACGATCCAATAAACATGCTATTTACAGCCGATACGCGACCACGCATTTCATCAGGTGTTAGCAATTGCATAATGGTTGATCTGATGATTACACTTACACTATCAAATGAGCCTTCTAAGAATAAAAAGAACAAGGTAAGGTAGAAGTTTTTAGATAAACTCCAGCAAATAATGCTGATTCCGAAACCTGTTACGGCGATTAACAAATTTCGCCACGGCTTATTCATGGGTGAAAAACGGGTCATTGCAAGCATGGTAAATACCGAACCTGCTGAAACTGCTGCGCGCATAAAGCCTAAACCTTCAGGTCCAACCTTTAAAATATCGTTGGCAAATACAGGTAATATGGCAACAGCGCCACCAAAAAACACAGAAAAGAGATCCAGACTCATGGCCCAAACCATCATTTTGGTTTTAAACACAAAATTTATCCCTTTCAGTAAGCTTTCCTTAATATTTTCTTTCGGCACAAATTGGGGAGGATGCACTTTTAAAAAGAAGATGCAAATCAAGGCAGTAAACACGAATGAAATAATCACAAGATAAGTAACCGTGATACCAAAAAAACCGTAAATCATTCCCCCTAAAGCTGGCCCTAAAATAGAAGCCATCTGCCAACTCGAACTGCTCCATGTACTTGCATTTGGATATAACTCTTTTGGTAAGATCTGAGCCATCAAAGAAAATGTAGCAGGGCCGAAAAAACCACGGGATATTCCCATCCCGAATACAAGCACATACATAATTAAGGCAATAAGGTTTACCTTCAAATTAAATAAGGTAAAAATGATATCGAATTGTTGCAACTTAAACTGAGGAAGTGTTACCAGCAGCATAATTAACGTACAAAGAAATACCCCACCAAATATCTTGAGCAGCAGTCCTCTTTTTTCGCTTTTATCAGCTACATAACCTCCATAAAGCGCTATTCCAATTGCTGGAATGGCTTCACACAAACCTACAAAACCCAAAGCCAATGGATCTTTGGTAATGTGATAAATATAGATTCCAAGAACTACAGCCTGCATTTGATAGGCAAAAGTAAAGAAAAAACGCATGCCCAGGTAAGAGCGGAACTCTCTATAACGAAGTGCTGCGTAAGCATCTGGTTTTACAATAACCGAATTGGGGTCTGAATCTGCCACAGAAAAAAGTTTATCTGCAAAACTACGCGATGAAAATTTAAATCTGCCACCTGCTTTAAATTTTATGGAACCTCTTTTTTATTTATGAAATTATAATGGCATAAACAATAAAACCCGATGAGTATGATACTCATCGGGCTTCTTTTACTAAAAGAACTTAATAACCTGGGTTTTGCTCCAGCAGATTATTCTTGTTTATTTCGTCCCGGCTAAATGGTCTGAAATAAAGTTTATTGTCCCAGCTTCTGTTTTCCTGTGCATTCTCTTCTACCGGGCTATAGGTATAATCGTAAACAGTATTATCATAATGGTAAGGGGCCGACATGGTTTTGCCTGGCTTAAATTTACCGGTAACTTTAATGTAAGTAACTTTTCTACCTAGTGTTTCGCCTGCAATTAACCACCTGCGGGTATCGTGGTAACGTTGTTCCTCATAAGCCATCTCAATACGGCGTTCATGGCGGTATACTTCTCTCAAACCAGCCTGATCAGTAGCCGTAACAGCTGGCATCCCTGCTCTAAAGCGGATTTTATTTAACCAGTTTGTGGCATTTGTTAATTCACCCAACTCAATGCTGGCTTCAATATAATTAAATGCTGCTTCGGTGTATCTAAAAAATGGCCATGGAATAGTTTGAGGTGCAGAGGCATCAACAATAGTTGGATCCGGATCGATAAATTTATGGTAGTAATAACCTGTCCAGCTGCCGTTCCAGTTTTCGATAGAGCTTCCTCTCGTATCTAGTCCTTTAAAGTCCGTTACACTTCCGTTACTCAACAAATCATATATGCCCGTCTGGATCTGACTGGCTGGATCAACATTTCCTGATGCTTTATCACGAGGCTTCCATCCTGCACCATCATACAAAATAGTAGCATAAAAACGTGGATCTCTGTTTTGATATGGGTTAGCTTTCTGCGTAGCGTTAGCCCAGCTAAACTTGCTCCCGTCATTCATTTCATAATCATCTACCAACAAACCTATTGGCGTATTACCCGCCCAATTGTGGTAACCATTTGGCCCGTTTTGCTGTGCATGCCTGTTGTTGCTCTGGGTAATAAAATAACGGGCAAAAATCAATTCGGAAGCTGCAGCAGCATCAATACCCTGTGCTTTACTTCCCCCTCCCATGGCAATACTTTTAAAGTTCGCTTGTCCATCTGCAAATGATTCGCGAGCTAAAAGCGTAAACTTATAGCCTTTATTAGCATCTAAAACTGCTTTTGCAGCTGTTTGAGCCAGTTTATAACGATCTGTTTGATTACCTGAGGCATAAGAAAGAAAATCTAATTTCTGGGCTGGTATTCCGGTAATTTTCGCGGTAAGTTTAGCCCGGTCGTGCAAGTCACTTGCGGCATAAATCAACACCCTCGATTTAAGGGCCAAAGCAGCAAGTGCACTGGTACGTCCCTTATCCAGTGTTTTACCCGTTAATAACCTATTGGCTTCCTCGCAATCTTTAATAATAAAGTTTACGCACTCTTCGTAAGTATTACGCTTTACATTGTAATTATCGTCGAGCACATAAGTTTTTGTGATTAATGGTACCGCACCGTAATATCGCAAGAGCTGCTGATAAAAATAAGCCCTTAAAAAATAGGCTTCGCCTAGTAACTGGTCTTTTAAAGATTGACTTGTAAGCGAATTATCACCTCCTGTTATCTTTTCGATTGTGATATTACAAGCCCTGATACGGTTATACATTTGCTTATAAGCCCAGGTATCATCTACCCAACCTAGGGTTGAAGGGTTGATTGTAGCGTTATTCACCAAATCTATTCCCCTGGTAGGGTGTGTAAACATGGCTTCATCCGAAACAGATGCCAGCATCTGCTCAGAAAAACCGCCGTTTCCCAAACCATTATAAATATCGTTAACAAACGCCTGTGCAGTTGCAGGATCTTTCCATACCGATTCGGCTGGTACCTGGCTAGGTGAATCTACGTTCAAAAAATCTTTTTTACATGCAAACGCAAAAAGGCTGACTAAAACCAGTAGATACAAGTTTCTATTTTGAATTTTTACTTTTATATTTTTCATCTCTTCTTTGTAATTGATAAACAGCTATACATTATTAAAAAGCGGCTTTAATTCCCATATTAATTACCCTTGCCTGAGGATAATACTGTCCGCTTGAATTAGTTGATTCAGGATCCCAGACTTTAATCTTATCGAGTGTAAATAGGTTAAGTCCATTTGCATAAACCCTAACACTGTTTAAGCCGATTTTTTCTACCCAACCAGTAGGTAATGTATAGCCCAGTTCAACATTTTTAAGCCTGATGTAATTATTACTTCGCAACCAATAGGTATTGTTTAATGCATTGTTGCTATCGGTATAATAGGTAGCCCCCCTGTTTGATAGACGCGGATTTACCGAACTTGGATTATCAATACTCCAGCGGTTCAGATACGACCATTCTAAGAAGTTACCAATATCGCCCGACTCGGTTAAACCAACAATCTGCATCCCGCCTGTAGCTCCTTGAATTAGCACTGATAAATCGAATCCTTTATATTGAAGGTTAAAGTTTACACCGCCCGTAAATGTTGGGGTGCCATTTTTATCCAAACGGATCTTATCATCTGCATTGATTTTACCATCACCATTAATATCCTTGAACTTCATGTCGCCAGGACGCAGGTTATTGGTTAAGGCACTATAATTTAATTTATTGGCACTAATTTCTGCCTGATCTTTAAAAACGCCATCATAATCGTACACTAGCCATGAGTTGGTAACCCTACCCGTTGAACGCTGCCATTCAGGAGCACCGGGGGTTTCATCCCAGAATACGATTTTGTTTTTAGCATACCCTCCATTTACACTCACGCCAAAATTTAAATCGCCAACCTTATCATTGTAGCTTAACTTAAATTCAAAACCTTTGTTATTTACCTTTCCTAAGTTAACAGGCGGCAAACGATCGGTTATACCAGAGCTTTCCGGAACCGAACTACCTCTGCTAATGAGAATATTTGTACGTTTATTATAGAAGTAATCGAACTCAAATGACAATTTATTATTTAGAAACGACGCGTCTAAACCAATGTTGGTATTATTGGCCACTTCCCATCCAAAATCGAAATTAGGCACCTTACCCTCAGACAATGTCTTGGTAACCAAATCATTGAAAATATAGGTCCCAAAATTCATTAAACTAAGGTATTGGTATTCCTGCAGGGCATCGCCAAAATAAGCTTCAGCACCCATCTGACCGTATGAAGCTCTGACTTTTAAATTGTTTATAAAGCTAACATTGTTTTTAAAGAAGTCTTCTTCTGATAAGCGCCAGCCCACTGAAACACCTGGAAAGAAACCAAAACGCCTGTTGGTTGGAAAAATATAAGACCCATCGACACGCCAAAGAAATTCAGCCAGGTATTTTTCTTTATAGTTATAACCAGCTCTTCCGAAATAGCTTAAACGTGCTCTGTTAAAAAGGTTGTTAGGGTCGCCCGAATTATTACCTAACGATTGTTCTCTTTCATCACCTGCTAGTAATTCCTGAACAGAGGTTGAAATAAAGTACCTTCTAAATGCGGTAAAGCCATCGTTTGCCACTTTTTCCCGCGTAACCCCAGCCATTAATCCAATGTTATGATCACCGAATTTCTTATCATAATTGATCATTCCGGTTAAGTTAATGGCCAATTGCCCTCCTGCCGTTTCCCTAAGTCTGGGGTCGGTATATTGAGAACGTACGGTCCCCGCAAGCACAGGTGTTACACCATCAGCTTCGAAGGTTTTCTTATCCCAATCGTAAAGTGTCCAGGGCAATTGCCAGTTTTTTTGTCTGCCTGAATACTTATCAATAGCTGCAGTTCCAGTAACTTTTAAGCCTTCAACACCCGGAATTTTAATTTCAACTTTACCTGTTGTTTGAAAATAATCCCTGATGTCTTTATTGTAGCCTGTTAAATCTGTGGTAGAAACCACCGGATTATAGCCGTATTCGATATCTCTACCTGGCTTTCCATTAGGCCATATGGCTATTTCCGTAGGTCTTCCCCGCATCAGAAACCTGAAAATATCACCGGCCCCAACGGTAGGAAAGTTACGGTTTTCCTCGCGCGCGGTTACGCCCAAAGTTGTAGTAATGTATTTGCTTAATTTGGCTTCGAGGTTAAAACGCATATCGTACTGCTGATAACCAGTAGCAGAATTTTTATAATATCCATCTTGATCCAGATAACCCAGAGAAACCAGATACTTCACATTTTCACTTCCTCCGTTAATTTGAACATTGTGCCTTTGTTGGGGCGACCAGGTTTGAAATACAGTTTTAAACCAATCTGTATTTGGGTAGCGCAATGGATCAGAACCATCACTTAATTTCTGAATCTGACCTGGAGTATAAGCTGCATTAATTGTTTTTCCGCCTGTAGATAAATAAGTGCCATTGGTTTTAAAGCTGTTCCATGCTGCACCCCATTCACCTGGATTAAGATCCGAACCAAAAATATTCAGTTCGTTTAATATCTCTGCATACTGGGTCGAGTTAGCCATTTTTGGTATTCGCGTTGGTTGTTGTAAGCCATAGCTAAAATCGTACGAAAACTGGGGTTTACCCGATTTACCCAGTTTTGTAGTGATGAGGATTACCCCGTTTGCCGCCTGCGAACCATATATAGCTGCTGATGCATCCTTTAAAACCGATACACTTTCTATATCGTTGGGATTAAGCCTTTCAATGCCCCCTGCCCGGTTAGGAATACCATCAATCACAATTAATGCGTTATTATTTCCAAGCGAGTTAATACCGCGAATCCGGATGGTAGAACCATCATAACCCGGTTCACCACTGCCTTGTAAAGCAGTAACACCTGGTAAACGCCCGGCCAGCGAGTTGGTTAAATTTACTGATGAGGATTTGGCCAACTCTGTTCCCTTAACTGCCGCTACTGCTCCAGATACAACGGCTTTCTTTTGAGTACCATAACCCACTACAACTACTTCCGACAGGTTTTGATTGTTTTCTACTAAGCGAATATTAATATTGGTTTGGTTTTTTACCTGAACCTCCTGGTCTATATAACCAACGTATGTAAAAACCAGGGTTGCATCTTCAGGCACTTTGATGCTAAATTTACCGGCACCATCTGTTACCGTAGTGGCCGTTCCACCTTTCAATTTAACACTTACTCCCGGAATTGGCCCCTTACCATCAGTAACCTGCCCCTTCACAATAATATCCTCAAACGGAACCTTATAATAATTTGGTTCTTCTTTGGTTGATAATGTTGCAGCAGATGTGCTTGATAAAGGGGGGAAAACGAGACAACCACCGAACATCAGAAAGATGCTGCTTTTGGTAAAAGCTCTCCATAGACTTTTTTTCATAGATTTTTAGTTTTCGGTTAGATATTTATTGTAATTATTTAATGCATTTAATATATATACTAAATACAATACTAGTGTACATTGATAAATACTGAAACAGATGACTACATAGCCAAAAAAGCTATTACCTAAAAGGCATTAAATATCATCAATCGCAGCAAAAACTATCATTAACCTCATTAAAACCTTTAAAAAACATGCTTATCATGCATAAAAAGGCTTTAAAACAACTGTGTATGGCCTGCCCGGAAGTGGACTTGTCAGTTTGACAGTTTATATTTGGTTAGCCGCAATATAGAAAATATTATGAATTAAGAAACGGGGTAAATTGATATTTATAAGGGATAGATTGGTAAAATTTAATCATCAAAACTACACTGTGTAGATAAAAACATACAAACATCAAAAATGTTGTTTAATATTGCTTTTGGGATTAAAGTATTTAGTGATGCAACCCGTTAAGAAATTAAATTTGAGATAGCGGGATGATAAATCTGTCGAGATTAGCTTATTTTATCAAAAGAGATTCCTCTTTCGAGCTTTTGTAAATGAGCTTTTAAGGCAGTGTGTTCTGGTTTAACCAAATGTGGATCATCTTCAAATAAAGCAATTACTGTATTTCTGGCTTCAGCTAAAATAACCTGGTCTTTAGCTAAATCGGCGAGCTTCAGCTCTAAAACCCCACTTTGTTGCGTTCCGGTAATATCGCCTGGGCCACGTAGCTGTAAATCAATCTCCGAAATTTCGAAACCGTTGTTGGTTCTCACCATAGTTTCTAAACGAACTTTACCTTCTTTGCTCAACTTATTCCCACTCATTAAAATACAGAAAGATTGTTCGGCGCCACGACCAACCCTTCCACGCAACTGGTGGAGCTGAGAAAGACCAAACCTTTCCGAATTTTCGATCACCATAACAGAAGCGTTAGGTACATTTACGCCCACTTCTATTACTGTTGTGGCTACCATTATCTGACTTTTACCAGCTATAAACTGCTGCATTTCGAACTGTTTATCAGCGTTTGGCATTTGTCCATGCACTATACTCATCTGGTAGTCTGGTCGCGGAAACTGATAACTCAGCTGCTCTACACCAGCTTCTAAATGTAAAAGATCTAATTTTTCACTTTCCTTAATTAAGGGATAAACAATATAAACCTGACGGCCTTTAGCGATTTCCTGCTTCATAAATCCAAACATCCTGAGGCGTTGTCCCTCAAAAAGATGTTTTGTTTCAATAGGCTTTCTGCCTGCAGGCAGTTCATCAATAACAGAAACGTCCAGGTCTCCATATAAAGTCATAGCCAGGGTTCTGGGAATGGGTGTTGCTGTCATTACCAGAATATGCGGAGGAATAACATTTTTGCGCCAAAGCTTAGCACGCTGTTCTACACCGAAGCGGTGTTGCTCATCTATTACTACCAGACCAAGATTTTTAAACTGCACTTTATCTTCGATCAGCGCGTGTGTACCAATCAAAATATCGATTTCTCCACTTTCCAGCTGCTCATGCAAAATAGTACGCTCTTTCTTTTTGGTATTTCCGGTAAGAATAGCCACTTTCACTAAATCATCAGTAACCAATTCAGTTATCGAAGCATAATGCTGGCGAGCCAAAATCTCGGTCGGAGCCATCATACAAGCCTGATAGCCGTTATCATTAGCCAAAAGCATACTCATTAGCGCCACAGCGGTTTTACCGCTTCCTACATCGCCCTGTACAAGGCGGTTCATCTGCACGCCACGCTGGGTATCAATCCTGATTTCTTTAACCACTCGCTTTTGCGCATTGGTAAGCTCGAAGGGTAAAAACTCCTTGTAAAAACGGTTCACTTTATCTCCAACCTTATCAAAAGCCACCCCTTTAAATTTTAACTGCCGAAGCTGTTTGTTATGTAAAAGCTGAAGTTGAATAAAGAATAGCTCTTCAAATTTCAAACGTCTTTCTGCAGCACTCAGATCCTTTTGATTCTTTGGAAAATGAATATTCAGTAATGCCAGTCTTTTATCCGGCAGCTGGTATTTATCGATTATATATGCAGGTAAATTTTCGGTCACCTGCTGAATTACCTGATCAAGCAACCCTGCAATTAAGCGCTGAATACCTTTAGAATCGAGATTGAACTTTTTTAGCTTTTCAGTCGAATTATAAACAGGTTGCAAGGTTAAATTTCCTCTGCCAACAGGCTTATTCTGATACAGCTCCATTTCGGGATGAGAAATGCTAAAGGTACCATTAAAGGATGTTGGCTTACCAAATGCCACGTAAGCCGTACCCACTTGAATGTTATCGTCAACCCATTTTAAACTCTGAAACCATACCAGTTCCATTATTCCTGTTTCATCTTTAAAAATAGCTACAATCCGCTTTGATCTTTTATCGCCAATTACCTTTTTACCAATTATCCGTCCAATGATCTGAATATATTGAGAATCGATATTGATTTGATTGATCTTAAAATACTTGGTACGATCGATATACCGAAAGGGATAATGCGCCAGCATATCCTGAAAAGTAAAAAGACCTAAATCTTTTTTCAAAACATCGGCACGACTAGGCCCTACGCCTTTTATAAATTCAACAGGAGTATCTAGGATCGAATTAAACAAAATAATTATTGTTTCTTATAAACTATATTTTTTAGCAATTGCGCATTAAAAATAACGATAGACAATAGTAAAAGCAAATAAGCAAAAAGCTGATGACTATCTATTTGTTCTTTGAAATAGAAAAATGCCACTGCAAAAGCAACAATAGGATTAAGATAAATTAAAATGCCCAAGGCCGATGAGGGCATCCCCAACAGGGCATAAGAATTTAAAAATAAAGGGATAATGGTAAATACGATGGCAATTAAAAAGATATGTGACCAAAAAATGGTTTCGATTGGAAACAGATCTGAATTAACCAAATACATAGGCAGCATCATAAAGCCCGACAGAATTAATTGTACACCAAGAAAATTAAATTTATCAATTCCCTTAATTACTTTTAAAACAATTACGTAAACAGCATAAAATGAAGCAATCAGAATGGCCCAAAGCACCTCTTGTAAAGAACCTGTTGCCAAAAGCAGAATACTGATTAGCGCGACGATTAGTGCAATGATTTTTTCTCTGCTTAATTGCTCTTTTAAGATAATAAAGCCACAGAGGGCAGTTAGCAATGGGCAAACCATATAAGCAAAAGCAGCGGCCTTTAAACTCACACCATTTACTGCATAAATATAGGTAAACCAATTCCCAGTAATTAGAAAAGCTGATAAGACGGTCAGCAGTATCAGTTTGGTTTTATTAGACGAATTCAGAGATTTAAAAAAAGTATAATCCTTTTTAAGGCTTGCTCTTCTAAACAACAAAATTGTTGACCAAACCATTAATATGGAAACAAATATCCGGTAATATAAAATTTCTTGTGGCGGAAAGCCTTTTATGTTACGCAAAGGAATTGACATTGTTCCCCAGATAATGTAAGGAACAATGCCAGCAATAAAATATTTGCTTCTAGCTGCAGCCAAAATTATCCTACAATGGCAATCACAGAAATTTCTACGTTTACATTTTTAGGTAATACAGAAACCTGAACAGTCTCGCGAGCCGGAAAATCGGCAGTGAAATATTGACCATAAACTTCATTAACCCGTGCAAAGGTACCCATATCGCTTAAAAAGATTGTCGACTTTACCACATGATCAAAGTTTAATCCAGCTTCAAGTAGCACAGCCTTAAGGTTACGCATTACCTGATGTGTTTCTTCTTCGATATTGCCAATATTTAATTCTCCACTTTCAGGGTTAATAGCTACCTGACCAGATACGAATAAAAAGTTACCGGCTTGTACAGCCTGACTATATGGCCCAATCGGAGCTGGAGCATTTGTTGTTTTAATAATTTGTTTCATAAGTGTTTTTTAAGATTACTTAGCAAGCCACTGAATCAGCTTGTAAATGATACCTGCGAGAAAAATAGATATGGCCAGTGCATTGATAAAATGCATAATCCTGATATTGATATTGGTTGGCCTGTTGGGATCCTTTTTTCGAAAGAAATACATAATACAAACTTAGCGAAAAAGCTTAACACAGAAAACTAAACGGCACAAAAAAAGTCCCGATTTGCATCGGGACTTTTTTTAAAAAATTTTATATTGAAATACTAGTTTCTAGCAGTTTCAACACGACGGTTTTGGATACGACCTTCTTCAGTATCGTTAGAAGCAATTGGATTAGCTTCGCCATTACCTTTAGTAGCAACTTGACTAGCGTTAACGCCAGAGTTTACTAAGTAAGTTTTAACAGAGTTAGCTCTGTCTTTAGATAATTTCAAGTTATATGCAGCAGTACCTTCGCTTGAAGCGTAACCGTTTACAGTTACTTTACCACCGTTTTCACGTAACACTGAAGATAATTTATCTAAAGTAGGGTAAGACTCAGTTTTTAAAACTGAAGAGTTGAAATCGAAAGCGATTTTTTCGAAACCAGTTACGTTAGATGTAGCAGTTTCAACTGGAGCTGGTTTTGGAAGAGGACAACCTGAACCATCAACAGCAGTACCAGCAGGAGTACCTGGACATTTATCGAATTGATCAGCAACACCGTCACCGTCAGTATCTTTTTTCAAATCTTCAACAGATTTCTCAACAGCAGAAACACGGTTTTTCAATGCTTCAACTTCTTGACGTAAAGTTGGATCTTTTAACTCATCATACATAGTAGCTAATGGGTTAGTCCACTCTAAACTTGGTTTAGCAGAAGAACCTAAAGAGAATTCTAAACCAGCATAACCGTAAGAGAATTTATCTTTAGACTGACCTTTTGCATAAATTCCATCCACGTTATCAGCGTCAACAAAGTTCATAGTGTAACCTAAGTTAAAGTTAACACGCTCAGAAACCTTGAATTTAACACCAGCACCAACTGGAATATAGAAACCTTTTACGTAGTCTTTAGCATCATGTTTGTCATCAGCAGGACCAGTAGCTTTACCTTTCCAGTCGATTACACCTGAAGCCGTGGTTACCTTAGGAGCATAAGCCATCATACCAGCACCAGCTGTTAAGAAGAAACCTACAGAGTTTTCACGACGTAAGAAATCGATAGAACCTAAGTTTACAACACCACGTAAATCTACTGCATATTGTAATTGAGTTTCGAATTCTTTAACTGTTGAAGTAATACCATCGTTGTTACCAGAAAGTTTACCACGAGTTCCGTTTAATTCTAAACCGAAAGAGTGACCTAATTGTTTACGGATGTTTAAACCGTAACCTAAGTTAGCATCCCATTTGTTGAAGTCATCTGAACCACCGATAGCTACAACTGGCATTAAAACACCACCGTGTACACCGATAGACCAAGTTCTGTACTGACCTCTACCGCCAAATACCTTGACAGCAGAAGAGGTTGCAGGAGCATCCTGAGCGACAGCAAGAGAAGCAACTCCTGTTAATGCCACTAAAGAAAGCGCAACACTTTTCTTTAAAGTAGAATAATTCATAATCTTTTTCTTTTTTAAGGGTTAAACAATTTAATTGATTAATTTTTTAGTAATCGCAAAATTAAACAAAATTTTAAATTTTCAAACTTTTATACAAACTCCGTTCCAAACTTCACAGTCATTGATCATTTTCTTACATTTGGCCGTTACCCATATAAAAATACCATTTTCATGAAATATCCTACTATTGATCAGTCATTATTTATTTTAAATAGAAAAAATTTCAATAAACACCTAAAAAACAATTCATTAGCAATATTCAATGCAAGTGATGAGTTTCCAAGAAGTGGCGATCAGAACTTTGTTTTTAAGCAAAATCCCGATTTATTTTATTTATCCGGAATTGACCAGGAACAAACGATATTATTATTATATCCCGATTGTCCTAATCCTTTGTACAGGGAAGTCCTGTTTTTAAGACAGACTAACGATTATATTAAAGTTTGGGAAGGTTATAAGTACACCAAAGAGCAAGCAAAGGCCGCTTCGGGTATTGAAACAATATATTGGCTGGAAGATTTTGACAACATTTTACACAGTATTGTTAACTACGCCGAACATATTTATTTAAATACAAATGAAAACGACCGGTATTCTCACGAAGTTCCATACCGCGATATCCGTTTTATCGAAAAAATGAGGGCAAAATATCCATTGCATCATTACGAACGTTCAGCACCCATTATGCGGGATTTACGTGCGGTTAAATCGGATGTTGAGGTAGAATTAACCAAAAAAGCCTGCGCCATAACCCGCGATGCTTTTATTAGGGTACTGAAATTTACCAAGCCTGGGGTAAAAGAATATGAGATCGAGGCAGAGATTATTCACGAATTTATCCGTCAGGGCGGAACCGGACATGCATACACACCGATTATCGCGTCAGGGCACAATGCAAACATTCTGCACTACAACGATAACAATCAGGAATGCAAAGATGGCGATGTAATTCTTTTTGATTTTGGGGCAGAATATGCTAATTACAATGCAGATATGAGCCGTTCGATACCGGTAAATGGAAAATTTACGCCAAGGCAAAAGGATGTTTACAATGCAGTGCACCATGTAATGAAAGAATCTATTAAATTAATTGGTGAAGGTGTATTGTGGAATACCTACCACGAACAGGTTGGAGAGATTATGACAGAGCAATTGGTTAATCTTGGTTTGATTTCGTTGGAAGACGTGAAAAAACAAAGCCGTGCCTATCCGGTGTATAAAAAATATTTTATGCATGGCACATCGCATCATTTGGGAATAGATGTACACGATTTTGCAGGGAGATACACGCCGTTTGCCATTGGTAACATCTTAACCGTTGAACCTGGTATTTATATTCCCGAGGAAGGATTGGGTATCCGCTTAGAAAACAACATCCTGATTACAGCAAATGGTAATGTAGATTTAATGGCCGATATCCCATTAGAGGCAGGAGAGATAGAAGATATTATGAACAGTTAATTCAGTTAGCGATTTACAGTGCTCAGCTAACCGGTTTAAACAAAAAACCAGTTAAGCTCTGTCAAAGCTATCCGCAAAGCGATAAATATTAAAGTCATCATTTTTTAAAGCTGCCTGAATTTTTTCTCGCAGCTTTTTTTTATCAATATCAATCATTCTTTTATGCTGAATAAGTTTCCATGCTTTTTCGGCAAAAAGGAATGCCTTACGGTTATGATCTGTTTTTGGGGATTTGGCAATCCAGGCACACAATTCATCAATCCCTGAGTTTTTATCGGCAATTGTCTTTAAAATCGGGATCGTCTTTACCCCTTGATGAACGATTTTCTTCAAATTATTGGTAAAGGTATCAGCGCCATCTCTATCAGCCTTATTGATTACAAAACAATCCGCAATCTCCATTAGTCCCGATTTGATGTTCTGAATTTCATCTCCAGATTCAGGTACCAGCACAACAATTGTTTTATCGGCAAGGCCTGCTATTTCCACCTCCGATTGCCCAACACCAACCGTTTCAACAATAATCAGGTCAAATTTAGCTGATTTTAAAACATCGACCATTTCGATTGTTTTTGCAGAAATTCCACCCAGCGCTCCCCGTGTAGCCAACGATCGGATGTATACATTTGGATTGTTAAACTGACTGGCCATACGAATCCTGTCTCCTAGTAGAGATCCAAAATTAAATGGCGAAGTAGGATCTATCGCTAAAATCGCAATACGTTTACCTTCAGCTACAAAATGATTGGTTATCACATTTACCAGGGTACTTTTACCCGCTCCGGGAGGCCCGGTAATACCCAAAACAGTTGTATTGGCCTTACAATCCAAATCCCTTAAAATCGAACTGGCCGGGTTAATATTATTTTCAACAAGCGTTAACGCCCTTGCCAAAGCCCTGTAGTTACCTGCCTTTACTTCACTTAAAATGGATAGGTGCGTATTCATCAATAAAACTATCTTTGTACAAATAAACAAAAATTATCAGCTACAAAGCACCACCACGAATGAAAGTTACCGGTTTTACCTTTTTAAGAAATGCAATTGTAAACGATTATCCCGCAAAAGAAGCCATACTTTCAGTGTTACCCTTGTGTGATGATTTTATCGTGGCATTGGGCAATTCCTCTGATGAAACTGCTGAAATGGTTAAAAGTATCGATCCTAAAATTAGGACCATTGATACGGTTTGGGATGACAGCATACGGGAAGGTGGACGCGTTTTTGCCGACGAAACCAATAAAGCCCTGGCCGAAATAAGTGCCGATACCGATTGGATGATCTACATTCAGGGGGATGAGGCAATACACGAAGATTATCTCCCTTTGATTAAAAAAGAAATGGAGCAGGAACTCAATAATCCAAATGTTGAAGCCCTCCTTTTAAAATATAAACACTTCTACGCTTCTTATGATTATTTGGCAGAATCGAGGCGTTGGTACAGAAGAGAAGTTAGGATTATCAAAAACCTATCAGGAGTAAGTTCTTATCGCGATGCTCAGGGCTTCAGGATTAATGAAAGAAAGCTAAAGGTTAAATTAATTGATGCTTACATCTATCATTATGGTTGGGTAAAACCACCAAAGGGTTTACAGGGCAAGGTGCGTAACTTCAATCAATTTTATCAAACACCAGAGTGGATAGAGGAAAATTATCCTGTTCAGGATACCTACGACATGCACAATGCCGATCGTTTAGTGCATTTTAAGGGTAGCCATCCAAAAGTAATGCAGGCCAGAATTGCTGCCGCAAACTGGAAGTTTGACAAAGATTTAACCAAAGAAACCCCGAAAATGAATTTCCGCAGAAGGGTTTTACAAAAAATTGAAGACTTAACCGGCTTGCGCTTATTTGAATACCGAAACTATAAAATTGTAAAGTAGATGCAGAAAAGCGTTTCCATCGTAATACCAAACTATAATGGCAGGCATCTGCTCGAAAAGTACCTCCCTTCGGTTTTTGCCGCTGCCGAAAATGCAAATACCGAATTTGAGGTCATTGTTATCGACGATGGTTCTAAAGATGATAGCATATTATTTATCAAAGCAAATTACCAGCATGTAAAACTGCTTATTAACGATCGGAATAGAGGTTTTTCTTTTACCTGTAACCACGGCATCAGCGAAGCTAAATACGAATTGATTTTGCTTTTAAACTCTGATGTTAAACTTACACCAAACTACTTTGAACATCAATGGAAGTATTTTAACAAGCCCGATACTTTTGGGGTCATGGCTCGCATTATGAGCTTTGATGAAACCAGAATAGAAGATGCTGCCCGTTTATTGTACTATAGCGGTTGCCGAATAAAAGCAAATAAGTTTTATTATAGCGAAAATGCTGCAGATGAAGAGGTTTATACTGCTTATCTTTCGGGGGCGAATGCTTTAGTAGATGCAACGAAATTAAAAGAGCTTGGTGGTTTTGACGAAATTTACTCCCCATTCTCTTCAGAAGATTTTGATTTAAGCCTACGTGCATGGCAATTGGGTTGGAAATGTTATTACGAGCACCGGTCTTCATGTTTCCATCACGTAAGCGGTAGCACAAAAACGCAGATCAAATCCAATTTTATCAAAAAAATCTACTACCGCAACCGTTACATCCTGCAGGGAATCCATCTGCACGGATTAAGAAAAGCTTTATACCCATTGCAACAGGCTTTTACCGAATTGATTCCTAAGCTGCTTACTGGCAAAACCTGGGTATTGGAAAGCTATAAAGATTATTTAGCCCATAAAGATCTTATTAATGATAGTAAAGCACATTTAGAAGCCCTAAAACATAAATACAATTCTAACCTAAATGTTTCGGATGTGATGGCCATTATCAATCAATCTGTTAACCATAAAAAAATTAAACGATTGTAATTTTAGTGACCGCTTTCCCCAAAAACGACAAGGTTGATTTGAAAACCGTACCTTTACCAAGTTTTAATTAGATTTTTTGGGCTTGTTTTATAACATATTCCATCTTACATATTCCATTTTAAATAAAAATGAAAACATATTTTCGTTTATTATCTTTTGCTAAACCCATAGAAAAATTTGCAATACCTTACGTTATTGCAACATTGCTTTCGATTTTATTTGGCACCTTAAATCTGGCCTTACTATCTCCGCTTTTCGAAACACTTCTGAACAACAAGAATAAAGAATGTAAAACAGAATCTTTAACTGAAAAGGCAGCTTCTTCTTTTGACATATTGGCCCAGTTTAGGAAATTTGTAAATGATTCAATAAATATACATGGTCCCGAAAAAACACTTGGATATGTATGTATTGTAATTATTATTTCGGTACTACTTTCTAACCTATTTAAATATTTTTCTCAAAGGTATATGGAGGATCTAAGAGTCCATACCCTTCTGAACCTCCGCAAAACAGTATTCAACAATGTAATGAATATGCATGTTGGTTTTTTTAACAATGAACGAAAAGGCGATATTATATCAAAGGTTGCTTCTGACGTACAGGTTGTACAATTTACGGTTACTAATACACTTCAGGTAGTATTTAAAGAACCTGTAACCTTAATTGTTTATGTTGTTCTACTATTTAACATCTCTGCCAAACTTACTTTTTTCTCCTTACTGGTAATACCTGTATCAGCCTTTATCATCAGTAAAATTGTTAAACGCCTAAAACAACAGGCTAAAGAATCTCATGAGTCTTTCGCAAAAATGATTGGCTTTCTGGACGAAGCACTTAGTGGTATCAAGATTATAAAAGCTTTTAATTCTACCGAAAGGATTAAAGACAAGTTTAATCAGGAAAACATTTATTACTCCAATTTAACCCGCAAAATGACAAGAAGGCAACAACTTGGCTCTCCTGTTTCTGAATTTTTGGGTGTATTAATGGTTGCAACTATTGTTTGGTATGGAGGATCACTCATAATAAACAATCAAAGTGATGCCCTTGCTGCTACAGACTTTATAGCCTATATCGCTATTTTTTCACAAGTGATGAGACCTGCTAAAGCATTAACTGATTCATTTAGCGGTATCCATTCAGGTATTGCCGCAGGCGAACGTGTTTTAGATCTAATCGACACCAAACCGTTGCTGGTTAACTCACCGGAAGCAAAAGCACTTGAAGACTTTAACCATGCCATAAAGTTTAAAGATGTATCTTTCAGTTATGGAGAAAAACAGATTCTGAACAACATTAACTTCGATATCGAAAAGGGAAAAACCATAGCTTTGGTGGGCCCATCGGGTGGTGGAAAAAGTACTTTAATGGATCTTCTTCCCCGTTTCCATGATCCAAAATCGGGTAGCATCAAAATTGATGGACATGATTACAAAGATCTTACGGCTGAAAGCATCAGGGCACAAATGGGAACCGTTAACCAGGAATCTTTCCTTTTTAACGATACCATTTTTAACAACATTGCATTTGCCAATCCCAATGCAACTATGGAAGAAGTAGTTGCTGCAGCAAAAATTGCCAATGCGCACGATTTTATCGAAAATACAGAAAATGGTTATCAATCTTTTGTTGGCGACAGGGGCAATAGACTTTCTGGCGGGCAAAGACAACGTGTTTGTATTGCGAGAGCCGTATTGGCAAACCCCCCAATTATGCTATTGGATGAGGCTACATCTGCATTGGATACCGAATCAGAAAAACTGGTTCAGGAAGCCCTCAATAATTTAATGAAAAACCGTACCTCGATTGTAATTGCGCATCGCTTAAGTACCATACAGCACGCCGATAAAATTATTGTGATAGATAAAGGTAGCGTTGTAGAAACCGGAAGTCACAGCGAATTAATGGCTACCAATGGTTTATACAAACGTTTAATCGATATGCAGGCTTTTACTGATTAATTTATGGGTACAGCTTTAAATTTAGCCAGATCAATTTCCACCCCTGTTTACGAATATGAATATTCGATATGCACTCTAGTAACCAGAAAATCAGAATATACAGAAATGCTTGATTCATTTCTTCAGAAAGGGTTTGATGAAAAAAGCTGTGAGTATCTGTTTATCGATAATACAGAAGGATCCGGATTTGAAGCTTTTAAGGGATTAAATCAATTTCTACAGCAGGCAAAGGGAAAATACATCATCTTGTGCCATCAGGACATTATCATACACGATCACGACAGGAAACATTTATCCGAACGGATCCTCGAGATCGAACAAAACGATCCCAATTGGGCTATATTGGCCAATGCCGGGGGCATAAACCTTAAGTGGATTGCCACAAACATCACGCAGGGATCCGGTAAAGTAATTAAGGAACCTAAACTGCCCTTAAAAACAAAAACAGTTGACGAGAATTTCATGGTCGTTAAAAACAGCGCTAACCTTGCACTTTCGCATAACTTATCTGGTTTTCACATGTATGGCCCTGATTTATGTCTAATTGCCGATGTTTTGGGTTTTAACGCTTATGTAATCGATTTTAACATCATACATAAAAGCAACGGTAATCCCGATGAATCCTTCCGTAGATTGAGAAAGGCATTTATCAAAAAGTACAACCACGCTTTTAGGGGCCGTTTCATGACAACAACCATTACACGTTACTATTTATCGGGTAATTGGTTTACGGCCTGGTTTTACAATTTACAACCTATAAAATTTTTCGTCAGGCAATATTATAAAGCTTTTAAGCCAAAGAAATTATATGTACTAGAGGTTAAAAAAGATGCTTAAAATAAAGAAAGATTCTACCATATACATTTTCTGCGCACCGAATTTTGCAACCGGTGGCCCAGAAGCCTTACATCAATTGGCACATCAGCTTATAAAAATGGGCATGAACGCCAAAATGTACTATTTCCCGCTTGTAAAGCCTAAGGCAGATCCGGTCCATCCATTTTATAAAGGCTATAACGTACCTTATGTTACAACGCTAGAAAACTCGACATCCAATTTCCTGATCTTACCCGAAACTTCTCCTGAAATCATTTTTAAAAAGGAGTTTAGCAATATTAAAAAGATAATTTGGTGGTTAAGTGTAACTAACTATTACAAAATGTTAGCACCTGTTATCAGACGAACCAGGCGAAAACCAATCTACTGGATCAGAAAAATATATAATCCTATTGAGTTTGCAACATTAACCAAAATAAAGGAAATGAGTATTGCGAATATTGGCCATTCTTATTTTTCGATGGATCATTTAGTTAAAGCCGGAATAAAGCCAATTGGCCAAATATCCGATTATATGAACCACCAGTTCTTTATGCGGGTAGATAATCAGATCACGAAAGAAGATATCATTATTTACAATCCGGTAAAAAACGGGGAATATTTACAGAAGATTATTGCCAAAACCCCTACCCTTAACTGGGTTGCATTAAAAGGATTAACTCCCGAAAAAGTAGCTGATAGGATGAATAGGGCCAAACTTTATGTAGATTTTGGTTATCACCCAGGCAAAGAAAGAATGCCAAGGGAGGCCTGTATTATGCGTTGCTGTATGATTATCGGTAAAGAAGGCTCGGCCGCTTTTGATCAGGACATGCCAATCCTTGAAAAATACCGTTTTGATAAAACAGACGATAATATCGATGCAATCATAGAAACGATAAATACCTGCTTAAACAACTACGACGAAGAAATTAAGAACTTTATTCCCTACCGTGAAGCCCTTTACCGTGAAGAACAGGAATTTGAAGCAGCGGTAAAAACAGTTTTTGTAAATGCTTAAATCTTTTTCTGCCGATGCAACCTCTAATTTCGATAGCGCTATGCACATACAACGGAGCTAAATACCTGCATCAGCAGTTAACAAGCATCTTAAACCAAACCTATAAAAACATTGAGGTTATTATAGTCGATGACAGTTCTACGGATGACACCATAGATATTGTAAAAACCTTTGAAAAATCTTACCCTCAAATCAAATTATATCAAAACAAGCAAAATCTCGGTTTTAACAAGAATTTTGAAAAAGCAATAACACTAACCACTGGCGATTACATTGCAATCAGTGACCAGGATGATATATGGGAATTAAATAAACTGGAACTCTTGCTTAACCACATTGGCGAAAACTGGCTCATTTTTTCTAATTCGGTATTTGTAGATGAAAATAATAATGATTTAAATAAAACCCTGCTTCAGCAAACTTCTGAACTTGGTAAGAGAGATTTCAGGAGTTTACTTTTTTATAACTTTGTTACTGGTCATACTGTCCTTTTTAAACGCATCTTTATTACCTATATATTACCAATTCCTAATGAAGGTTACTACGATTGGTGGATGGGCTTCATTGCTCTTTACCATCAAAAAATAGCCTATTTAAATAGCAATTTAACACGGCACAGAATTCACAGCAGTTCTGTAATGAATAAAGAGGAACAGGCTAATTCCAGTAAACAAAATGAGGCTCGTTTTTTGGAAAAAACAAAAAACCTTGAAATTTTAAAAGATTACGCGAACCTTAGTACAGAAGATAAACATCTTATTACTGAATTATATAATAGCTTTACAAAAAAGAGCAGATACAATACGTTTCTGATCACTCAAATGATCAGAAATTATCCATATTATTTCCCCGATTTAAAAAAGAGAAATCTTATCAGCCGATTTAATTTCGCTTTAAAAATGGGATATTAACATCAACAGTTTATGCAAAATTCTACCAGCAAAAATAACCTGAAGGCCATAGCCCTTTACCTGCCACAATTCCATCCTTTTAAGGAAAACGACGAATGGTGGGGAAAAGGTTTTACAGAATGGACAAATGTTACCAAATCGAAACCAAAATTTAAAGGACATTATCAGCCCCATTTGCCAACTGATTTAGGCTTTTATGATCTTAGATTATTGGACACCATGATTGAGCAGGCGGTCCTCGCAGAAGCTTATGGCGTTTATGGTTTCTGTTTTTACCACTACTGGTTTAATGGAAAACTTTTAATGGAAAACCCATTGGAACAAATGTTAAAATCTAAAAAACCTGATTTCCCTTTTTGTTTATGTTGGGCGAATGAAAACTGGACCAGACGGTGGGATGGGTTGGAGGCAGATGTTTTAATTAAGCAGGAATATGACTTAAAAGACGACCTTGAACATATCCAATACCTAATGCCATTTTTTAAGGATGAGAGATATATCAAAATTGATGGTAAGCCTGTTTATCTGATGTATCGGTCAGAACTTCATCCAAATATCAACGAGGCCGTAAAAATATGGCGCGAGGAAGCAAAAAAAGCTGGTTTTGAAGACCTCTATCTGATCAGGGTAGAAAATTTCAAGAGAGATTTCGATCCTAAAGGCCATGATTTTGATGCCAGTATGGAATTTGCCCCAGATTTTTCAATCCCTTTACAGAAATACAGTAAAAAAGAACCGATTAATCATTTTTTCAGGAAGCTACTTCATAAAACCGCTATAAAAGAGAATGGACTGCTTGCCAATAAAGTATTCGACTATGAAGAAATGGTTGATAAAATGGAAAAAAAAGCACCCAAACCGTATAAATACTTCCGTTCAGTTTTTCCGAGCTGGGATAATTCGGCAAGAAGGGCCAAAGATGCAACCGTTTTTGTAAACTCAAGCCCTGAGAAATTTCAGGAATGGGTTACAAAAACAGCCCAATATACCAATGAACATTTTAACGGAGAAGAGCGCTTATTTTTTGTAAACGCCTGGAATGAATGGGCAGAAGGCTGCCACTTAGAGCCCGATCAGCAATATGGTCACCGTTATTTACAGGCGTTAAAAAACGGACTGGAATCAGCATAATCCGAAAACCTAATGATGTAAAAAGACCGGCGATCGATCGGGGGATAATATTAATTTACACTATCCAGTATATTCTCCAAAATCGACACCTGTTTTTTTACTTCATAACCAGATGCTTGCCGCTTTATTTCTTCGACGTTAAACCTTTCAGGATTGTTTTTAACCGCCATCATGGCTGCCGCTAAATCTTTTGCCCTCCAGGAATCTACAACAATCCCGGTACCCTCTTTTACAAATTCGCTAATTCCTCCAGAATTAAAGCCCACAATTGGCTTGCCCAGCGATGCCGCTTCTAACATTACCAATGGAAATGAATCTTCCCTGGACAATAATAAAAAGCCATCGGCAGAATTAAGATAATTGTAGTATTCTGTACTTTGTGCACCTAAAAATTTAACTCTACCGGGGTATTTATTTTCGACAGCCTTTTTAGCATAATAGTATATTCCCGTATTTTCCTCTCCACCAATCCAGATAATTTTAATATTATCTGGAAGTTCCTGGAGTAACAAAACCAAAAAATCAACCCCTTTTATCAAAGATGTTTTACCAGAAATTGCCCAAACAAAATCCTGATCCTTAAAACCAGTATTTGCCTTTACTTCTTCAGCAGTTTTTGTACAAACTATTTTAGATTTATCGATAAATCCATACAGCAAATTCACATCAGGCCTACCCATATTAGTAATCTTTTCACATACAGCTTCCGAGCAGCCAATTAAAGCTGCTGATGAAGATACAATTGTTTCTAAATCTGTATAAGAAACAAAGTTATAAGCTAATGGTAACTCATGCGCATGCGTGATCACTTTAACCCCCAATTTCTTCGCTATTGGATAAACCTCAGGAATTACAATCGTGTTTACATACCAAAAATCCACTTTGTTTTTTTTATGTATCTGGCTTAGCTGATATGCTAAAGAATCTATTTTAAAGATCTTTAAAATAGACCTCAAAAGCCTTAAAGATCTTTTCGGATTTTTTTTATAGGGCAGGAAATGTTTAATTTCACCAGGCAGTTCATCAATGAGTACACCTTTATCTTTGGTAAATAAAAGGGGCATAAACTTCTCTTTGTTTAAATTGGTTAAAGAGTACCAAAGCAACATTTCTGAACCTGTTCTACCTAGGTTATGCGTTATAAACAATATTTTCTTCATCTAATCTCCGATAT
This sequence comes from Pedobacter sp. KBW01, assembly GCF_003852395.1. NCBI lineage: Bacteria > Pseudomonadati > Bacteroidota > Sphingobacteriia > Sphingobacteriales > Sphingobacteriaceae > Pedobacter > Pedobacter sp. KBW01. The sequence continues at coordinate 257,448 of NZ_QAJQ01000002.1, forward strand.
GAAAGTAACCTTATTTTTTTACAGGATATGCAAATTAAAGCATAAATAATGTAATTGCATTTACACCACACTAGTTTGTTGGTATATTTGGAACTAATTACTTAAGTTCAAATTTATCTATTTTGCAAATAATGGGACATCCAAAAATAACTGTATTTATGGCTGCTTACAATCAGGCAGATTTTATCAAACATTCCATAAATAGCATATTAATCCAAAGTTTCCCTGATTTTGAATTGATTGTCGTAGATGATGGTTCTACTGACGATACTGTTTCGATTGCTAAATCATTTAATGATGAAAGAATCAGACTGATACAGAATGAAAGTAATAAAGGTTTGATTTATACCAGAAACCTCTTGTTAACGTTGGCAAAGGGTGAATATATTGCAATACTGGATGCAGATGACATTGCTTATCCCAATAGACTTGAACTTCAGTACAAGTATCTTCTGGCTAACCCAGATGTGGTACTATGTGGTGGTCATGCAGCGATAATTAATGAGCATAGCGAAAAAACAGGAACAAAATTAATGGTACCGATAGATAATACGGTTGATTTATTTATGTTGTTCGGAAATCCTTTCGTTAATTCTACAACGATGTTTAAAACCAATGTTTTTATCGAACTTGGGGGTTACCAAAACTATACAATATCCGAAGATTTTGACCTTTTTATACGAATGGCAGAGAAGTATCAAGTTGCAAACCTGGATGAAACACTTGTCGATTATCGTATCCATAGCAATAATACCTCTTCATTAAACCTAGATATAAGACTTGCAAATGAGAGAAAAATTATCAGTAGTATGCAAGAACATATTGGCTTAACAAATCATGCAAAGTGGATTAATTTACATGTTGAATTGTTCAACTGGAGTCTCAGTAAAACACACTTAGGTGATTATTTAAACCTGTTCCATGAGCTTAAATTAGCTAACAATATTTCTAAAAGATATAACCCAGAACGATTTAATCGTTTTCTGTTTAATAAATGGATGGAGATTTTAATATCTGACCAAATTAATGGTCTGAACTTAAAATGGTACTTTAAAACTGAGATATTCGAAAGGAACTATTTTAATTTTAAGAAATTTAGAAGGGCAGCAAAAAACAGTCTTAAACAAATTTTAGACTAGATTACTGCCCAACAGTCCATTTCATTCTGGTTTTGATAAGTACTGCAGATAACAAATAGCTGATAGAATAGGCTATTAAAAATCTAAAGACTAGCAACCCTGTGTTTTCGTAAACATTATAATGTTCCACATCTAATTTCAAAGGTTGAAAAATCAGGGGTAAAAGCCTTTCTATTACGATACTGTGTAATAAATATATTCCAAATGTCGTTTCCCTGGGCTTAAGGCGATTAAGGATTTTAATGTTTCCTATTTTAAGTAAAACTCCAAAGGCTACAAACGAATAAATAATATTTGTTATACGAAGCGTATTGTAAGCATCTTTACTTCCTAATTTAATAAGGATTACAGATTCTCCAATGCCCAGCGCAAAAGTTATTACTAAACAAAATATCCAGATTAACCACGGTGTTTCTTTTACAAACTTCTTTACCTCTGCATAATATCTGTTTAAATATACCCCAAGCCACAGATAGAATACAAAACCAAAAAGGGCAGAAGTATGCGTAGTTTCGAACCATTTAAAATATAAATTTACACTATACACAAGTGAAATTAAACCAAAAAATACCCCAAGCCAATACTTATAAAGATATTTTTTAAACACCAGCAATAAGGTAATACAGATTAAAAAATTAAGAATAAACCAGTACGGGCTAAAGAACAATACCCGGTAAACAAAATCTGAGATATAAGCCCAGAAATTTGTAAACATTAAGCCACCATCACTTCCTTTAAAAAAAGCAACGCACCTATCCAGCATTGTAATGGCAATAAAAACAAACATCCAGAAAAGCCAAGGGCTTACTGTATTTTTGAACCTATTTTTTAGATATTGGACTGCTGAATACTCTTGAAATTTATGGTTTATCAGGAAACCACCTATCAAAAAAAAGGCTACTGTAGAGAACTTAAAAAACTGTATAACGCCTGCTTCCACAATCGTATCCCCAATGGTATTATACATAGGAGCCTGAACAATGTGGCTGTGCTCAAATACAATACCCATCATAGAGATACACCGGATGGTATTAACGAAATCAAAATTCTTTTTTACAGCCGCAGTTTCTTTCTTTAGTTCGATATCCATTAAATGTTTTGGTAGATGAATCGGCAAATATCCGTTAAAAAAAGGGTTCAGAATTAATTATGAACCCTTTTAACATTTATGTACGTAAAATATTACAGTTGTAGATATTGCTTTCTGTATCCCTTCTTAATCATATTTGCCGGAGTAGTTCCTCTTCTTAAAAATAACGAAGTAGATTTTGTCATATCACAACTGGATAAAATTGCAGGACTCTACAATATTCCGATTCATCAGATAATTATTCAATCAGATTTTTAAAAAGAACAACCAATTGCTCTCCGCGACAAAAAAGGGCATCAATATTATTGATGCCCTTGCTTTTATTTTGACAGAAAACTAATTACAGCTTTCTCGCTACTTCTACTTGTTCGTAAGCTTCAACGATATCGCCAACTTCGATGTTATTAAAGTTCTGGATGTTTAAACCACATTCATAACCTTTGTTCACCTCTTTCACATCATCTTTAAAGCGTTTTAATGATGCAAGCTCTCCTGTGTAAACTACAACGCCATCTCTAACGATACGGATTTTGCTGTTACGGGTAATCTTACCATCCAATACCATACAACCTGCAATGGTACCCACTTTAGTGATTTTGAATGTTTCGCGGATCTCAACGTTAGCCACAATTTTCTCTTCAAATTCCGGATCTAACATACCTTCCATTGCCGATTTAATCTCGTTGATTGCATCGTAAATGATAGAATATAAACGGATATCGATTTGCTCTGCTTCAGCTAATTTACGTGCACCTGTTGATGGGCGAACCTGGAAACCGATAATAATCGCATCCGAAGCCGAAGCCAACAATACATCAGATTCTGAAATCTGACCAACACCTTTACTAATGATATTAATCTGGATCTGCTCAGTTGATAGTTTCAACAATGAGTCTGCTAAGGCCTCGATAGAACCATCCACGTCACCCTTAACGATGATGTTAAGCTCTTTAAAGTTACCGATTGCCAAACGACGACCGATCTCATCCAAAGTAATGTGTTTCTGCGTACGTAAGCCTTGTTCGCGTTGTAACTGCATCCGTTTGTTTGCAATATCACGGGCTTCAGTTTCGCTTTCTAAGGCATTAAACCTGTCGCCAGCTGTAGGTGCGCCCTGCATACCCAAAACCTGTACCGGTTGTGATGGACCTGCCGAATCTACTTTAGCACCGCGCTCATTGGTTAACGCTTTTACACGTCCGCTGTAACTACCTGCTAAAATTGGATCTCCAACTTTTAAAGTACCACCCTGAACCAGTACTGTAGTTACAATACCACGTCCTTTATCTAATGCCGATTCGATTACCGTACCTGTAGCACGTTTGTTCGGATTGGCTTTCAGTTCTAATAACTCAGCTTCTAATAATACTTTATCTAAAAGTAAGTCTACATTTAAGCCGCTTTTGCTCGAAATTTCCTGCGATTGATATTTACCCCCCCAGTCTTCAACCAAAATATTCATTACCGATAACTGCTCACGTACCTTATCTCCGTTTGCACCTGGTTTATCAATTTTGGTAAAAGCAAATACCAATGGCACACCCGCTGCCTGTGCATGGTTAATCGCCTCTTTTGTTTGAGGCATCACTGCATCATCCGCAGCAATAACAATAATGGCAATATCTGCAGCCTTAGCACCACGTGCACGCATCGCGGTAAAGGCCTCGTGACCTGGTGTATCTAAGAAAGTTACTTTTTTACCAGAAGGGGTAGTTACCATGTAAGCACCAATGTGCTGGGTAATACCACCCGCCTCACCAGCTACCACATTCGCTTTACGGATATAATCCAGCAATGAGGTTTTACCGTGATCGACGTGACCCATAATCGTAACAACCGGAGCTCTTTCGATTAAATCTTCTTCGTTATCTTCTTCCTCAATTACATTATCTTCTTCTTCATCTGGTTTAACGAATTGAATTTCGTAACCAAACTCATCGGCAACAATGGTTAAGGTTTCAGCATCTAAACGCTGGTTAATGGAAACGAACATACCCAAGCTCATACAGGTACCAATAATTTTGGTTACCGGTACATCCATCATGTTCGCCAGCTCATTCGCCGTAACAAATTCTGTTACTTTTAATATTTTCGATTGCGATTCAAGCTCGTTTGCTGCTTCTTCAGCGTTACTGGCCACATCATCACGTTTCTGACGACGTAACTTGGCGCGTTGTGCAAACTTACCAGATTTACCTGCTCCACTTAAACGGGCAAGTGTGGCTTTAATCTGATCTTGAATCTCTTTCTCTGTAGGTTCTTCTTTAGGTCCGCTTGGTGCAGCATTTCTATTCTGGAAACCTGGTCTGTTGTTATTTCTATTACCCTGGTAAGGAGTACCGCCTTGTCCGGCTGGTCTGTTACCCTGGTATGGTGTACCGCCACCTGGCCTGTTGCCTTGATAAGGCTGACGAGGTTGACCCGGTGCCCCACCCTGACCTGCAGGATTATTTTGTCCTTGCTGACCATGACCACCAGGTTGGCCTGGCTGACCTGGTGCTCCAGGAGTTTTTTTGCGCTTACGCTTACGTTTAGCTGCTTCACTATCGCTAGATGAAGCTACCGGACCGTTTCTGCGATCTGGCGTAGTTGGTAAAACAATTTTACCAATAATATTCGGACCAGTTAATTTAACCGTACGCGCCTTAATTACTTCGGGCTCGTTGCTTACAGGTTTAGTATCTACTGGTTTTTCTTCTGCCTTCGGTTGTTCTATCGGTTTAACTGGCTCTGGTGCTTTTGCAACTGGTGCTGCCGCTACCGGAGCTGCTGGTGCAGGAGCTGGAGTTTCTTCCTTCTTAACCTCTACTGGTTTTTCTTCTGCTTTAGGTTGTTCTACCGGTTTAACTGGCTCTGGTGCTTTTGCAACTGGTGCGGCTGCTACCGGAGCTGCTGGTGCAGGAGTTTCTTCTTTCTTAACCGGACGTGTTTTTGAATTAAGATCGCTTAAATCGATCTTTCCTACAATTTTAACACCTGGTAAAGCGCTTTCATCAGCTTTTTCTTCAGCTTTTGGTGCTGCAACCGGCGCTGCTGCCGCAGGGGTTGGTGCCGGAGTTTCTACTTTAGGTGTTTCAACCACCTTTGGTTTTTCTACCGGAGGAGTAAATGACTGAGCATTTTTGATTAAAATCTCTTCATTTTTCTCAAAATCGGTATTTTTCTTCGGCGCTTCTACTGGCTTCTCAGTTTCAGGCTCGTCGCGACGTATTTTACCAATCACTATTTGTTTGGCTTCTTCTCTTACGATCTTATCTCCCTGATACTCTTTCAATAAGGCATTATACATCTCACCCGTAAGTTTAAACATAGGGCTCTTCTCGGCAGAGAATCCCTTTTTGTTTAAAAACTCAACGGCCGTACTCATGCCTATATTAAGTTCTTTAATAGCTTTAATTAAAATGATTGGTTTGTCGTCTGACATTTAGCTCCTGTTATTTTTTATAATAAAACAAAAGTAGTGTTTATTTGGCAATTACACCACTTATTCAAATTCTGACTGTAAAATCTGAACCACTTCTTTAATGGTTTCTTCTTCTAAGTCGGTGCGTTTTACCAAATCTTCTACTGTAAGTGCTAAAACACTCTTAGCAGTATCGCACCCGATAGCCTTTAATTCATCAATAATCCAGCTATCAATCTCATCTGAGAATTCTTCTAAATCCACATCCTCGTCGCTTTCTTCTCCAGCTTCGCGGTAAACATCAATTTCGTAACCGGTTAATTTACCAGCCAGTTTAATGTTATGTCCGCCACGTCCGATTGCCAATGAAACCTGATCTGGTTTTAAGTAAACCGATGCATGTTTGGTTTCGTCATCCAATTTAATAGATGTGATTTTAGCCGGGCTTAAAGCACGGGTAATATATAATGAGATGTTATTTGTGAAGTTAATCACATCAATATTTTCGTTTTTCAGTTCGCGAACGATACCATGGATACGCGATCCTTTCATACCCACACATGCTCCAACCGGATCAATACGGTCATCGTACGATTCTACCGCAACTTTAGCACGCTCTCCTGGTTCGCGAACAATTTTCTTAACGGTAATTAAACCATCAAAAATCTCAGGTACTTCAAGCTCGAACAAGCGCTGTAAAAACTCAGGCGCAGTTCTCGAAATGATAATTTTCGGATTGGCATTGATCATTTCCACTTTAGAGATTACTGCTTTTACAGAATCGCCTTTTTTGAAATAATCAGCTGGAATCTGCTCTGTTTTAGGCATTAAAAGTTCGTTACCTTCATCATCTAAAACCAAAGTTTCTTTTTTCCAAACCTGATAAACCTCGCCGGTTACAATTTCACCAACGCGATCTTTATATTTTTTGAAAATTTCATCTTTCTCTAACTCCAATACTTTAGAAACGAGTGTTTGGCGTGCTGCTAAAATTGCCCTACGACCGAAACTTTCTAAAGTAATTTGCTCGATATAATCATCACCAACTTCTAAAGTCGGATCAAGTTTGTGTACATCAGCAAGTTCGATTTCTAAATCATCATCCTCAGAAAAGCCATCTTCCATTACTTTCCTTGTTCTCCAGATCTCCAAATCCCCGTTATCCGGGTTCACAATTACATCACAGTTTTCATCTGTTCCGTATTTTTTACGCAACATGCTACGAAAAACCTCTTCCAGCACACTGATCACCGTAGGGCGATCTATATTTTTGAAATCTTTGAACTCTTGAAAAGAGTCGATCAAATTAATTGTTGTAGTACTCATTCTTACTTAAATGAAATTAACACACTTGTTTCTAATATATCATTAAACGGAACAGTTGTTTGAACCGCTACCGCCTTTTTCCCTTTTTCTTTTACCGATTCTTCAATCAGCAAATCATTTTCTGTAACTGCCAGCAGTTTACCTTCTTTTTTCAGGCCATCTTTTAACTTAATACCTAAAGTACGGCCAACATTTTTGCTGTATTGGCGAACAAGCCTTAATGGCTCGCCAACACCCGGCGAAGAAACTTCTAAATTATAAGCCTGCTCTATTGCGTTTTCTTCTTCGAGATGAAAACCAACGTGCCTGCTAATAGCCACGCAATCCTGTATGCTAATGCCTTCATCGCCATCAACATGGATAATTAATTTATTGTTTGGCAACATTTTCACATCAACCAGAAACAACTCTGGACGATCGGCAATTTTTTCCTCTACGAGGGCTGCAACTCTCTTTTCTACCTGCATATTTTAACCTGATTTCATAGAAAAAGGGGACACTGTCCCCTTCTCTTTTCTTCGATTACGATGCAAATGTAGTAATTTTTTAGACAAAATCAAACACCTGCAGCAATTATTATGCTGATTATTACCGCCTAAGTGTTTGTCGCTGTGCCTGTAAGTTCTGTTTTGCATTACCTGAGATCAGATTACCCACCGTGGCAAATTTTACGCCGATGTAACTTTCTACCACATAGGTGTTACCTTTAACAAATGAGCTATCGGGATTAAAAACAAGCGAATCGCCGGCAATGTTAATTTTTCCGGGTACTTCAAGCTCGTCTTGTACACTGTCCAGCTCCCCCGGCTTAAGTAACACTGTAACCATATTAACTGTATCTGCATTAGCCCGATAGGCATTTTTAACCTGCAAAAGGCTGGCCTCATCAATATTTTTAATTATTATTGAAGTACTATCGCCAGAAAACTGAATAATTGGCCTGTTGTTTGTATTCGAACAGGAAATCGCCAAAAACACGACGATAAACAAGACTAAATATTTAAAAAAGTACTTTAACATTCACAAAAATAAACAATTATGAGATTTATTATCGAAATACTATTAACAGGGCTGGCCTTTTTTATCGGCGCCAGATTCTTAGTACCTGGTGTACATATTGATAGCTATGGCAGTGCCATTATTGCCTCCATTTTAATTGCCCTGGCCAACGCTACAATTGGCTTTATTTTAAGGCTATTAACCTTTCCGATTAATTTCCTTACCCTGGGCCTGGTTTCGTTTATCATCACCGTATTAATGGTATTATTGGTTGATAACATGATGACTTCTTTTAATACCTCGGGTTTTATCTCCGCAGCTTTTCTGGCAATAATTGTAGCCCTGCTGAAAGCAGTTTTTGGCGCTATTGTGGGAGAGAAAGAATAGTTCAGTTTTCAGTTGGCAGTTTGCAATTCGAGCTGCCAACTGATAACCATGAACTATCTAATCACCTCTCTCGAGATCACCATCTTTTGTATTTCAGATGTTCCTTCGTAAATCTGGGTAATTTTTGCATCGCGCATTAAACGCTCTACATGGTATTCTTTTACAAAACCGTAACCACCATGCACCTGGACCGCCTCTATGGTTACATCCATAGCCACTTTCGAAGCATATAATTTAGCCATCGAGCCAGCCTGTGTATACGGAAGTCCCTGGCTTTTTAACCAGGCGGCCTTATATACCAATAAACGGGCAGCCTCAATCTGTGTAGCCATATCGGCCAGCTTAAAAGCAATAGCCTGATGCTCTGAAATCGGTTTACCGAAGGTTTTGCGCTCTTTTGCATATTGCGTAGCCAGCTCAAAAGCACCCTGCGCAATCCCCAGCGCCTGGGCAGCTATACCAATACGCCCACCCTCGAGGGTTTTCATGGCAAAGGTAAAACCAAAGCCATCCTCACCAATCCTGTTTTCTTTGGGTACCTTAACATCATTAAACATTAACGAATGTGTATCAGACCCGCGAATACCCAGTTTATTTTCTTTTGGCCCAACGGTGAAGCCCTCCATCCCTTTTTCAACAATAAAGGCATTTATTCCTTTGTGCCTTAATTCAGAATGAGTTTGTGCGATAACCAGATAAGTTGAAGCAGTACTACCATTGGTAATCCAGTTTTTGGTACCGTTAAGTAAATAGTAATCGCCTTTATCTTCGGCTGTAGTTCGCTGTGAGGTGGCATCAGATCCAGCTTCGGGTTCTGACAGGCAGAAAGCCCCGATTTTTTCGCCGGCAGCAAGTGGTTTTAAATATTTCTCCTTTTGTGCCTCACTTCCATAAGCCTCTAAACCGTAACACACCAGCGAGTTGTTTACCGAAACAACAACAGAAGCCGAGGCATCTATTTTAGATAGCTCTTCCATTACCAAAACATAAGAAATGGCATCCAAACCGCTGCCATTGTATTTTGGATCAACCATCATTCCCAGAAAGCCGAGTTCACCCAATTTCTTCACCTGCTCGGCCGGAAATTTCTGATGCTCGTCTCTTTCAATAACTCCAGGTTTTAATTCATGCTGGGCAAAATCGCGCGCAGCTTGCTGTATCATGATCTGTTCTTCACTTAATTCAAAATGCATAACAATTATGTATAAAAGGTTAGTAAATCAAATGTATGATTTATAGATCAGAAATACTATGGCTGCATAGTATTTTATTTTGCTGGATAATACTTAACAATCCTGCAAAAGATTATCGCATTTAAAATGAAAGTATTTATTATGACTAGCTGGCGTTAACGAAAGATTATTATTTTTGTTAAATGAACCTGGGGCAACAAATTTTATTTTTTTTCAGTGCTTTAGGCATATTCAATTCATTTCTCATTGGTGGATACTTGTTGCTATTCAAAAAGCCGAAGTCTGTTTCTGTACACCTCCTCGGAATTTTGTTATTATCGCTCTGCTTAAAAATTGGCAAATCATTTATTTTTTACTTCTATCCCACTCTCCCTGGTCTCTACATCGAAATTGGCATTATGGGAAGTGCCTTAGTGGGGCCCTCGCTTTATTATTTCATTCAATCGGCATTGGTACCGGATCAGAAAAGTACAATGGTCCAAAAAGGGGTTTATCTGTTTTGGTTTTTGGCCATTACAATTGCGGGCATAATAGCACCTTATGATAACCGACCTGATATGTGGGAAAATTACATCGGAACAGTCGTTTCTGCACAATTTACCATCTATATCTTATTATCAGCCTGGTTGCTAAGAAGTGTTATTATTACCTTATTTACCAAACGAGACAAACTTTCTATAACCGAAAAGCTATTGTTATCTGTATTTGCAGGTAACATAATTGTTCCGGCTGCATTTAAGTTATCTATTTTCTCTTTTTTTAACGGGCCCTGTATTAGTGGGGCCTTATTTTTCTCACTGGTTCTTTATCTAAATTTTTTCTTGTTTGTTAGCGAAAGAAAAAACAGCAATATTTTATCTGGCAACCCCGATTTACCCAAGTATGCCAACAAAAAGATTGCTACGGAGCAGGCCAAAGCCTTAACCCAAAAACTCCAAAAACTTATTCTGGAGGAAGAACTTTACAAAAATCCGGACCTCAAGTTAAATGACCTTGCCAAAAAAATCAATATTTCGAGCCACCAGCTATCTCAGTTACTTAACGATAATTTAGGAAAAAGCTTTGCAGCCTACATTAACGAATTTAGAATAGATGAGGCCTGCGAACTGATCATCAACGATAAAGGCATTAAACTCGAGGCTATTGGTTACGAAGTGGGCTTTAATGCCAAATCTACTTTTTACACCGCTTTTAAAAAGCATAAACAAACAACCCCAACACTTTATAAAGAACAGCTATCTGTTGCTTCATCAAACTAAACACTGTCCGGTTTTATAATTCAGAACTCCCAAATCTGAAATTCAAAACCACCTCTCCCTCATCCACTTCTAGTTTTGGCATAAATTATAAAAACCCAACACACGAAGATGAAACCAATATTATTGTGCCTCTTTTTATTTATCAGCTCATATTTAAGCGCACAGATTATTAAGGGACGGGTGGTTGACAGCAAGACCGGCCAAAGCCTGCCTTTAGCTAACCTGATGCTGACTGATCAAGGCAGCCCGCTTTTAATTAAATATGCCAGTAGCGACACTGCCGGTTTCTTTGGATTTAGCAGTATACCCAAAGGTAAATACAGTTTAACCATTACGTTGATGGGTTATCAAAAGGTGGAAAAAATACTATTGATTAATGAAAATAGTGCAGAAATACTAGAACTAGGCCATATTTTAATACCCGAAGACATCAACCTGCTCCAGGAAGTAACCATTATGGGCGGTACAGCTAATTTCAGCACGAAAAGTGGACAAATTAAAATCGGTATTGCCAACAATACATTTTTCAAGTCTGCTTCAAATTTGCTCGATGTATTAAGAAAGCTTCCCGGACTTCAGGTTAGCCAGGATGGAACAATACAAATGGCTAGCAGAGCAACTCCTACTGTATTTGTTGATGGCAAACCTATAAACATGAGTAATGATGAAGTCTTGACTTACCTGAATAGCTTATCGCCAGATATGGTCGAATCTATCGAAATGATTAACCAGCCTTCATCCAAATATGATGGAGAATATCAAGGAATTATAGACATCAGGTTAAAAAGGAATCTTGCGTTAGGTTTAAGAGGGATTTACAATACCCGTTTTCAGCAAAACAACTACAGTTTACTCGATAATAATCTATCGCTGGTTTTAAAAACACCTCGATTCAGTTACGACTTTAAACTTGGCCACACCTATGGAAGCACTTATTACCAATATTACGCGCTACAATACCTGGCCAATAGCAATGCCCTGATTACCGATACGCGAACCATTACCGCTAACCAGAATTTTAATGCACAGGCGGCCGTGACTTACGAATTAAAAAGTGGGCAAAACCTGGAAGCTTTTGTACGTACCAACCAGGTAAACAGAAATGCCATATCAGGTAACCAACTGCTTACCCAGACACCTGACTTAGATTATACCCTTAATCTTGTTAAAAGCGACAACGATGCGCGGCCTAAACAACGTAATTATGCAGGCGGTCTTAATTATAATGCCCAGTTTAAAAACAGCGAGCTACACATCATAAGTACCTTAGCTCAAATTGACAATAGGCAAACAGAGGATATTCAAAACCGCAATATATTTAAAAACGAGCTGGTGAATTATTGGAAAACAAACTCACGGAACAATATTTTGATACGTACCCTACAAGCAGATTATATTCAAAAAACAGGTAAAGGAAAGTTAGAATTTGGCGGCAAATATGCTTACAACAGTACTCAAAATAACCTTCGTTACGATACCCTGGCTAATGCTGTCTTTAATTTAGACCCCAAACGCAGCAATCAATTTAGTTACCACGAACATATTGCAGCGGGTTACTTGTTTTATACCGGGCAACTGGATAAAATAAGTTACAGCTTAGGTTTAAGAACCGAGCATACTGTTACCGTAGCAAATTCCGTAACAACTGGTATACTTACCGAAAGAAGGTATTTGAAGTGGTTACCAAGCCTTAATCTAACCTACACAATTAACAATAGTGAACAACTTAGTTTCAGCTATAGCAAACGGTTAACAAGACCAACCTTTGCGGCTTTAAATCCTTTCCGTTTTTATTATAGTCCGCGCCATTATTGGATAGGAAATCCTTATCTGCAACCTGCAACAACCAACCTGTTCGCGCTATCTTACAGCAGAAAATCACTCAACATCTCATTAAACGCCGGACGTGAAACAGATGTTTTGGCACGTTATCCCGAATACAATCCCGAAACAAATGAATTAATTTTTTTAGGCAGAAACCTCCCGTACAGAAATTTCGCAAACCTGCAGGTCAGTTCTCCAATAACAGTAACCAAATGGTGGCGGATGAATAACAATGTATCCTTTAATTACAATAAAGAGTTAACCCCTTACTTCGGGCAAATCTATCAAATACCCGTTTATGATTATAAGATTAACGGCAGTCAGGTTTTTACCTTAAAAGATTGGTTAATTGATGTGAGCTATACTTACGAATCGAAAAGCGGCAACGGCCTTTACATCTTCTCACCTATTTATGGAGTCGATTTTGGATTGCAAAAAACCTGGCTAAAGAATAAGCTTAATACGAAGATGACACTTTACGATGCTTTTGACAACATTAAAAGAAGGCTCATTTTTAGAGAGAAACACATTATAAACAACGATATGTATCATTATAATGCTGCCCGGCGATTGGTCTTTAGCTTAACTTATAATTTTGGCAGCTCAACTTACAAGGCCAAGGAAAACAAAAAAAACGAAGATGAAAACAGAGCCAATTAATGGCCATTTTTAACGTGTCCGTTTTTGCACCAAAACCCTCAGCAAACTCAAACTACCCAGCACTAAAATCAGCAATACCTGCGAGGAATGGATAATGGTAGCGTAAGCCAAACCATCTTTAAACAATACACCGTATAATACCAGCGATTGCGCAACTACCCAGTGAAAAACACCAATACCACCCTGGATTGGAGCTGCCATAGCAAAACCAGAAAATACAATTGCGGTAAACGCTGCGCTAAAATGCAAGCCTGACGTAGCTGAAATAGATGAAAAGGCAAAATACATCGATAGCGAATAGAAAACCCATATGCCTAAGGTATAGCTTAAAAATAAGCCTTTTTGCTTTAACTTGCTGTATGAACCAAAACCCTGGCGAAGGCTCACAAAAATCCGCAGAAATTTTTGACTAAATTTTTGACGCATAAAATAAATTGCGCTTACGATTAACAGAATAACAATAATGCCAATTAAAAGCAGCCACAAATAATTGATGGCACTTAATTTTTTAACCAGATTAAGATAAATCGTATCGTGTAAAAAATCAGAAACAATATCGTACTGAAAAACCAACATGGCTACACTGGTAAGTAAAAGTACCAGTACATCAAAAAGCCTTTCGGTAATTACAGTACCTATCGATGCGAACATGGGCACCTTTTCGGCCTTATTTATAACAGAGCACCGACCAATTTCGCCAAAACGGGGTAAAGCCAAATTGGCCAGATAACCAATAATTACGGCGTGGTAAGCATTCCAGAAACCAACATTATATTGTATGGAGCGGTAAAGCATTTGCCAACGCAATGCGCGTAAAACGTGGGCTATCCATACGGCGAAGGAAGAAACGATTACCCAAAAGAAATCAGCTCCTTTTATTTCTTCCCAGATTTTGCCTAAATCCTGACCCCGAAACGCTAAATATAAAACTCCCACTCCTATTAAAAACAGGATGATATATTTTAGCGCTGCTTTAAGGTCGAATGCCACAATTTATTTTAGCAAATGATTATTATCGTCAGGGAAGACCAATATAGGGTTATATTTTTTAGCTTCCTCTATTGGCAATGCACCGTACGACATAATAATAAGAATATCGCCAAGCTGTGCCAAACGTGCGGTTGCGCCATTTAAACAGATAGTTCCGGTACCACGTTCGCCCTTTATAACATAGGTTTCGAAACGCGCACCATTATTATTATTTACAATCTGCACCTTTTCATTAGCTATAATGTTAGCTGCATCCATCAAATCTTCATCTATCGTAATACTGCCTACATAATTTAATTCGGCCTGTGTTACCCTAACACGGTGTATTTTCGATTTTAATATTGTGATAACCATTCGGCAAAGTTAGTAATAAAGCACTGGATGAAAAAAATGGAAAATGTAACTACCATGTAATATGGGAAATGGCTAATGATTGATAAACTCTAAATATGAACGATATGCTCTAAAATCCATCTTACCTCTGCCATTTTACCTCAAATCTTACCTCATTTAATAATCATATTATCAATCAATCTGGTTGAGCCTACCTTTGCAGCGACTAAAGCAACAAGGTTGTTTGCTTCTTTAGTTTTGGCTGGTTCCAGGGTATCGCCATTGGCAATGGTAAAGTAATCAAGGGCTACCCCTTCAATATCCTCGTATAATGCTTTTGCAAGGGTTTCGAGTTCGGCTAATGTATACTTATCAAAATGATCAACTACAAACTGGAGCGATTTGCTCAATACCAATGAATGCTTACGGTCTTCGGGGGTTAAATGGATATTCCGGCTACTCATGGCCAAACCATCCTCCTCCCTGATAATCGGGCAGGTAATAATAGTAATAGGTAAGTTAAAGTGAGCAAGCATATTTTTAATCATCAATACCTGCTGAAAATCTTTCTGCCCAAACATGGCTACATCAGGCTCAACTGCATCAAAGAGCTTTTTCACAATCTGGGTTACCCCCTGGTAATGCCCTTTTCTAAAAGCACCTTCTAACAGGAATTCGGCATTTCCCAAATCAATGTGCCATTTTTCGTCTGCACCTGCCGGATACATCTCTGTTACGTTGGGCATAAAAACGCCACTGCAACCTGCATCCTGCAACATAGCCAGATCGTGTTCAATGGGTCGCGGATATTTTTCCAGATCCTTAGGATCGGTAAACTGTGTTGGGTTAACAAAAATACTGCAGATAATGATATCGGCGTTGTGTTGGGCCAGTTTTATAAGTGATATATGGCCATTATGCAATGCACCCATTGTAGGCACAAGTGCTATTTTTTTACCTGATGCTTTTAAAGGTTTTAAGAAAGCTTTAAGAGCAGCCTTTGTTTTAAATATTTCCAATTCGGACAATCTAAATTAAAGCCGTAAAGGTGTAAATTAATCTAAACGAAACCAAACAAATGCTTGCGATATTGATAAATAGTATTATTATGCTTACCTTTGCAGCTCATTATCTTTTATTTAACTTAATATTTTCTTAGAATATGGAGATGGCAAAAACGAAGCTGCTGATTGTTACACACGAGATGTCGCCTTTCCTCGAGCTTACTAAAATTTCTGAAATTACACGCCAATTACCTCAAGCAATGCAAGAAAAAGGATTCGAAATCCGCATCTTGATGCCTAAATTCGGTAACATTAATGAAAGAAGAAATCGTTTACACGAAGTAATCCGCTTATCAGGAATGAACATCATCATCGATGACAACGATAACCCGTTAATTATTAAAGTGGCTTCCATCCCAGCTGCACGTATGCAGGTTTATTTCTTAGACAATGAAGAATATTTTCAACGCAAACAAGTATTTAGAGATGCGAGCGGAAAATTTTTCGACGACAATGATGAGCGTACCATTTTCTTCTGCAAAGGTGCATTAGAAACGGTTAAAAAATTAGGCTGGGCACCGGATATTGTTCACTGCCATGGCTGGATGAGCTCTTTAGTACCTGCTTATATTAAAACTACTTATAAAAACGATCCTACTTTTAAAAACTCGAAAGTGGTATATTCTATTTATGAGGATGGCTTTACTGAAAAACTAAACGATAATTTCGCTAAGAAAGCAGTTATGGCCAACATGACTGAAGACGACACCAAAGCTTTCATTCCAGCAGATTGCAACAGCATGCACATTGGTGCGGTAACACATTCAGACGCAGTGGTTTTAGGCGACGAAAACCTGGATACCGCTTTGTTAAAATTTGTTAAAGATTCAAATAAGCCAACATTAGCATTTAACTTAACCGAGAATTTTGAAAACTTCTATACTTTTTATGAAGAAATTTCAAATGACGAATTGGTTTCACTTGCTTAATTAGGTATTATTATTTTAAATATGAAATTTACAAAACAAGACTTATTAACCCTGTTGATAGGTCTTTTTCTTTTTGCATCGTGCAAAAACCCTGATAGTGTTGGTTTAGATGTTGATCCAAGCACAGCAATTACCGGTACTTTGGTAACCAGCGAGGTTAGATCGGAAACCATAGCCGAACCTGCTGCCAACACACAAAGCTTAACGCGCTACCCATTAGGCTATATGGTTGATCCTGTTTTTGGCACAACCAAATCGAGTGTAGCCATGACCGTTACTCCAAGTAGCTTAAGCTATGATTTTGGTACTTCGCCTGTTTTAGACTCTGCTATTCTGGTTTTAAGAATTGATACTACCACCAATAAATTTTACGGTGATACCACTTCATCTCAATATAGCATCGATGTGTATCAGTTAACCAATAAGGTGACTACTTACAAAAGTTCTGACGTGCAGGCACACAACGCACAATTATTGGGTAATGTAAAAAAGAAACTGTATCCAAACACACCTTTTAAGGTTACCGATGTGGTTACAGGCAAAACAGACACTTTAAAAACGGTTAAAGCACAAATCAGGATCCCATTAGATAAAGCATTTATCCAATCGCAAATATTAAGCTTACCTACAACAGGTACATCGACAAATGCTAAATTCGTCGATTATTTTAAAGGTCTATATGCCGAGGTGAACAAAAATACTTCCACAGGTGTTGGAGGTGTGGCTTTTATCAACCTGAATAATTCTTATTTACAATTAGTATACAAAAAAACGAGTTCAACAAGTGGAATCGATACCGTTTCGGTTAACTTCCCTGTTTCTACTACAAGTGCTGCAGCCGCAACAATTGTGCACGATTATACAGGCACAAACGTTGATACACAGTTAAAGAACCCACCAACAAGCTCTCCTTCACCTTATACCGTAACTTATACTCAAGGTTTGGCGGGCGTTAAAACAAAGATCTCTTTTCCTCTGCTCGATGCATTTACCGGCACATATGGTAAAGTTGTAGTAAACAAAGCAGAGTTAGTGGTTGATTTAAGCGCAGGAACATATGCCTATCCTTTTACACCAATTCAACGCCTATCTTTATACCGTTGGGATATTGCAAACCAGCCCACCACAACTCCTGATTATAGCTCAACAAGCCCTGGGGTAATTGGCGGCTATTACGATTCGCTTAAAAACAGATACATCTTTATTGTAACTAATTATGTACAAGGCCTGATTGATAAAACTGTAAAAGATTATGGTACTTTCATCGCACCAACCGGCTTAGATGCGTTTCAGGTAGTTCCGACCGCCATTACCGCAGAAAGATCAGTTCTTGGGGCAACTACAAATACCACCAATAAAGTAAAACTTAATATTTACTACACTAAGATTAATTAATAGTAATAAACAAAATTTTAAAACTCCTGCCACTAAACCGGCGGGAGTTTTTTTGTGCCTTAACCTGACACCAAAAAAAAACGGCTAACTGTTATCAGATAGCCGTTGTTAAATGAGTTTATATCTTAAAAAGGCAAATCACCGTTCTCATCAGATGGGCCTATGGTAAATTCATCTTCAATTTTAGACTCGGTACTTTGATGAACTGGTGCTGCCGGGCTTTGTTCAAAATCACTTTTTCTACCCAGCATGGTAAAGTTCTCTGCAACGATCTCAGTTACATACTTTTTAACCTTCTCTTTATCTTCAAAAGACCTGGTTCTTAGTTTGCCTTCTATGTAAACCAGCTTACCCTTCTGCAAATATTTAGATGCCACCTCTGCCAGGCCACGCCACAGCACAATATTATGCCATTCTGTTTGCTCTACTCTTTTTCCGTCTTTGTTGTATGTTTCTGATGTAGCTAATGGAAAACTGGCTACAGTTACGCCACCATCTAAATGCCGCACCTCAGGGTCTTTACCCAAGTGGCCTACTAAAATAACTTTGTTAATCCCTGACATAAATATTTTTGGTTAGTTGTTTTGTATAAAAATGCGCACCACTAAGATGGTTAGTTACTCCATATCATTTTTATAAAAGTATCCCTGAATAAAATCATGGATTACTTTTGGTTGCGGTAACTCATCTAACTTATCAAAAGAAACCCAATTAAGTTCCTTTTGTTT
Source organism: Pedobacter sp. KBW01 (assembly GCF_003852395.1). NCBI lineage: Bacteria > Pseudomonadati > Bacteroidota > Sphingobacteriia > Sphingobacteriales > Sphingobacteriaceae > Pedobacter > Pedobacter sp. KBW01. The sequence goes on from NZ_QAJQ01000002.1 coordinate 276,167, forward strand.
CTTAAAGTTAAATATATAATTTTTTAATGCAAAAAATTGCACATGGATTATTTGGTGTGTTAAGAGGTGTTTTTTTGTGCTGACCAGCGTCAGTTCAACAGCCTCTCCAAAAACCGATTTTACAGCCTCTAAAAAGGCTGTGTCGTTAATCCCACTACCTTCTGCTGTCTCCAGGCTTGGAAAATCGTATAAATGCTGCCATATATCGCCTGCCTGCCTTTCTTTAACCAAAATCTGATCGTTTTCTACACATACAAAATAATTGATGTAACGATGCTTTTGCTTGATCTTGCCAATTTTTACAGGCAAAGTATTAACCTGCTCCTTTTTAAAAGCATAACAGCTTTGCACCAGAGGGCAAATGTTACAATTGGGGCTTTGGGGTTTACATTGCATGGCTCCAAACTCCATAATAGCCTGATTATAAAGTGCAGGATCTTTCTGATAAAGCAATTCGTTAGCCAGCGCATAAAACTCTTTTTTGCCGGCAGGCGAGTTTATAGGAGTATGGATACCATAATAGCGCGAAAGCACCCTAAACACATTTCCATCAACTACAGCACGCGCCTCACCTGATGAAAAAGAAGAGATCGCAGCAGCGGTATACTCACCAATTCCTTTCAATTTTATCAACTCATCGTGCAGATTTGGGAAGATTCCGCGGTAATTATTTACCACAATCTGCGCGGTGGCATGCATATTTCTTCCCCGCGAGTAGTAACCTAAGCCTTGCCAAAGCTTCAAAACCCTGGCTTCGGTTGCATTGGCAAAATCGGTAACAGTCGGAAAATTTTCTAAAAATTTATTAAAGTACGGAAGTCCCTGCTCTACCCTTGTTTGTTGTAATATAACCTCTGATAACCAGATGGTATAAGCATCGTTAGTGTGCCTCCAGGGCAAATCTCTCTTGTTTATCAGGTACCAATTGATGAGTTCATTTTGAAATGTCATTACTGCAAATTACGGCCAATTTATCCGATTAAAAAAAAAGTTGCATTTGGCTGATAAGTCTGGAGATAAAAAAATCATCTTTTATTTCCCTATCTCATTAAAAAGCAATACTTTTGCAACCCCAAAACAGTAGTAATATTAAAACATAATAATATAATAAATAATAAAATATGACTAAGGCAGATATTATTTCAGAAATATCAACAAAAACCGGAATTGAGAAGGTTGATGTACAGGAAACAGTTGAGGCATTTTTCAAGGTTATCAAAACCAGCATGATTGGCGGTGAAAATGTATACGTTAGAGGCTTCGGAAGCTTTGTTGTTAAAAAGAGAGCGCAAAAAACTGCGAGAAACATCTCTAAAAATACTGCAATAATTATCCCAGAACACTTCGTTCCTAGCTTTAAACCAGCAAAAGTATTTGTTGATAAAGTAAAAAGTAATTCAAAAAAAATTAACGTAGAAGCCTAGTTCTTAAGTCATATGAGTAGCAGCATCAGATCAAAACAAACCATTATTATTGGAGCGATTGTATTGCTTGTTGCGTTCTTATTTACAAGAGACATTAAGGGTTTAGTTAAACCGACTGAAGAAAATGGTAAAATGCCTGCAAGCGGCCAAATGGCAGAAGCAGGAGCACCGTCAGCTTCAACGGCACTAAACATCCAGACTTCTTCTACAGCTGCAAAAAATGTAATAAATAAAAATTTAGCTACAGATATTACAGCTTTAGAGAACAGTTACAAAGGCGCAAATGGTGCAGAAAAAGTAGAACTTGCAAAACAACTGGCCCAAAAATGGGATGATGTTGAGCAAATTACCCCATCAGCACTTTATTTAGAGATTGTTGCCCAGGCAGAACCATCGTCGAAAACGTGGTTGGCCGCAGGTAATCAGTTTATAAAAGCTTTTGAAAGCACACAAGATAGTTTGGCTCAACCTGCTTTATTGCAGAAAGCCAATCTTTCTTACAAAAACGCATTAGAGAAAGACTCTACAAACATTGAAGCTAAGACGGGCTTAGGTGTAACAATAGTAAATGGCTTAGGAGCGCCAATGCAAGGTATTGCCATGCTGCTCGAGGTAGTTACTAAAGAACCTAAAAACGTTAAAGCAAATATGAATTTAGGTTTATTCTCTATTAAATCGGGTCAGTTTGACAAAGCTATTCCACGTTTTAACACGGTAATTGCTGCTGCTCCAACTCCTGAGGCCTATTTTTATTTAGGTACAGCGTTAGAAAATTTAGGCAGAAATAAAGAAGCGGTTAACGCCTATTTAGCAAGCAAAAAATTAGCGGCAAACCCAACCTTATCTTCTTTCATTGATAAGAAAGTGGCTGAGCTAAAAAATAAAAATTAATTAACAGATTAATAAAAACATTTAAAACTTAAAACTATGCCAAGCGGTAAAAAAAGAAAAAGACATAAAATGGCTACCCACAAACGTAAAAAACGTTTAAGAAAAAACAGACATAAGAAAAAATAGTTTCTTATTTTGATAAAGCCCTTTTAAACCTCATAGTGAATACTGTGAGGTTTAAAGTATTTATACGATTTTTATTTCGTAAAGGAGCGGCTTTATCAATGTTTTCTTGTTTATTACTATCCATTTGTTAATAGGCGAAAGCCTTAAATCTGTAGCTGTTGGTAAAAGAATTAATTATCAATTCGACTCCTGCCGGAGTTACCATAGCGTTGATTGAAGACAAACAACTTGTTGAGCTTCACAAAGAACAAATCAATAATAACTACGCCGTAGGCGATATTTATTTAGGCCGCATTAAAAAAATTATGCCCGGCCTGAATGCTGCTTTCGTGGATGTTGGTTATGAAAAGGATGCATTTTTGCATTATTTTGATTTGGGCCCTCAGGTGCAATCTTTAATTAAGCTAACTAAGATCAAGCGTAATGGCTCGGTTACAGGCACATTATTAGATAATTTAAAGCTCGAAGCCGACATTAATAAGGCAGGCAAAATTTCTGATGTGCTGAGTAAAAACATGCTCCTGCCCGTACAAATTGCTAAAGAACCAATTTCTACCAAAGGACCGCGTTTAAGTTCCGACCTATCTATTGCCGGCAGGTATGTGGTACTGGTGCCATTCTCCAATACCATATCCGTATCAAAAAAAATTAAAAGTAATACCGAACGTAATCGTTTAAAAAAGATTATCGAAAGTATTAAACCTCAAAATTTTGGGGTTATTATCAGAACCGTTTCTGAAGGCAGAGGAGTTGCCGAAATGCAAAAAGATCTTTTAGACCTGATTGCAAAGTGGGAAAACTTCACTAAAAAAGTGCCATCAACCGAACCCTCAAAAAGAGTTTGGGGAGAAATGGACAGATCATCGACATTAATACGCGATATTCTGAACCCTGATTTTACAAACGTTTACGTAAGTACACCCGAACTGTACGACGATATCCGTTCTTATGTTCATGATATTTCTCCTGAAATGGAAAAAATTGTGAAACTGTACAAGCAGAAAGAGCCAATCTTCGATCATTTTGGTGTTGAAAAGCAGATTAAAAATGCTTTCGGTAAAACCGTAAACTTACCCGGTGGTGCTTACTTAGTTGTAGAGCACACCGAAGCACTTCACGTAATAGATGTGAATAGTGGAAACCGTACTGCCAGTAAAGAAAACCAGGAGGAAAATGCTTTACAGGTAAACAAAGAGGCGGCTAAAGAAATTGCCCGTCAATTGCGACTGCGCGACATGGGCGGTATTGTGGTAATCGATTTTATCGATATGCACAAACCAACAAACCGTAAAATGCTATTCGATTATTTGCGTGAGCTGATGCTATTGGATAGGGCCAAACACACCATTTTGCCACCGAGCAAATTTGGTTTGGTACAAATTACCAGACAACGTGTACGTCCGGAAATGAACATTGTTACGGTAGAAAAATGTCCGGCCTGCGACGGGACCGGAGAAATTAAAGCGAGTATCGTTTTAATGGATGATATTGAGAACAACCTTAATTATATTTTAAGAGAGCAGAATGAAAAAGGTGTAACATTATGTGTTCACCCATACATAGAAGCTTACATTACAAAAGGTATTTTCAACCTTCAACGCCGTTGGTTCTTTAAATATGGCCAGTGGATTAAGGTGAAGGCACAATCATCATATTACTTAACTGAGTTTCACTTCATCTCAGCAAAGGATGAAGAGATTAAATTATAACTCAAAACATTTTAACAGAAAGCCTGGATTTTAAAAGTCCGGGCTTTCTTGTTTAAGTACGCTTCAAAGTAGAAACTACAATCCGCCAAACGCTTAATTGTTCAAAAAAATAAAAACACTTTCAATCCTGAAAGGTTAAATTCGTAATCTAAATTTCAATCAATTGGCAAAATCAAAAACTGCATATTTCTGTCAGAGCTGTGGCTACGAATCGGCAAAATGGCTGGGTAAATGTCCATCGTGTAACCAGTGGAATACCTTTGTAGAAGAAATCGTAGAGAAGAACCCTGCATCGGTACCGACCTGGAAAAACGACAACACCAGCAGAAAGCTAAGCAAACCAAGTAAGGTAGATGAAATACAATCTTCTACCGAGCGGCGTATACTAACCGGAGATAAGGAACTTGACCGTGTTCTGGGCGGAGGCCTGGTAGAAGGGTCGCTGGTTTTAATTGGCGGTGAACCGGGTATAGGAAAATCGACTTTAATGTTACAGCTGGCATTAAACATAAAAGGGAAAAAGTTACTTTATATCTCTGGCGAGGAAAGTGAGCAACAAATTAAAATGAGGGCCGAGCGGATTAAAGAAAGTCCTTCGTCTGATTGCTACATCCTGACCGAAACTTCAACCCAAAACATTTTTAAGCAGATTGAAATCCTTGAACCTGAAATTCTTGTGGTAGATTCGATCCAAACCCTGCACTCATCGCATATCGACTCAACACCGGGCAGTGTATCGCAGGTAAGAGAATGTACAGCCGAATTACTGCGTTTTGCAAAAGAAACAGGAGTGCCGGTATTTTTAATTGGCCACATTACCAAAGATGGCGCCATTGCAGGGCCGAAAATACTAGAACACATGGTTGATACCGTTTTACAGTTTGAAGGCGACAGACATCATGTTTATCGTATTCTGCGGTCGATTAAAAACAGGTTTGGAGCTGCAGCTGAACTGGGCATTTACGAAATGCAGGGAAGCGGGTTAAGAGAAGTTTCAAATCCATCAGAAATCTTACTCTCGCAACGCGATGAAGAATTAAGCGGAATAGCTATAGCGGCAACATTAGAAGGTGCACGGCCCATGCTTATAGAAACACAGGCGTTGGTTAGTACAGCAGCTTATGGCACCCCGCAGCGCTCCGCTACAGGGTTTGATACCAGGCGGATGAATATGCTGCTGGCGGTTTTAGAAAAACGTTGTGGTTTCAGGCTCAGTACCCAGGATGTTTTCTTAAATATTGCCGGAGGAATCAGGGTTGAAGATCCTGCAATCGATCTGGCCGTACTCATTGCTATTATTTCTTCACATCAGGATATTGCCGTTTCTTCAAAAAATTGTTTTGCAGCAGAGGTTGGTTTATCAGGTGAAATAAGAGCTGTTAACAGAATAGAACAACGCATTGCCGAAGCTGATAAACTAGGCTTTGAAACCATTTACATCTCCAAATACAACCTAAAAGGCGTACCAGTTGAAAAGTACAACATCGAAATTAAACCTGTTAGTAAAATTGAGGAGGTTTTCGGAATGGTATTCGGGTAAAAAAACTGTGTAAACATTTCAACAACTTTCCCCAAATTGATGAATAAATTCCCCACTTTAATATCTGGCACAAACACAGCGCAAAAAATAATTAAGCAGATGAAATACAGGCAATTACAAACAAATCCAGATTCATACTCCAAAATAAAATAACGCTTGCCTTAAAAGGCTTAGTTAACTAGTTATATATCACTCATTGGCTTGATTGATTAACTAAGTTCAAAATAGGGATGATTTGCCCCGTTAGTGGATGCTAGTGGTTTTTTTTACTTTTTAGCTATTTAGACTTTTTTTTAAATAACTTTGAACAGATAATAACCGGAACTAAATTCATAAAAAATGAAAAAGATTATTTTAAGCATTAGCTTCTGCCTGTTTGGTGCTATTGCATTTGCTCAAACGGCCTATACTGGTCAAAAATTTGGCGAAGAAGTTAAACCTGGTGATGTTAAACCTGCTGCAAAAATGGAAGCCGCAATGGGCAATAAGAAAACAGCTGAGATGAAAATAGAAGGAAAAGTGGTTGATGTATGCAAGAAAAAAGGATGCTGGATGACCTTAGAAATGCCAAATGGCGACCCCATGCGCGTAACCTTTAAAGATTATGCTTTTTTTATGCCAAAAGATATTGTAGGGAAAAATGTTGTTTTGGATGGCTTGGCTAAAAAACAGACCATTTCTGTCGAAACCTTACGTCATTACGCAGAAGATGCAAAAAAGACACCTGAAGAAGTTGCTAAAATTACCGACCCTAAAAAAGAACTGGCTTTTGAGGCTAAAGGCGTGGTGATACTTGATAAATAGAATAAGCGAGAAGAAAAAGCTTAAAGCATAAAAAAACCGATGCAGCATTTGCACCGGTTTTTTTATTGATTTTCTTTTATTATAAAACCCAGTTCCAGTCAAACTCATCTGGAGCTAAGCCATAACGTATATCGTTTAATTTTTTAGCAATGCCGTTTGAAATGTGTCTTGTTGCTGGATCAGTTAATTTATAAGTCTGACCATTGTAGCCCATTTCACCAACATGCGTTACGGTAGCAGCAGTTCCGGCAGCAAACGCTTCTGTTAACGAGCCGCTTTCAATACCTTCAATTACTTCTTTTACCGACACCCTGCGCTCTTCTACTTCAACACCAGCATCTTTAGCCAATTTGATAATGGTATCGCGTGTAACGCCATCTAAAACAGTACTACGAACAGAAGGCGTTACCAGTTTGCCATCTATTACAAAAAGTAAATTAGCTGTTCCGGCTTCTTCAATAAATTCATGCGTTACTGAATCTGTCCAGATTAACTGATCAAAGCCTTCTTTTTTAGCTTGTTCGAAAGGATATAAAGAACGAGCATAGTTACCTGCAGTTTTGGCAAAACCAACACCACCATCATCGGCACGTGTATATTCAGTTTCGACCTTCACCTTTAAAGCGCTACTGTAGTATGGCCCTGTTGGAGTAGTTAAAAGTGCAAATTTATACGTATCAGAAGCTTTTACTCCTAAATAAGGATCCATTGCAAACATTACCGGACGGATATATAGTGCGTAATCTTCCTGAGATGGCACCCATTTCTCATCAACGCCGATTAATGCAGCCAAACCTTGCATAAAAATTTCTTCAGGAATGGATGGCATAGACATCCTTGCCGCTGATTTATTAAAGCGTTCGAAATTTTTATCAGCACGGAAGACACTAATCTTCCCATCAGGCTGACGGTAGGCCTTTAATCCTTCAAAAATGGCTTGTCCGTAATGAAGGGCAGAAATTGCCGGACTCATCGGAATTGGTCCATAAGGAAGAATCTGTAAATTTTTCCACTCGCCGTCTTCAAAATCGGCAGTAAACATGTGATCGGTAAAAACCTTACCGAACGGTAATTGCGAAAAATCTGTAACAGTCAAACGTGTTTGATCTGCTTTGGTGATTTTTATATCCAATGTCTCGGTCATACTTTTATTCATTTTTGAATGAGTGAATTTTGAGTGATTGAATGATTTGTATCCTACAAATTCAATCATTTTAGCATTCGCTCAATCTATCATTTTTTAATTTGTGCAAATTAAGAAAAAACAGGCTTTTTTAATAGTTTTTTCTAATATTAATCTTTGTTTTTGAGTGTTTTAAGTACACTAAGCAACAATTTACGGATTAATACTTTCTTTAAACTCAGTCAGGATATGCAGATAAAGATTTTGCAACAAATAACTAAATTTTATACATTTGAGAACAGGGCGATGGGGTGCCGCCAAAACCGCCAAAACAGGCTGATGACTCCTACGATTTTATTAAAATTGATTTAAATGCCTGTTAAAAAATTAGGTGAGGGATTTCTTCTGTCTTTCAGCCATTTCATTAAAAAAGATTTTGGTTTAGTATTAACCAACACGATAAAATGGGTGCTTATTTCGCTTGTACTTGGCAGTATTATCGGTTCTGCGTCGGCGTTGTTTCTTGTAAGCCTAAATTGGGCAACAAATTACCGCGAGCAGCACTTGTGGATTATTGCATTTTTGCCCCTTGCCGGTTTACTTATCGGCTTGGCTTATTATTATTGGGGTACAGCAGTTGTAAAAGGGAACAATCTGTTAATAGAAGAGCTTCAATCGCCTAAAAAGATTATTCCGTTGATTATGGCTCCCCTAATTTATGCTGGTACTATTATTACGCATTTGTTTGGCGGCTCGGCCGGCAGAGAAGGAACGGCAGTACAAATTGGCGGGGCATTTGCCGACCAGCTGACCAAAATATTTAAACTTAAACCCAGAGACCGGAAAATTATCCTCATTTGTGGCATCAGTGCCGGTTTCGCCTCTGTTTTTGGTACGCCATTGGCAGGAGCCGTTTTTGGTTTAGAGGTTTTTGTGGTGGGTTCGGTAATGTATGGTGCTATTTTGCCATCATTTATAACGGCCGTAATTGCCGATTATGCCTGTAAAGCCTGGGGAGTTGGGCACACACATTATGCCATTGCCAACGTGCCCGAAATGAACGCCATTAATTTATTCCTATCGCTAGGTGCCGGAATATTGTTTGGATTAACAGCACGTCTATTTTCCGCAATGAACCATGGCATATCAAAAATTTTCAGTAAGGTTAATTATCCTCCCCTGCGCCCGCTTATTGGTGGGTTTATTTTAATTGCACTTATTTACCTCATTGGTAACACCCGTTATATTGGCCTGGGTATTCCGGTTATATCAGCAGCTTTTACGCAACAAGAACCTTATTATACCTTTGCCATTAAATTATTTTTAACCGCATTAACACTGGGAGCTGGTTTTAAAGGTGGCGAGGTTACTCCCCTTTTCTTTATAGGCGCCACATTAGGCAGCTTTATCAGTTTGTTTATACCACTACCTTACAGCTTGTTAGCAGGAATGGGCTTTGTGGCTGTTTTTGCCGGTGCAGCCAATACACCTTTGGCGTGTATTTTTATGGGGGTAGAACTCTTTGGCACCTCATCCGGAATTTATATTGCCCTGGCTTGTGTTGTAGCTTATTTATTTTCCGGTCATACGGGTATTTACAAATCACAAGCTATCGGTGCTCCCAAACATTTATTGTTGAAGCGGCATCAGTTTTTGAAATAAGCAGGAAATGGCGCTGGACTAAAGATTTAAATCAGCGGGAAACCATAATTTAGCTGTATCCCGCAGATTTTGCTGATCGACTAAGAACTAATTCCGTCATCTGTTTTTACACTTTAGTCCTTAAAGTTTAAAAAAGAGTCGTGATCTCGACTGAAGCACAGCGAAATGGAGAGATCTATCTAGACAGATTTCTCGACTGCGTTGCGCTCCGCTCGAAATGACGGTGACTTAGAGGGATTAATAAAGCACCCTGAACTTAATGGTATGCTCAATCTTTTTAAGCGATTTGAACAGTTGTTTATCGTATTCGGTATTGATATCGGTAATGGCATAACCAATTTCAGTATTGGTCATTAAAAACTGGCCAACAATATTAATATCGTGCTTGGCAAAAACCGTATTGATTTTGGCCATAATACCCGGAACGTTTTTATGGATGTGTATTAAACGGTGCGATTTATCAATTTTAGGCAACTGTAAATTCGGGAAGTTGCTGCTTAAATAAGTGGCACCGGTATTCATAAAATCGGTTACCCTTTTCGGGATAAAATCGAGGTTACGCGGGTTATTCTTCTGATCGTCAAAAACTACTATGCCTTGTTTGGTACATAGATCCAAATCGATCTTATTTTTCGCATTACCTAAATAACCTATCGTTTTAAGCTTAACTGCATTTTTTAATTGCTCTTTGGTTAGCTTTTCACCGTCTGCCAAAAGGATAATCCCCACATCTTTAACATATTTCTCTTCGAAAGTAGCTTTGTGCCTGATAGACAAGCCATCATTTTTAAGGATCGAAATGGTTAAAGGATCAACATCACCAATTACCAGGCAAAGAATCCTGTTTTTTGGATAAGAAATGGCGCGGGGTAAATTGTTTACGTACAAAAACTCATCAAAGCTCGGCGTAACGTGGTCTGCTTTTGCCACAATGCTTTCGCGGGCAATATTCTCTGTAAAAGCAAAAAACTTATTAATTAAGCCACTCTCGCGCAGCTGAAAATCAGAATATCCATCCCCTATACCAAATAATTCGCCTTCCAGTTTTAAATGTTGAAGCAGTTTTACTTTTCCTCCTTCTTCACTTAAAGGATTGGCATGGTCGTAATCGATAATTTTTCCATCGCCGGTGGTTACAAAAGTATTGGCATAAATGTTTTCCTTTTTAATATGGTACTGGCTCACCACAGGCGTAATAAACTCTTTAAATCCTCCGGAAACGATCAAAACATCATCGCTGTGTTTTTTAAAAAAAGCTGCATTACGCGAAAAAGAAGTAGACACCTTCTTTTTTAAATGTTTAATCAACTGTTTCAGGTGATCTTCATTGGCTTCAAGAAGTTTAACACGCTGAGCCAAACTTTCAGAGAAAGACATTTTGCCTTCCATGGCAAAGTTGGTATAGTCTTCAATTTTTTGGAAAATGGCCTCTTTGTCTGGGTGGTTCTTTAAAGAGATCCTCGCGAGTTCATCAAGTGCTTCTACCTGCGTAAAAGTACTATCGAAATCGATAATGTAATAAGCTTTTTGTTTGGGCATTATTTTAAGTGTTGGGTAATTTCCTGTATGCTTTGGGCTACTGGTTTAAATTTGATACCAGTTTCCGCTATAATCTTATTATTGTTGTAATAACTTAATGTTACGCTGCTTTTGGCCGTGTCTTTTGTAATTGAAGGCTGCTTACCGGTAAAAAGAGAAACAAATTTGAGTGCCCTCCAGGCCAGTCCCAACATCCAAGGTTTAGCTTCTTTGGTTGGTGCTTTAACCGAAAAGCCTTTGGCTATATCACTAAAAAGATCTTTATAATGATAGTCATCAGCCGAAATAATATAACGTTCGCCCGAAACTTCGACTTCCATCAACAAAATCATGGCTTTGGCTACATCTTCAACATCAACAAAGCCCGATGCTCCATCAGTATAGAAAGAAAAACCATCTTTTACCAGTTTGAAAATAGCCCCGCTTCCTTCAAAACCGGCATTTTTACCAATAATAACGGATGGATTAATGATTACGGCATCAAGTCCTTCGGTAATGCCACGCCAAACCTCCATTTCGCCTTCGTATTTAGATAAGCCGTAAGCATGCGCCTGAGCATCATATTCCCAAAAATCTTTTTCGGTTATTTTATTATCTTTTTTTGCATTACCCAGCGCCGCAATAGAGCTAACATGCAGTAAGCGACAATTATTTTCGGCACAAAGGTTTACAATATTCGACGTGCCATCAATGTTGACATGAAAAAGCTGTTTCTTGTGTTTAGAATTTAAAGATACAAATGCCGCACAGTGATAAACTTTTGTAATCCCTTCAAATGCATCTTCGAGCGCTGCAGGTTCATTAATATCGGCATCAAACCACTCTATTAGCGGGTTATTACCAATTAAAGCTGGTATTTTAGATTGTGCCCGCTTTAACGCCCGAACAGCTAAACCTTTATTGGTTAATTGTTTAATCAGTTCAGATCCTAAAAATCCCGTGCCTCCGGTTACCAGTATCATTTTATTTTTTTCGAGCTATATGTGGAAATACGCATTCAAAAATAGATATTTGAGCCGAGAGTTTTAAATATATGTCATTAACGGATTTTTTTTCGCCCATAAACGCCGATAGTTTTACACCAAAACAAGGATTTTTTACAAGTCAGCTGGGTTTAAAAGCGCAAATTTATACCGAATCGTTCCCCGATTTTGAAGAGAACACTTACGATCTGGCCATTTTTGGCGTACTCGATGGTCGTGGTGCAGTAAACAACGAAGGTACTGCCTTGGCACCCGATTATTTCAGAGAGAAATTTTACCGCCTTAACGAAGGAGCTTTTACCAGCCGTATTGTTGATTTAGGCAATATTAAACATGGCGCAACCATTGCCGACACTTACATTGCGGTTAAAATGGTAGTTTCGGAGCTCATCAAAATGAATATTATCCCGATCATTATTGGTGGCGGACAGGATTTAACCTACGCACAATATTTAGGCTACGAGGATCTGGAACAAAAGGTAGACCTGGTTATTATCGACAACCAGTTTGATATTGGCGATGATGACCATGAAGGGATTGCTACCCGTTCTGACTGTTATCTGAACAAGATTTTTTTACACCAGCCCAATTATCTCTTCAACTTTAGCAATGTGGGTTACCAAACCTATTTTGTAAACCAGGAGAGTTTAAGTGTAATGGACAAGCTCTATTTTGATGTACACCGCCTTGGCGAGTTTGCACAGGATATTATGCTAACCGAACCGATTATCCGCAACGCCAACATGATCAGTTTTGATATAGGTGCTATCCGTTCGGCCGATGCCGCAGCCAATGCCAACACCACACCAAATGGTTTTGATGGCGAGGAAGCCTGCAGACTGGCACGCTATGCCGGTATGAACGATAAATTAACCTCAATCGGTTTTTACGAATTTAACCCTGCTTACGATAATAACGGACAAACCGCTTTTTTACTGGCACAAATGGTTTGGTATTTTGTTGATGGATTTTATGCCCGCAAAAAGGATTTCCCGCTTACGCCAAAATCGCAATTTATTATTTACAGAACGAGTTTGAAAGATGGCTCGGGCGAAATGACCTTTGTTAAAAGTAAAAAATCAGACCGCTGGTGGATGCAGGTTCCTTATCCATCAGGCCAATCTAAAAATGAGCGTTATCATTTGGTACCTTGTCGCTATGATGATTACCAAACCGCAGTTAATGGCGAAATGCCCGATTTATGGTGGCGTACCTATCAAAAATTAAACTGATAATGCGCTTAAAACACAGATTATTATAATTTCACCTAACCGATTACGTTTTAAACATACATATATCTATATTTGAAAAACGATTAACTAACCGTATGAAAAAAATATTATTCTCTGCTATAGCTTTATTGCCACTGGCAGCCTTGGCGCAAAAGCCGTTTACTGTTACAGGTTATATTAAAGGACTGAAAGATGGCGATAAGATATACCTGATTTACCGTGCGGATGATAAATCAGTAACAGATTCAGTAACGGTTGACAAAGGTACTTTTATATTTAGAGGTACTTTAGTGGATCCTACTGCCGGAAACCTATTTCTTAACAAAAATCCCTACGTTAACCGTCCGGCAAAAGGCGAGATACTTGATTATACCTCCCTTTTTCTTGAATGTGCTGACATCAAGATAATCGGCACAGATTCGATCAAAACCGCAGCGATCAGTGGATCGGTGATCAATGATGACAGCAAAAAATTAAAGGCCCTGACTAAGCCTGTTGATGATCAGATCAACGCCATTAATGTAGAGTATTCGAAACTTACGCCAGAGCAGCAAAAAGATCCCAAAGTAAAGGAAGATGCCATGAGCCGTTACGAAAAAGCTACAGCAAGTTTAACACCTATACTTTTGGGTTATGCCAGCAGCAACCCCAAATCTTACATCAGCTTAACTGCACTTAACCAGTTGGCTTCAGACCCAGATCAGGTATTGGCTGCAGAAAAAGCTTTTAATGGATTATCTCCTGAGCTAAAAGCAAGTACAACCGGTAAAAAAATAGCCGCAATTTTCGAAACGAGCAGAAAAACTGCTGTAGGTGCAATGGCTATGGATTTTACCCAAAATGATGCAAACGGTAAACCTGTAAAACTTTCTGATTTTAAAGGCAAATATGTACTGGTTGATTTCTGGGCTTCATGGTGCGGTCCATGCCGTCAGGAAAACCCGAATGTAGTTGTAGCATACAATAAATTTAAAGATAAAGGCTTTACCGTATTGGGTGTTTCTTTAGATCGTCCGGGTAAAAAAGATGCTTGGTTAAAAGCCATTGCTGATGATAAATTAACCTGGACACATGTTTCGGACTTAAAATTCTGGGATAATGAAGTAGCCAGAATGTACGGCATCCAATCTATCCCGGCTAACTTTTTAATTGATCCAAACGGAAAAATTATAGCCAAAGGACTAAGAGAGCAAGCTTTACAAGATAAACTTCAGGAGTTATTGGGAAGTAAATCGAAATAAGGATATTTACCAAATTGGCTGGATTTCTCGACTTCGCTCGAAATGACGATCCAGTGCCAGCAGGACGAATAAAGAAAGAAACCCGCAGATCAATAAAATCTGCGGGTTTCTTTTTATATAAATTTAGCTTTTAAACCAAATCAAAGCCGATATCTTCTCTGAAATATTTTCCATCAAAGTAGATTCTTCCGGCATCTGCAGTGGCCGATTGTAAAGCGGTAAATAAATCTTTCTGCAAGCTTGTAATGGCAATTACCCTACCGCCATTGGTTTTAACCACATCGTTTTCTAAAAGTGTTCCGGCGTGGAAAGCATTAGAATGACGCAGGTTTTCGATACCAGTAATGGCTTTACCTTTTAAATATTCGCCTGGGTAACCACCCGCAACAATCATTACAGTAGCAGCTGTTTGTTCTGAAATAACCAGATTAACCTGATTTAACTGTTTGTTGGCGCTAGCCATAAACAACTCTACCAAATCGTTCTCGATACGCGGAATAACACTTTCGGTTTCCGGATCGCCCATACGTGCATTGTATTCAATTACATAAGGTTCTTCACCAACTTTGATTAAACCAAAGAAAATGAAGCCTGTGTAATCGATATTATCTTTTTTCAAGCCTGCTACAGTAGGCTTTATAATGCGTTCTTCTACTTTGGCTAAAAACTCGGGCGTTGCAAACGGAACCGGTGAAACCGAGCCCATACCACCTGTATTTAAACCGGTATCGCCCTGACCAATTCTTTTGTAATCTTTGGCTGATGGAAGGGTAACATAATTCTCACCATCTGTTAAAATAAATACCGAAAGTTCAATCCCACTTAAAAATTCTTCGATAACCACGGTTGCACCAGCTGCACCAAATTTACCGCCAAGCATCAGTTTTAATTCTTCCTGTGCTTCTAAAGTTTCGGTACAAATTAATACACCTTTACCTGCAGCCAATCCATCGGCTTTTAAAACCACTGGCAAAGCATGGTTCTGCAAATAAGCTAAACCATCTTCCAATGTTTCGGGGGTGAAAGATTTTGATGCCGCGGTTGGAATACCATGACGCTCCATAAACTGTTTAGAAAAATCTTTACTTCCTTCTAAAATAGCACCTTCTTTTTTCGGTCCGATAACGGGAATGTGTGCAAGTGCCTGATCGGCAAGGAAAAAATCATGAATACCATTTACCAAAGGTTCTTCTGGCCCTACCACAACAAGTTCAATATTCTCGGCAAGAACTACTTTCTTAATGGAATCAAAATCGTTTACATTGATGTTGATATTGGTACCGTATGCACCTGTACCACCATTTCCGGGTGCAATAATTAATTTATCGCAGTGCGAAGACTGGCTCATTTTCCAGGCAAATGCACTTTCTCTGCCGCCTGAACCTAAAAGTAAGATATTCATATAGGGCAAAGATAATATTTTAGTAGCAAGTAGCGCGCATCAAGTACAGAGAATCAGGCAGCAAGAGCTAACGCCCTGGTTTTTGCTTTAGACTTTTTCCTTTAAGCTTTCCGCTAATTAACTAGCTTCCCTTAGCGCTTCTTGTCATTTGCTCCAGCATATCCCACATTTCATTGGGAATTGCTTCTAAACCATTCATCTGACCAGCGCCTTGCAACCATTCGCCACCATCAATGGTAATTACTTCGCCATTAATGTAACCGGAGAAATCGCTTACTAAAAACGCAGCCAGATTGGCCAGTTCCTGATGATCGCCTACCCTTTTTAGCGGCACACGGTTTTTAAAATCGAATTTTTTAGCCAGATCGCCGGGCAGTAAACGCTCCCAGGCACCTTTGGTTGGGAATGGCCCCGGGGCAATTGCATTGGTACGGATACCATATTTACCCCACTCTACTGCTAACGAACGGGTTAAGGCCAAAACCCCACCCTTGGCACAAGCCGATGGCACCACATAGGCCGAGCCGGTAAAGGCATAAGTAGTAATGATATTTAACACTGTAGCCGGCTGATTTGCGGCAATCCAGTGTTTACCAAAGGTGAGCGTGCAATTAACAGTTCCCTTTAAAACAATATCGATAATAGAAGAAAAGGCATTGGCCGACAGGCGTTCGGTAGGTGAAATAAAATTACCTGCTGCATTATTTAGCAGTACATCAACTGAACCAAATCTTTCGATTGTTTTGGCAAGCACATTTTCTACCTGTGCAATCTCCCGTACATCGCAAGCTACTGCCAATACTTTGCCTCCGGTTTTCTCTTCCATTTCGTCCGCTGTTTTTTGCAAAACATCCTGCTTGCGGCTGGTGATTACAAGATTGGCCCCTAATTTCAGGAAATACACGCCCATGGCTTTACCAAGCCCGGTACCACCACCGGTAATTACAATGGTTTTACCTTTTAAAGCATCGTCTCTAAGCATAGGTGAATTATAACTGAACATAAGCTATGTGGGTTAATTGTTGAAATTGTTTTATTGCTAAATTGTTGGGATTTGTTAAACTGGTTAATCGTTGAAATTGGTTAACTGTTTATTGCAAACTGCCAATTGTAAATTGAAAACTGCTAATTATGAGCTGAAAACTGCCAACTGAAATTACTTCCGCTGCAAGCTAGCTAAAATAGTTTTTAAAATTTGGCGTGTTGCAGGCGACCACCATTGTTGGAGCATTTTCTCTAAGGTAGCCGATTGATCGGCAGTTACCGCAGCAATCAGTTCTTCGCGGATGTTGAGTTTACTCTGCGACCAGGTATTCCCTTCCAGCTCCATATATTTTTTAATCTTGCGCTCGGCAGCAGTGAGCAGGCTTTCGTTCCGCACCAACTCATCTACCAAACCTACTTTCAAGGCTTCTTCGGGATTATACAACTTACCTGAGAGCAAACTACGGGTTGCCTCGGCTTTGCCGATCCAGAAAGCATACAACTGAAAAATGCTGTTAGGCACAATAATACCAACCGGCACTTCATTTAAACCAATAATATATTGTCCTTCAGCCATCACACGGTAATCGCAGGCTAAAGCCATTACGCAACCACCTGCAGGGCTGTGCCCGCTTATTGCCGCTACCATTGGTTTTTTAAAGGAAACCAGATTTGCAGTAAAGCCTAAAAACAGCTCCCAAAAAGATTTGGCTTCGGCTTCATCATAATTATAAAGTTCTACAAGATCTAGTCCTGCCGAAAAGAAAGGGGCTGTACCGGTTAAAATAACGCCACCAATGTTATCATCGGCAGCGATATTTTTTAGCATATCATCCAGTTCGGTAATCAGTTCGCGGTTTAAGGCGTTTGATTTTCCTCTATCTAATGTTATCGTAGCTAAACGATCTTTAACGCTTACTTTTATGGTGTTCATGGTAAAATAGTATCAGGTTTTGAGTAGCAAGTATAATAGCGGGTACAACTATCAAGACTTATGTATCAAGATTAAAGTTTCGAGACTACAGTATCAAGATAGCATTATCGAAACAGTTTACCACAAACTATGCTTGCATAACAACTCAAATTTATCTATTTTTCTTTATTTCACATCATAAGTGTAAACTTTTCTTCCCAAATGACCGAGTGCATCTATTCCTTCTATTACTACACGGTAATTTCCGGGTTCATCGGAATTGTAAAATTCAAACTTAGCTTTACCATCGGTACCAGCAACTACCTGCGGGTTCCAGTAAATGGTTGTTCTTAAATCGGCACGGCTACTGGTACTTGCGGCATCGTATTTAGGCGAATAAAATTCTCTCGAAACTGTAAATCCTTTAGGACTCAGTGTAACTATACCCGGCGCATATCGATCAGAACTTCTGCCCCCGTCGCCACGTTTGGTGGTAATGATAATTACGCCGCCTCCACCTTGAGAACCATAAATGGCTGTGTTGCCAATGCTTTTTAGCAGTTCTATCGATTCTACATCAGATGGCACTACATTATCCAGAAAATCAGCTTCCATTTGCATACCATCCACAATAATCTGGATTGGTGTGTTTTGGCTGCGCATCAGGTAAGGAACATTACCCCTGAATATTACCCCTGGTAAGCGACCCTGCAAGCACTGCGAAAGGGTAACGCAGGTAGAAAGCTGATCGGCAGTTAAAACGAAATCGGCCCTTCCTGCCCCATTTAGGTTAGAAGAATTTTTCGCCGGGTTTTTCTTTTCGGTAATGGTTACTTCTTCCAACTTAATGGTACGCTCTAACAAGCCGAGGCGGGTCATTTCGTTAAAATAATTATCGCTTTCTTTAATGTATTTCATTAAAGTATTGTTCACATTAATATCGATATCGGCACCATTTTTATTCTTGGTTACAATTTGTCCAGGTACTATATCGAGGTTAATATCTACAAATTTACGTTCGGTTTTGGTACGCGCCTGCACTACAAACTTGGTACTATCGCCAAAACTCAGGTTATCAAAGACGAATTTACCTTCGGCATTGGTAACGGTATCTAAAATGTATAGCGTGCCTTTTGTAGCCATCAACATTACTTTACCTCCGACCACAGGCTTGTTGCCTTTGGTAATAGTACCGCTAATGGAGATAGATTGTTCTGGCTTGTAGGTAATATTGGGGCCAACATTGTTGATGATATTTTTCCAGGTAAAACGTCTCCAGCCCTGGGTAAGCATTAGGTTATCAAGCTCCCTTTGCGTTTGAACATCATCCTTTAAAAAATAATGGTTAGGTTTTTCTACGTAACCAATCAAATCAGAGGTAAGTAAAAGCGAAGTGAGGATATTGGTTTCGTTATCTTCATCGGGGGCTACCTTGGTTGCATTGGTAACCGCAACAGAAAAACTGCCCAATACAGGTTTGCCTTCACTTGCAGCATCGAATGTAAAGCTTGCCTTCCCTTTTCTGGCAGTGGCTACATCGCTTGCATTTAGCGATACATCAATTATGTCAGTCTTGTTGGTTACAAATACCAATCGCTCGGCAACAGGTTGGTTGGCTGCAGAAAAGAGGGTAAACTGGACAATCCCCGATGGCAGGTTCTTTTTAGGGATATTGGCCATCAATACCTGTTTATCCATTTTGGCTTTCGAAACGTAATATACCGTGCCTCCATGTTGCGCAACAACTTTTAGCTCATCGCCATTAACCAGATCGGCACTGGCCATAATTTTTAACGATACTTTAGCGGTATCGGTGTTATTTAATGAAATAGTATAGCCACTTTTAGCAGCCAAAGGAAGTTTGAATGTTTTTTCGGAACCATCTTTAAATTTAACCTTTGCAGAGTAAACCCTGCCTGCCTGACTATTGAACACGAAATTACCCATGCCCAGGTAGCTACTTGTAAAACTGGTTACGGTGGCTCCGGTCTCATCTACAATATCGCCTTGCACATCTTCTCCCTTACCGCTCGGGTTAACCGCTTTAATAGCAATTTTTTGGGGCAGCTCTTCTATCAGCGTACCACCTTCAGGCATAAACTGTACGTCGACATCATTTGAAGTTGAAGTAATCGGAATTGATTTGATTACTTTCTGCTTATTATCGAGGGTGATAGTGGCAATAATTTTCCCCGATTTATTCTGGAAAGACTGGTTGTTGGTAAAACTGATTACAGCATCGCCAGTTAAGCTGGTTTTTACTTTGCCTTTGCTTACACTCCTGTAATCGAGCTGCACATCATAACTCACCTCATTTCCACTGTAGGCAATACCGTTTTTATCTTCGAAATGGATGTTGGCAGTTACTTTATCGTTGTTGTTCTCTTTGGTAAAATTGTAAGTTGTTTTGGTAAATACCTTATTGGCCCAGCTGTTTCCGATTTTAATGGTTTTATCGAAAAAGAACTCTGTTCCGAAATTACGCATGTAATTGGTATAGGCCCGAATCCGGTAGTTTCCTTCACTAAGCGAATCGGTCAGTTTAAAATCGCCCCATGTAATACCGCCCATTAAGGGAAGTTTAACCAGTTTTTTAAGCGAATCTTTTTCATTGATAAGCTCTACGTACAAAATTTTGCTGATGTTGGAAGGGGCCGATGTTTTGGTATTTAAAACATAGGCTTTAAACCAGATATCATCGCCAATAGCATAATAAGGCTTATCCAAATGCAGGTGCACTTTTTCCTGAGGATATTTTGTGGTATAATCTTCTAACTTCTGTAACAGCTGGCTAAAAGGATCATCATCCATTTTAAATGCCGTAAAGCCAATTAATAGTAATACAAAACTGAGGGCGAGAATAATTCTGGGTTTCATGTGGTTAGGTAAAATAAATATGCCTCAAGGTACAAAACCTGAGGCATATTTTTATGAAGAACACATGAAATTTGATTATAATACTAAGTTTATAGTTTACAATTGAACAGCGAGTATAGCGAACCAATTTAAAATAGTGCTGCTTGCTCATGAAAAGCTCCTGCAGTGCGCGGCAAACAATTATGAGGGTCAGTAAAACTTTCTGCAGTATGCAGCGTCAAATCATGAGGAGCAAGAAAGCTTGCCACTGTGTGCAGCGCCAAATCCTTTAGAATTTGTTTTTCCACATCATGCTTTCAACAGGCCGTGTGGTTTTATTGTTGTATTTGGCATTCCCCTTAGTGTTGTACATGGTGCCGATATTGCCTTCTACCACAAAATAAATAAGCTGACCAATGGGCATCCCCGCATAAACCTTTACAGGTTGCGCAACTGATATTTCTAATGTCCAGGTATTACAGAAACCTACATCGCCCTTACCTGCGGTAGCGTGAATATCGATTCCTAAGCGGCCAGTACTGCTTTTCCCCTCTAAAAAAGGTACGTGACCATGGGTTTCGGTATACTCTAAGGTAACCCCAAGGTAAAGCGTTCCGGGATGAAGGATATAACCATCTTTTGGAATTTCAAAATGTTCGATCTCATTATGGACTTTGGCATCCAGCACGCGGCTTTTATAGGTAGCCAAATATTTCCCCAAATGCACATCATAAGAGTTTGTTCCTAAACACTCTCGTTTAAAAGGCTCAATGATGATGGTTCCCTTCTCAATTTCTTCTAATATCCTGCTATCAGATAATATCATTTTTATGCGTATTTTTGGCCTAAATTATCATTTATTTAAGATAATTTTGCATGTAATCTCCAATTTAATCAATGCCAATAATTTACAACCAAAATATTGATGAACATGCTGTTTTAGCAATCTGGAAAATTGAAGAAACAGAAGATGAATTGTTGGCAGGGCTGCAACTCAAACAGCACGAACACGATATTATCTCATCTTTAAACAGTGGCAAAAGGTTACTGCACTGGCTAAGCACCAGGCTTTTGCTCCGCACAATGCTCAATACTACCGAGTATATCGATTGCCAGTTTGATGAGCATGGCAAACCTTACCTGGTTAATTTTGATTACCACATTTCGTTAAGCCATTCTTACGATTACGCCGCGGTAATGATTAGCAAAAACTATGCAGTTGGGGTTGATATTGAGCTGATTAAGCATAAAATAAAAAGCATTAAACACAAGTTCTTAAGTGATGTAGAGCTGGCGCAAAAGCAAATTGGCGATAATACCGACGGCCTTTATGTAGCCTGGTGTGCCAAAGAGGCCATTTACAAATGGCATGGCAAAAAAGGCTTGGAGTTTAAGCAGCATATCCACATTAAGCCTTTTAAACTAAAAAACGAAGGTGCCTTAAACGCATTGGTAGAGCTGCCAACCGGTACCCGCGAACTGACGGTTAATTATTTTAAAACCAAAGATGGCTATATGCTGGGCTATGTAGCCGGCAATTATTAAATACAAATGGAGATGAACGAGACAGCAGAAAAAGTAATTGCCAAAGATTTAATGCCAACGGTTTTTACAGATTGGGGCTTAACCGACTACCAGCAAGCCTGGGATAAACAGGAAGACTTACTGAACCAAACGGTTGCCATTAAAACTGCCAACCGGGTAAA
The DNA here is from genome assembly GCF_003852395.1 of Pedobacter sp. KBW01. Taxonomy (NCBI): domain Bacteria; kingdom Pseudomonadati; phylum Bacteroidota; class Sphingobacteriia; order Sphingobacteriales; family Sphingobacteriaceae; genus Pedobacter; species Pedobacter sp. KBW01. The sequence continues at coordinate 298,302 of NZ_QAJQ01000002.1, forward strand.
CAACACCCATACCCCTACTCCAAACCACCTGATTTTTTGCGAACACCCGCATGTTTATACTTTAGGCAAAAGCGGTCACCCCGAAAACCTTTTGCTTGATGAGCAGGGCTTAAAAGACAAACAGGCTACTTATTATAAAATTAACCGTGGAGGTGATATTACCTACCATGGTCCGGGGCAGATTGTAGGTTACCCCATATTGGATCTCGACAATTTTTTTACCGATATCCACCTCTATCTGCGTACCCTCGAGGAAGCTGTAATTTTAACTTTGAAAGATTACGATATTGAGGCCGGCCGTTATCCTGGCTACACGGGTGTGTGGTTAGATGCAGATAACGAAAAGGCCCGAAAAATTTGTGCAATGGGCGTTCGTTGCAGCCGCTGGGTAACCATGCATGGTTTTGCTTTTAATGTAAATGTTGACCTCGATTATTTCAAAAACATTGTACCCTGCGGGATAGATGATAAAGCAGTTACCTCATTACAGCATGAACTTGGCCGCAAGCTCGACATGGAAGAAGTGAAAGCCAAGCTAAAAAATCATATTGCCAGCCTTTTTAAAATGAAATTGGTTTAGTTGCCGTAAAACAATATTACAGCACTCCAATAAAACTAAGGCCAGACTTACTTCGTAAATCAAGTCATGAAGATTTTATTCGGTGTCATTTTATTTTCTTTATTAACTTCGGGCTGTACTAAGCACGAAAACATGCCTACAAATACTGATCCTTCTATTACAAGTCCCACTACCGGAGGAAGCACATTTAGCTATCTGGCGCTGGGCGATTCTTACACGATTGGAGAAGCAGTTAAGCAAGCTGAATCCTTTCCCTACCAGCTGCAAAATTTACTAAAAGGCAAAAACATCAGCGTAGCCAATCCCAAAATTATTGCGGTAACCGGCTGGACTACCGATGAACTGCAGGTAGGGATTAAAAAAGAAAATTTAAGCGGAACTTATGATTTTGTTACGCTGCTCATTGGCGTAAACAACCAGTACCGTGGCTATCCCCTTAGCACTTACCGCAAAGAGTTCGCAGAATTGTTACAAAAGGCTATCGCTTTTGCTGGCGGCGATGTGCGTAAAGTTTTTGTGATTTCTATACCCGATTGGGGCGTTACGCCTTTTGGTAAAAACTCGGGAAGAGATACCAAGGCAATTGCCACTGAAATAGATAGTTTCAATGCTGCAAACCAGGAAATAACGCTTGCAGCGGGCATAAACTACACCAATATTACTCCTGCATCAAGAAATGCGGCAACCGATAATGCGTTGATTGCAAGTGATGGCTTACACCCCAGTGGCAAAATGTATGGTCAGTGGGCCGATGCATTATTAACAAAAGTGGCCACCGTGTTGAAATAATTTAACTCCCTGTTCATCTGTTTTTAAATTAAAAAAATTACATTAGTTTAACTATTTAAATTAATAATCCTTAAAAACATTAAATTATGAACGAATATGATTCAGGCGGAATAATCGCAGGCATTGGTTTTGGAGCAGTTATCTTCTATCTCATTTTAATTGTGATTTCGCTGGCTGGGATGTGGAAAGCATTCGAAAAGGCAGGTAAACCAGGTTGGGCATGCATTATACCTATTTACCGTGAAATTGTAATGATAGAGATTGTTGGGAAACCAATGATATGGATTTTATGGTTAATAATTCCTTGCGTAAATTTTGTATTTGGAATTTGGTTGATCAACCTATTTAGCAAAAGCTTTGGAAAAACAGAAGGTTACACGGTAGGTCTAATTTTATTGCCGTTTGTATTCTGGCCAATGTTAGGTTTCGGACCAGCTACTTATTTAGGCCCGTCAGCTGCTGAGGCTCAAAATGGTGGTTTTGGAAATAATCCTTTCAATAATCCAAACAACCCTTTTAACAATCCTTTCGAGAATAAAGATAAACCAAGCGATACACCGCCACCGGTAGTTTAAGCAATTATGTTTATCCTTTTTATATTTTGCAGTTTAATCAACCTGGTTGATTGGCTGCAAAATCATTTAATCTCCTGCCCATTTAAAGCTTTAACAGGCATTGATTGCCCAGGTTGCGGGTTTCAACGTTCTTTTATTGCAATAATTCAAGGCGATTTATCAAAAAGCTGGCTGCTCTATCCACCAACTATTCCTTTACTGATCTTATTTATTGCAGCAGGCTTGCTTTATAAGTTCCCTATTAAAAACCAATCTCTGATTTTACGAATACTTGTTATTGTTGTTGGCAATTTCGTAATGCTTTCTTACCTGTATAAAATGCTGTTGCACTAGTGCCACATTTAAACATTCACCATTGAGGTTAGGTGTTTATAATCTTTAAGTACCGTTTCTAAAAACTGTAATTCGTTCATGCCCGCTGGAATGCTTACCACGATATGTTCTTTTGTTTTAGCAGCCATGGCATAAATCAACTCGGCATTGCCTGTTTGGTAATAACTGGTTAATACTTCGTGGATGAGCTCAATCTCGCGATCATTTAAATGGAGTACATCTTTAAACCGGGCTTCGTAGGTTTCGGGCAGGCTAAAGCTAAAGGCCATGTTGGTAAACTGAGTTCTTGGATTTGTTTTAATCAAAGTTGTTTTTCCTAAAATATCGCCTAAACGCTGGTGGTTTTTGGTTACGATTACCGATATCAGCGCTACTACACCCCAGCCTAACGGAATACCGAAATCAATTGTCCTGAACAGCCACCTTAAAATATACTGACTAAGAGCTGGTTGCCCACCATCCAGGCTAATCACTTTTATTTTAAGCACCTTCTTACCCAAACTTTGCCCATCCATAATGAGCTCACAAACCAGATCGTAAAAAACAAAAATGGCGAGGAATACAATTAAGATAATTTTTCCGCCACCCGACATGCTTGTTTCACTAGCGCCCATCAAAATCAGTGTAATTATACCCAGTACCAGAAAAACGCCCAAATCTATACATCTGGCCGCAATGCGCTCACCCAGACCGGCAATTTCATATGAGATATCGATATTTTGAGCAGTGCTAATTCTGATACTATCCATATTTCAAACATAATTTTTTTTAAGGATAATCGCTGTATATCAACGACTAATTTTTTAACTAAACATTTCTTATATTTTGCTGTCATTTTACCAGATTGATTCTTTATCCATAAAAAATTAACTATTTTAACCCAAGATTTGGTAACGCCTTTACATGAGAGAAGCATTATTTGTTAAAAAGCATTCGGAGAAGTGGCAAAATTACGATTCCATGCAGCAGGCCAATCCTGATGAGGTGGCCAACCAGTTTATCGAAATTACCAACGATCTTGCTTACGCCAAAACATTTTATCCAAACTCGAAAACTACCGCTTATTTAAACGGGCTGGCTTCCAAATTACATCAATCGGTTTATAAAAATAAAAAGGAGAAAACTAACCGGTTTATCCAGTTCTGGAAAACCGAGCTCCCACTCGTATTCTTTCAGTATAAAAAACAGATTTGGTATGCATTTGCATTTTTTATCATCTCGTGTGCCATAGGCGCCTTATCAGCCAAATACGACGACACTTTTGTTCGCCTGATTATGGGCGATGGCTACGTAAATATGACCAACGAAAACATTGCTAAAGGCGATCCTTTTGGGGTATACAAGCAACCAAACGAATTTATGATGTTCTTTCAGATTGGCATCAACAACATTTACGTTGCCCTGTATACTTTTGTTTTAGGCATTATATTTTCTTTCGGTTCAATTGTTTCTATCTTCCGCAACGGGGTTATGCTCGGCTCTTTTCAATACTTCTTTTTTAGCAAAGGCCTGGGCATTCAATCTGTACTGGTAATCTGGATCCATGGAACGCTAGAAATATCGGCCATAGTGCTGGCAGGTGCGGCCGGTATTATTTTAGGTAACAGCTTATTGTTCCCCAAAACCTATTCGCGCAAGGTGTCGGTATTGAAAGGTGCAAAAGATGGTTTAAAAATCGTAATTGGTTTGATACCCATCTTTATTGTAGCTGCCTTTTTCGAAAGTTTTGTTACCCGCCATACCGAAATGCCACTGGTATTGAGTGCCTCCATCCTGCTATTATCGGCAGCCTTTATTGTCTGGTACGTATTCATTTATCCCGTTAAAATTAAGCTCAAACAACCCGAAAGCAATTAAAATGGTAAACCAATTAGAATTTAAGAAAAGAAGGGATTTCGGCCAGGTAATTAATGATACCTTCACCTTTATGCGGCAAAATTTTAAGCCGCTAATCACAACCTATTTTACCTTTTGTGGTCTGTTTGTTTTAGCCAGCATGGCTGCCATGCTTATGCAACAGTACAAAATGGTTAATATAATAAATACAGGTATTGGTAACAGATATGGAAAAGGCTTTGGTATCGGATCTGTTTATGGTATTGAATATTTTTTATCGTTACTGTTCTCTATGGCCAGTTATTCGAGTATGACGGTTGCGGTACTTTCTTATATAGCGCTATATGTACGCAAGGGCAACCAACCACCTGCTACAGATGAAGTTTGGGGTTACTTTAAATATTACTTTCTACGGGTTTTCGGCAGTTCCATATTGCTCATATTAATGCTTGTAGTTGCGCTTATCTGCTGCCTGGTACCAGGTTTTTGGCTTGCACCTTTTGTGGCCATGATGTTCCCGATTATGGTATTGGAAAACGGATCGCTTGGCTACGCTTTTAGCAGGAGCTTCAAAATAATTAAAGATAATTTCTGGGTAACTTTCGGTACGCTAGTTGTAGTATGGATCATTGTTTCCGCCTGTATGAGCATGATTGTATTGCCCACCAGCCTCCTTAACATGGTAACCATGTTTACCAGTAAAAGCCCACACATGAATGTAACCTTAACCATGATAACTACAGTACTCCAATCGCTTTGCCAGGTATTTACCATTATTCCGGTTATTACCATTTCACTTGTTTACTATAGTTTGGTTGAGCAGAAAGAAAGTCCCGGTTTAAAGGAGCGCATTTCGAATTTCGGCAATAACGAAAAACTAGTTGACACCAGGCCAGAAGAATACTAGCAGATGCAACGCGTTTTAATCAGAAACATTCTCATATTTCTCTTGTTTTTTGCCCCTGTAATTGGCAAAGCACAGGCTGGCAAAACTAAGTCTGTGGTTGGTGTTGTGCGCATTGATACCAATAGCCAGGTTACACCTGCAAAATTTGATAAAGAAGCGATCAGCAATTATAAAGCACAAAAAGAATTTCAATACGATGAAATTGGCCAGCAACAACTATCCTGGTGGGACCGCTTTTGGCTCTGGTTTTGGCAAATGGTAGGCGATTTGTTTCAAGGAGCAGCTGGTAATCCCATTTCGCGGTATATCTTTATCGGCGTGGGTGTTGGCGTGGTTATATTCATTGTACTTAAGTTAATTGGTTCGGAAAACATATTTAGCCGGAAATCCAAAGAAACCATCCTGCCTTATGATGTATTGACCGAGAACATCCATGAAATTGACTATGAGCAGGAATTACAGCGTTTAATTACCGAAGGAAAATTCCGCCTGGCGGTAAGACTTTTGTATTTAAGGGCTTTAAAAAAGTTAAGCGATGCGGAATTGATCCAGTGGCAGCCCGAAAAAACCAATTATCATTATTTAACGGAGCTTCGTGAACCTGCCCTTAAAAACGATTTTGGCAAACTTACACTTCAGTTCGACTATATCTGGTATGGCGATTTCCCTATTGATGCCACACGGTTCGAACCAATTAACCAATCATTTAATCACTTTAACAGCCAGATTAGATGAAAGGATATAAAGCATATATAATTATCGGTTGCTTTTTAATTGTGGCTTATCTGGTTGCACAATACAACAAACCTACCCCAACCAATTGGGCGCCCACCTATGCAGCAAAGGATAAAATACCCTATGGTACCTACATTTTATACAACCAGATAAAAGACATTCTGCCTAATGCCAGTGTTAAAACTTCGCAGCTGGCCGTTTACAACACACTGAAATCGAAGCACTTTAACAAAACAGCTTATTTAATTGTAGCCCAGCAGGCAGATATCAGCAAGTATGATTTAGCAGAACTCATCAAATACATGCAGGCCGGCAATGATGTTTTTATTGCCAGTTATGATTTTGGTAAAATGGAAAAAGAGCTGAAGTTAAAAACAGGCACTTCTTTAAATGCCGCAGGCAATACGCTAAACTTTACACACCCCAATTTTAAAACAGATGCAAGCTATGGTTTCGAAAGAGGTATTGGCGCGCAGTTTTTTAGCCGAACCGATTCTACCAAAGTAACCGTTTTGGGAATAAACGGCAATGGCCAGCCAAATTTTATTCGCTACCCTTATGGTAAGGGCTTTCTATATCTAATTGCCGAGCCTGGTTTTTACACCAATTTCAATTTGCTTGATAAATATGGAGCAGAATATGCGGCCAAAACATTAAGCTATTTACAGGGTAATAAATCCATCATTTTCGACGAGTATTTTACCGGACAAAAAAACACAACAACTGATATATTAGGGGTGTTTTTTAAGCATCCAGAACTAAAATTTGCCTACTACCTGGCTATCTTCAGCCTGCTCGTTTTTGTGCTGTTTGAAATTAAACGCAGGCAAAGGATTATTCCCTTAGCCGATCCAAACACAAATTCTTCGCTGGCATTTACGTATGTAGTTGGCAGTTTATATTATCAGGAACGCAACAACCACGATATAGCGCTGAAAAAAATCAATTATTTTATGGAGTACCTCCGCAGCAGGTATTTCCTTAAAACAACTGAAATTAATCAGGAATTTACGCAGTTATTAATCGATAAGACCGGCATTAATGAGGCTTTGGCTAAAACATTAACCCGCTATTTTATCCAGATACCCCAAATGAACGAATTAAGCGACCATGAGTTGATCAGCTTAAACGAAAGCATAGAACAGTTTTATAAATATACACATAGCAATGGAACAAGAACAGTTTAACCCACGTACAGATTTAAGCGCATTAAATGAAGCGGTAAACCAGATCAGAAACGTACTTGGAAATGTCATTATCGGACAAAAACAGGTTATTGATTTCTTAATTGTCGGTTTGCTTGCCGATGGACATATTTTAATAGAAGGTGTACCCGGCGTGGCCAAAACGCTTAGTGCTAAATTACTTGCCAAATCTATCGCTGCGCAATTTTCGAGGGTGCAGTTTACACCCGATTTAATGCCATCTGATGTTTTGGGAACACCGATTTTCAACACCAAAACCGGCGATTTCGAATTCAGGAAAGGCCCTATTTTTGGCAACATTATTCTGGTTGATGAAATTAACCGTGCCCCTGCCAAAACCCAATCGGCTTTATTCGAGGTGATGGAAGAACGCCAGGTAACGATTGATGGCGAAACCTATTTAATGGATGAGCCTTTTATGGTGCTCGCTACTCAAAACCCAATTGAACAGGAAGGTACCTACCGCTTACCAGAGGCACAGTTAGACCGTTTTCTCTTTAAAATAGAAGTAAAATACCCTTCGCTTGAAGAGGAAACCGCCATATTAGCGGCACAGCATACCCTGGTAAATAAAACTTTACTAAATGAAGTGAAACCTGTACTTTCTGTAGCACAGATCCAGCAGGCCAGGGCTATTATCCGTAATTTGTTTGTTGAGCCTAAATTACTAGAGTTTATTGCCAAAATTGTGCACGAAACACGCAACAATCCTTCGCTTTATCTGGGTGCTTCGCCACGTGCATCGCTGGCAATCGTACATAGTGCTAAAGCCTTTGCCGCGATTCAAGACCGCGATTTTGTAACGCCTGATGATATTATTGCCGTTGCAGGGCCGGTATTGGCACATCGCATATTGTTATCGCCCGAAAAAGAAATGGAAGGCTTAACCACCAGCGATATTGTAAACCAGATTATTAAAAAAATTGAAGTACCGAGATAGTCGGGAGTCCGAAGTCAGTTAACAAGTTTCAACAATTAACCGATTAAACAACATTGAAAAAACTCTTTCAGCAATATTACATCAATTTATTCTTAACCGACCGCCTTTTTACTGCGATTGGGTTTTGTGTTGTGCTTTTTTTACTGAAATTCTTTTTTGCCTGGCTGGGCGACATACCCGAAATAGCCATCGGCGTACTGTTGATACTCTTTTTGATTGATGTTTTTATCCTCTACCGTGTAAGCGAGGGTATCGATGCCAAAAGATTTACTTCGAAGCGGTTAAGCAATGGCGACGAAAATCCAATTCAGATAGAAATCAGAAACCGCTATGGTTTTGGCATAAACGCAAGGGTAATTGACGAAGTTCCTTTTCAGTTTCAACTGCGTGATAAAGATTTCAGATTGCATATTAAGCCGGCCGAGATTAAATCGATCCACTATAATCTGCGGCCAACCAAGCGTGGCGAATACAATTTTGGTTTTATCAGAACATATATCAGTTCTCCCTTACGTTTAATCAATCGCCGCTATAACTTTGATGGCGCCAAAATTTTACCTGTTCACCCCTCTTTTATTAATCTGGGGCAGTACGAACTCATGGCTGTTTCGCATCATTTAACAGCTTTTGGCATCAAAAAGATTAGAAAGGTTGGTCATAGCAGCGAATTCGATCAGATTAAAAACTATGTTGGGGGCGATGATATCCGCACCATTAACTGGAAAGCTACAGCCCGGAAAAGCAGCCTGATGGTGAATACCTACACTGATGAGCGGTCGCAGAATATTTATTGCATTATAGATAAATCGCGCGTAATGAAAATGCCTTTTGAGGGCTTAAGCCTGCTCGATTATGCCATCAATGCTGCTGTTGCCCTGGCTAAAGTGGCCATGCTCAAAGAAGATAAGGCCGGATTAATTACCGTATCAGAAAATATTGGTGCCGTTGTACCTGCCGACAGGAAATCAGCACAGCTTGGCACCATCATGAACGTGCTTTACAAAGAAAAAACCAGATATTTAGAAAACAATCTGGAAGCCTTATACGCCACTGTACGTTCGGTAGTAAAACAACGCGGGTTATTGGTATTTTTCACCAATTTCGAAAGCTTATCGGCATTGCAAAGGCAACTCCCCTATTTAAAGCGGATTTCAAAATATCACTTATTGGTAGTCGTGTTTTTTGAAAACACCGAACTAAAAGCCTTAAGCAGCGAACCAGCTAAAGACGTTGAAGGGATTTACCACAAAACCATTGCAGAAAAGTTTATTTACGAGAAAAAACTCATGGTTAAGGAGTTGAATACGCACGGTATTTTAGCCATTCTTACCCCACCACAAAAACTAACGGTAAACGTGATTAACCAATACCTGGCTTTAAAAGCACAGCAAAGGATTTAGTCGTGAGTTCAAAGTCTTGAGTTCGAACCCGACGATTGCTAGAATACTCCCCACTAAAGACTACAGAATCTTGACCAAAAACTACTCCTCTTCCCTAAAATACACCTTGTAAAAATTCATCGATTTATCATCATCGTACCCTTTTTCGATCATGTCTTTATTTCCATGAATATAGATGTGGAAGTTTTTATCGAGTTTTAAAACACTTTTGTAGGCACGAGCCTGTTTTTTAACCGCCGATTCAGCAATTTCAAAATGGTCGGCAATTGGGCTTTCGTACTCTTCTTCGTAATTTTTCTTATAATTTTTAAACGACTCAATTCCTTCGGCATTACCAATTACCTCATTACCGAATTCTTCAATATCAAAAGTTTCCTTTTCTTTGAAATATTTCATTGAGCGGTTTAACAGGTCAATTTTATCTGCCTTGCTAATTTCGTAGTCATCATCCAGTTTCTGGGTAACAAAGTTCTTGTAAACGCCTAAAACATTATTGGTTTGGTTATAACTGTCGTTCCTGATCTTCAGTTTCAGAAATTCATCTTTCCAATATACTGCAGAATCGTTGCTGCTTTTCGATTGATCCAACACTACAACTTTGTAGCCTTGCTCCCGCTCCACATTAAAAATCAAACAGCCTTTATCCAGTTTGTTAATGCTAATGGCTTCCTGCTCATAACTTACATTAAAGCCATCCAGCTCGGGGTAAACTTTCAGGTAAGTATCTTTGTTCTCCGATTTAAATATACCCACTACCTCTAGCTGTTCACCTTCAATCTGTACCTTTTCAAAATAAGCCACATACAACTCACCCGATTTAATTTTGGGGTGGTTGGCTACATCGTATAAATGTTTTGCCAGCTGCTGCGAATCTTCATGAAAAAGTTCATTGTTTTCGAAAATTTCATGCACAAAGTGGAATACTTCGTTCAATTCCAGATTATCATTGGGATGATAAAAGTGATAAACTTCATTTACCTTTTCGAAAGGCTTTAAAAAATACTGCATCAACAGATTGCCCAATACCTCATCATCAATTTTTAAAGGTGCATCAGAAAGCTTGTAATATTCTTCAAGCAGTTTGTTGCCTGTATGATGGATGGAAAGTTGCTTCAGCGAAGCTTCGAAAAATGAAATCATGAGGGCAAAAATAACAAAATGATTGATTAACCTCATTCAAAATTCACACACTCAATCCCCATTCATTCAATCATTCTTCATATAAACCTCAGCTCTTTGTAAAAAGCTTTTTTTCTTTAAACCCGCCTCAACTTCATTTATGGCTGCCATCAGGTTATTTTGGGTATTGGTAATTTCGGCTGTTGCTTTAATAATGACTTCCCACACCGGTTCCATGGCAGATAGCAGCGTTTGCCCTTTTTCTGTAAGCTCTACCAATCGCTTACGGGTATCTGTTTTATCTTTTTTGGAGCAGATTAGTTTTTCTTTCTCCAGCTCTTTTAACAAACTGATGGTTGATGGATGGGCATAACCAATTTCTTCTGAAAGCAGTACCACAGTCATGCTCGATTTTTTATATAATGTGTACAAAACCGGAAACCATTTGGGCTGAAAATCGATGCCAAAGGCTTTATATATCAGCAAGCCGTCTTTACGGATTTGATCACTCAACCGCTGTAACCGCGTAGAAATGGCCAATAAACCTGAAGCATCAATTACATTTTGTTCCATTTAAGCAGGTTTTAAATCCAGGCTGTAGAAAACATTATCAACAGCCATCCGTGGGAAATACGAAGGTAGCTTTTCCATGTCAACTTGTGCAAATCCATTGCGTTCGTAAAAACGACAAGCAGCCTGTAAAATATCTTTAGTACCTAAATATAATTCTTTCAGGTCATTTTTCCGGCTATAGGCAATGAGGGTTTCCAGCAAGACCTGCGCCAGTCCCAGTGCTTTACCTCTAAATTCTTTTTTCACAAACATTTTTCTAATGGCGCCCGAATGGTGTTCGGGTACTGCGATTAAGGCAATGGTACCAATAAGCTCACCATCTAGCCAGGCTCCCCAAAACGCACCACCAGTAGCATCGTAATTAGTTTCAATATCTAACAAATCGGGTTGTGCCGCCAAATCAATATCTACATTAAATTCGATTTGCTGAATGGGTAAAATTAAGCCAATAATTTGTTCACAATTTTGATTGTTTAACCGCTCTATTTTAAGTTCATTTTGCATAGTATAAAATTTTACTTCAAATATATGTAGTTAACTACGTATATCAAAAATGCAAATATCATTTTACCATCAGAATATAATTAAGCATTGCCTGATTAATTTGAACGGCTAAGTTTATTCAGGAAATCTACGATTTTTTTATCTGCATAATCTGCTGCACCTTCGTGGCGCAAAGAAAGACGGCCTTGTTTATCGAATATGATGGTAGTAGGTAGCACACCCGAAAATATTTCTTCAGGAACATTGCTTTCCACCTTATAAACCGGCATTTCGTATTTGCGGTCAGCCATAAAGCGGGTAGATTTACCAAGGTCGCCATCGGCATCTGCAAAAATGAATACCACATTTTTATCGTCTTTAAACTGTTTATACAATTTATTAACTGATGGCATTTCAGCACGGCAGGGCGGACACCAGGTTGCCCAAAAATTAAGGAAGATGACTTTACCTTTTAAATCGCCCAAGTCAACCAGATTACCTTTCGCATCCTTAAATCGGATACCGCTCAGGCTCATGTCCGGGGCAATAGGTGTTTCTATTTCGGGTTTGTAAAAGCCAATCTCCATCAAACCTTTAATTAAAAAAGCTTTGGCATCGGGTACAAAGATCACAACCAGTAGCAACAACACTAACGCAGCGTTTAGGAGGTTTTTCTTAAGAAATTTCAAAGTATTGTTAATCATCAATGTCAAAGTTACTGATTCCAGACGCCAAACCTACTGGGAATAAGCTATAACCAAAGCATATACCTTAAACTTTACGCAAGAAATACAGTCGAATGTACTATAAAAGCAATGTTACCAATGCATTATACAATAATGAATAGTATTTGCTACTTTTGAAGCGTTGAAAAAGCACAGGCAAAATATCAAAAAATATTTATCGGCATTTATGCTGGTTGTTTTCGCCATTGCTTTAACACCCTGGAGCGTACTCCACAGCCATAGGCCTGTTCCGGTTATAGAAAAAGAAATTAACTGTAAACATGTTAGCCACCTGCAGGCTCATGGAGATACCTGCTTAATCTGTAATGCAAGTTTTGAGAAAAACTATGTGTCTGCACACCACATTTACAGGATCTTTTTATGTGCAAAGATTTTTAACCCTACTGAGCCTACCTTAAAAAATGCCTTTACCGAAGTAAAGCGCTCAAGCTTACGTGGCCCACCAACAGCTTAATTTTTTCTTCCAATGCACCATTTGCGTGCCTATATTAACATTATTTATACGAAAGACTAAACTAGCCAGGTTAGCGCTATGGCTTTAGGTTTTCTATCATGCTTATTTACGATACATTATCATGAAAAAATTACAGCTAATTGGCTTAGTAATTCTATATACCTTATTGGGCAATACTGCCTTTGCTTCGGCACTAAAAGATATAACAGGTCAGGTTATTGATGCCAGTACCAAACAAACATTACCGGGTGCCACTATTTTTATACCCGATTTAAAGGTTACTGCCGTAACTAACAACGATGGTGCTTTTACACTTAAAAACCTCCCTACGAAAGGCACTTATTTGGTTGAGGTTCATTACGTGGGCTACAAAACGGCTACACAAATGGTTAATCTTTCAACGGGTGCAGGTCTCCAGTTTTCGCTGCAGCCAACCGCTATCGAAACCAAAGAAATTATAATTACCGGAAGTTTGATCAGTAGTACCAGTAAAAGAAACAGTGCCTCATCGGCAGTTGTAGGTAAAGACCTGCTTTTGCAGCCATCGACTAATTTAATAGATGCCCTCACCAAAATCCCTGGCGTATCGCAAATTACCACAGGTCCTTCTATTTCTAAACCTGTGATCAGAGGTTTAGGTTATAACCGCATTGTAACTTTAGATGACGGAATTAAACAGCAAGGACAACAATGGGGCGATGAACATGGCATCGAAATCGACCAGTTCAAATCAGACCGTGTAGAGATTTTACGCGGCGCAGCATCTTTAATGTATGGTTCTGATGCACTTGGCGGTGTAATTAATTTATTAGAGCCCAGTACCGCACCCGAAGGTCAGGTTAAAGGTGAGTTTATTACCAATTACTCGACCAATAACGGCCTTACTGCAAACTCGCTAATGTTAAACGGTAACGAAAACGGTTTTGTTTGGAGAGCGCGTGGAACATATAAAAACGCATATTCCTTTAAAACACCTACCGGATATTTCCCTAATTCGGGCTTTAACGAAACCGATTTAAGCGGAATGGTAGGCTTAAACAAAAGCTGGGGTTATACACACTTAAACGTTTCGAATTTCCGCAACAACATTGGTTTTTACGAGCCTGCTTTAGATGACAACGGAAATTTTGTTAAAGAAGACGGAAGTGCTTTTACCAACAGCGATTACAAAAGCCGTACTTTAGATTACCCACGTCAGGATATCAGGCATTTCAAAATTGCCTTAAATAACAATTTTGTTTTAGGTAACGGTAATTTAAAGGCCGATTTTGGCTATCAGCAAAACCAACGCCGCGAACTGGACGGACCAGATCCTGCATTATTTTTCGACCTTAAAACTTACAATGCAGATTTGAAATATTATATCCATGAAACTAACGGATGGCAACCTGTTTTCGGTCTAAGTATAGATGATGCACACAGCCAGAACAAGGGAACTGAGTTTTTAATTCCTGCTTACGACACTTTTGGATTAGGCGTTTTTGCTTATGCTAAGAAAAATTGGGAAAACAGCACATTTAGCATCGGAGCACGTTATGATTTTAGAAAAAACAATGGCAAACAGTTATTTGATGATGGCGAAGAACTTTTTGCGCCTTTCAAAAATAAGTTTTCGAATGTAAGTGGTGCTTTAGGTTTTACCCACCAGTTTAACGATGAGCTGAACTTTAAAGCCAATGCTGGTTCGGCATTCCGTGCACCAAACCCAGCCGAATTAGGCTCGAATGGTGTTCATGAAGGAACTTTCAGATACGAAATCGGCAATTCGAATTTGAGCCCCGAGCGCAGCTATCAGGTAGATGCTGCTTTAGAATATGAAGGAAAAATTGTGAGTGCAAGTGTAAGTGTCTACAACAATTACATCCATAATTACATTTATGCGGCAAACAATGGCGAAATAAGAGATGTTGATGGAACCGATTTTGCGGTTTACCGTTACGGACAGGTAAATGCCAACCTCTATGGTACTGAGGCAAGTTTAACTATACATCCAGTTCCATTTATCCACTTCGAAAATACATTTGGATACGTACATGCCCAAAATAACACTTTAGATAAACCACTTTCGTTTATCCCGGCAGGAACATTAAGGAACGAGCTACGCTTCGAACCTAAATTAAAAGGCACAAATGACGCCTACCTTTCAGTAGGTATTAATTCGGCATTTAAGCAAACGCGTGTTGATGAAGTTTTCGAAACGCCAACCAGTGGCTATACTTTGTTAAACGCAGGTATTGGCGCAACCTTTAATCTGGGCAAACAACCCGTTAAATTATCTGTTTCGGCAAACAACCTTTTAAATCAGAAATATTACGATGCTTTAAACAGGTTTAAACCAGGTCGTTTTGATCAGGAAAATCCTAGTTTAGGCGTATACAATACTGGAAGAAATATCACTTTCGGACTTTATATCCCTTTTACTGTGGTTAAATAATAAAATTTTGTCACGTTGAGCCTGTCGAAACGCCTTCAAAAGCATTTCGATAGGTCCTTCGACAAGCTATTAATGATAGATTAGAGATTCGTCATCTCGACTGAAGCGCAACGAAATGCCTGCCCGTACAGGCGGGGAAAGATCTTTAAGCAGATTTCTCGACTACGTTGCACTCCGCTCGAAATGGCGGTTCTTAAAAAGGTCTGTTATCAGCAATCCAATGTTTTTGCCAAAAATCTGATCTTTATCATTGACTGATCTAAATAGAAAATTCGTCATTGCTGCACGAAGCAGTCCTAAAGCATACGCTAATAGCGATCGTTGTAAGATTGGGTATCTGCTGCAGGCAAGCTTCGACGGCTGAAAAAGCCATCTCGCAATGACGAATCTCATTTATTTTAAGCGTACCAAACTATTTCTTTAACGTTTCTCTTTTTGCCCTAACATACTGGTTTGGCCATTCAATATCATCGCCAAGAACCTGTGCCGCATGTGTTGGGAAATAAGCATCGCGTAACGATTCGCGGGCAATAAAAATTAAATCTGCCTTTCCTTCCTGCAAAATTTCTTCAGCCTGATGTGCATCTACGATCACACCCACAGCACCGGTATAAATACCAATCTCATTCCGGATTTTATCGGCAAAGGGAACCTGGTAATTTGGTCCGGCCGGAATAAAGGCATCAGGTACATTTCCGCCAGAAGAAACATCGATCAGATCTACTCCACGGTCTTTTAAAACTGCTGTCAGTTGCAGCGAATCGTTTTCATTCCAGCCGCCTTCGGTCCAGTCGGTAGCTGAAATCCGTACAAACAAAGGTAGCTCTGCCGGCCAAACCGACTGTACAGCCTCTACAACATCAATCACCAAACGAATCCGATTTTCAAAACTCCCGCCGTACACATCGCTGCGTTTATTACTCAATGGACTAAAAAATTCGTGCAACAGGTATCCATGTGCTGCATGTATTTCTACAACTTTATAACCTGCAGCTAAGGCGCGTTTTGCGGCGGCCCTGAAGGCAAAAACAATATCCTGGATTTCTTTAATGCTCAACTCATGTGGCACCACCTGACCTGGTTTAAAAGAAATGGGCGATGGCGCAACGGGTTGCCAGCTATTTTCGCCTTCGGCAATCTGCTCGCCACCGTTCCAGGGTAGTTCGCAACTGGCTTTCCTGCCGGCATGTGCTAATTGAATGCCAGCAATGGCTCCGTTATCGTGAATAAAGGAAACGATCTGTTTTAATTTTTCGATATGCTCATCTTTCCAGATGCCTAAGTCGGCGTAAGTAATCCGGCCGTCGGCCGTTACGGCAGAAGCTTCCTGGATAATTAAGCCGGCACCACCTACCGCACGACTTCCCAGATGTACCAGATGCCAGTCGTTAGCAAAACCATCAACAGCAGAATACTGGCACATTGGAGAAATAACAATTCTATTTTTTAAGGTTACATCCTTTATTTTAAAGGGAGAAAATAATTTTGACATCATCTTGGGTTATTTTACCGCAAAGAACACAAAGTTTTCCGCAAAGGAAAATAAGTCGGTAACGTACTGCTCTTTGCATATACCACAAACATACAACCTACAGCTTAAGGATGTTTTAGTACATCACTTATTAAAAGGAGATTTTACCTTCCTATGGCGGAGAGCGAAGAGCTTAGGACGTTTAATTTCGACTCATAAAAAAATCGCCTTTCGCTGAACGCTAAACTTTTTTCTACAAAAATTTGGTGAATTAAAGAATCAATCATACTTTAGTGTATTATTTAACTAATACAGTAGGTATGATCGAAATTAACAATCTGAATTTTGGCTACAGCAAGCATAAGCCATTATTTAAAAATATGAGCATGCGCTTAAGCAATGGTCATATTTATGGTTTGCTTGGAAAAAACGGTGCAGGTAAATCAACGCTACTCAAAAACCTGGCTGGTTTGGTTTACGCACAAGGAGGCAAACTGGAAGTAATGGGATTTAATCCCGCCAAAAGACAGCCTGCATTGTTGTCGCAAATTTGTTTTATACCCGAAGAATTTTATTTACCCCCGGTAAAAATCGATTCTTACCTCAAAGCCAATGCACCTTTTTACCCCAACTTCGACCACCAGTATTTGGCCACCCTTTTAAAGGAGTTCGATATTCCAGTAAGCAATAAACTGATCGACATGAGTTATGGTCAAAAGAAAAAATTCATCATTGCTTTCGGCCTGGCTACGCAAGCCAAACTGGTAATTATGGATGAGCCAACCAACGGGTTGGATATTCCATCCAAGGCACAGTTTAGAAAAATTATGGCTTCTGCATTAACCGATGAACGCTGCATCATCATTTCTACTCACCAGGTACGGGATCTGGATAACTTAATCGATACAATAATTATGCTTGATGAAAACGATGTTGCCCTAAAAGCATCGGTAGAAGAAATTACAACAAAGCTCACTTTTAAAAAAGTAAAAGAACTAGATGAGAGCATTTTTTACGCAGAGCCTTCCTTATCGGGTTACAATGCTGTAATGCCAAACTATCATCACGAAGAAAGCAAACTGGATATGGAATTGCTATTTAACGCCATCCTTGCCGAGAAAACCAAATTTAAACCTTTATTCAGCTAAACCATGAACAACACTTTTAATATGAATCGATTTGGCTTATTGCTTAAAAGGCAATGGCTTGAATTTGGAAAAATTTATTTGATGAGTCTGGTGGTATTAGCCGGCATTATAATTGGGTTTTATTTTTTTAACATTCCGGATTTCAACCGATCTCTTTATAGATGGGATGATCATGGCCATGTTCAACTGGGTTTTCGCCTACCTACTTTTATTGCTATCGGTTTTCTGTTTTTAACCATAGAGGCTAGCGCCTATTTTAGTGCATTCGGTCAAAAGCCAAAGGCAATTATGGAGTTAATGACCCCAGCCTCTGCTAGCGAGAAGTTTATTGTTGCATTCCTTTTTACAGCAATTCTAAGTTTAATAAGTTACCTGCTCATTTTCTATGTAATTGATTCACTGTTTTTAAACTACATTAATGAGCTATGGCAGAACAATAAAGCCACTAATTACAATACGGGTAAACTAACTGCGGTTTCTTTTAGTACGTTGTTTGACGATTTAACTTCGGAAAGCGAATTCAAATTTTTATTTGCACTTCCTTTTTTCTTCTCGAGTATTTTTCTGCTTGGCTCTATCTACTTTAACCGCTTTCATTACATTAAAACTGCTGTGTCGGTAACCGCTTTATTTTCTTTCATCATTTTCTTGACCATCAAGTTTGGAAGTTGGATAACTGCGGGTAAAAGCCGCATATATAATTCTAATCTCATGGAAAAGGATTTTGTGTTCACTATATTTTTCTGGTCATCTGTTACACTTAGCCTGATCATTTGGCTGATCGCTTATGTTCGCCTTAAAGAAAAAGAAGTTTAATTTAAAAAAGGTATAGATATGGAATTTAGAGATAACAAGGCAATATACCTTCAAATAGCGGAGTATGTTTGTGAACATATTTTGTTAGGAAAATGGAAAGCCGACGAGAAAGTTCCTTCGGTGCGGGAACTGGCTGTAGAAATGGAAGTAAACCCCAATACAGTAATGCGCACTTACGAGTTGCTGCAAAATAAAAACATCATCAACAATAAAAGAGGTATAGGTTTTTTTGTAGACGAAGCTGCTGCTGAGCATGTAAAAAGCTATCGCAAACAACAGTTTATAACAGATGAGCTACCAAGCGTTTTCAGGAATATTTACCTGCTCAACATTGATTTTGATGAACTGGAAAACCAATACAAAACGTTTGTAAAAGAAAACTTTAACGCCTAAAACAATGAAAACAAGTAATAAATTACTGATCACCCTTGCAGCTCTGCTAATTATTATCCCAATAATTGTTGTGGCCGTAAATGTTAAAATGAATTACCGCCCCTCAACAGGTAATGACTTTGTAGAAGAACAGGTTATAAATGCGGAACCTTTTGACAAGGTGAGTCAGGATAAAATTTCGATTCCAATCAAAAGTTCATTCAACGCTGTTAATATTCCAGATGCACAAAGAAATGGCCTTGAACTTCACTTTATTAAAAGTACAGTAACTGGCGTAAAGATACCTGCCGACATGAAAGAGAACATCAATGTAAGCGTAAATAGCGAAGGTATATTGCAGATCAATTTTGATAGCAAGGAGAGCAAATCAGTTAGTCATCGATATGAAGTAGTCATCTTGATATATAGCCCTAACGTTGATAAACTTAACCTGAATAACTCTGCGAACCTGACTTTAACTGCAAAAACAGATAGTTTAAGTATTAATATTAAAAATTCAGGGCTGCTAACATTTGGTTCACCTATAACATTTAGTTCAAATGGGAAGATTAACAGGGTAATTAACCAAACTGAAATTAAAAATTTAAACATCAATTTGGATAGTGCGACATTTAATTCAGGAAACAACAATTACAAGAATTTAAATATTATCTGTAAAAACTCATCCGTAAATATTGAGAGCGAGGAGAAGGAAAATAAAAATATAGAAAACTTAACGATTAATACTTTTGAAAAATCAGAGATTAAGATAGACAAAGTTAAAATCGATAAAATTTCTGGGAGTTTATCAGATGAAACAACCATTGCAATGCCTGTAAAATATTTAAAACAGATGCTCAAAGATTAATTTGAATCGTCATAGCACTTACATCTAATTCGTGACAATGTAAAAAGGGCATGATTTTTAAGCTAACTAATTGGCAAAAGTATAACTTGGGTCAATTAGTTTAGTTTTTATATCAATACCCAATCCATGAAGAAGTTTTTCTTTTTATTTGCCCTCTCACTATTCGTTTTTAGCCAGGTTAAAGCACAAAAGATTGATACGCTATCTATCACTTTAGAAAGCGTAAAATACCCCTACCCCGTAAAATATTTCCCGATAAACACCGAAGGCCAGGATATTAAAATGGCCTATATGGATATTCAGCCTACGCAGGCTGCCAACGGCAAAACGGCCATTCTTTTTCACGGTAAAAACTTTGGTGGTTATTATTGGACCGAGGTAATTAAAGCCTTAACCCAAATTGGTTACCGCGTTATAGTACCTGATCAGATTGGTTTTGGTAAATCATCAAAGCCTTTTATCCATTATAGTTTTCACCAGATGGCCACGTGGAACAGTAGGTTGCTGGATACCCTTGGCGTTCAGAAAACGGTAGTTTTGGGGCATAGTATGGGCGGCATGCTGGCCACACGCTTTGCATTAATGTTTCCCGAAAAAACGGAAAAACTTTTACTCGAAAACCCGATTGGTCTCGAAGATTATAAAACCTTTGTACCTTATGTAACGACTGAACAACAATACCAAACAGAACTTAAAACTACGGCAGAAAGTGTACGTAAATATTATCAGGGCTCTTATTTTACTTACTGGAAACCAGAATACGAATATCTGGTGGGCGTTGCCGGAGGGGTTACACTAAGTGCCGATTATGCACGCTGGGCTAAAGTGGCAGCCATGACATTTACCATGATTTATGAGCAACCGGTGGTTTACGAATTTCAGAACCTTAAAGTACCAACAGTGCTGTTTATTGGTAAAGAAGATAAAACCATTGTAGGTAAGGGTTTGCTTTCGCCCGATCAGCAGTCGATACATGGCCAGTACAGATTGTTAGGTAAACAAACCGCAGCTAAAATTATTGGCGCCAAAATTATTGAATTCGATGCCTGTGGCCATATTCCGCACATCGAAATTCCGACAGAATTTATGGTGGCTTTAACGGGTAGTTTATAATCTTTTACCAGCCCTTATAGGTTGTTTAAACCTATAAGGGTTAAAATTCAACTAATTAATCTCTTTCCCTACAATTTTATTAATGCCCTGCATTTCAAAATCGATATCCTGCCCCATCGATTTCATTTTGCCATAGAGCTCAATGCGCAGATGACTGTTTAATACAATTCCAGTTTTTAAATCGACGGCTGTTTCTCCAGAATTAGTGCCTTTTAAATCGGTTTCCATCTTGTTGCCCATCACCTCAAAACTTCCCTTCGAAATTAAAGTGCCTTTTACAATCAATATCGCAACGCCATCATTCACCTCTTTTAAAATATATTGGGTAATGGTTTCAATCGGCATGCTCATTTGCAGTTTGGTATCAACCGTCCAGCTATCTCCAATCTTAATCGGTTTTTCGGGATAAATTTTAAAGGAAGATTCCATGGTTTGTTTAACCACCTCGGCACTAAATTGCTTACCCAATGCGTTTTTGATGGCCTTCAACTTAGCGGTATCAGTGGTCATTTTCCCAGCCACATTATCCAGCATCCTGTCAATACCTGCAACAGTTTTAATTGCTCCGTTTGAGGCCACTGTCATGTAAAAAGATGCCCCTTTTAAACCTGCAAACGGTCCTTTCTTTGTGCTATCTGCTTCGTCCGAATCCAGGTTCATGGTATTTCCCATTGCAGTCGATTTCATAAATAACCTGTTGTAGGTTACTTTTATATCTTTATCGCCATTATGCCCTTCGGTAATATCAAAAGTGTAATCGGTACCTATGGCTTGCGTTAAATTGATACTCCTGCCGCTGATTTTCTGGTTAATAATCTGATCTGAAATAAACGAAAAGTTATACTTGTTACCGGTAGGATAATTTTGCTTAAGCGAGTATGTTTTTTGCGCCCATACACCAAGTGATGCCAAACTGCAGAGAAGTGTGATGAATATTTTCATTCTTTCTTATTGTTAAAACTATCCGGCTGGTTGCTGGGCAAAAATACGGCTTAACTGACAGTACAATTCGGGGTGTTTATCTTTTAGCTGCTCGGGTTTTTCGAAAAAATATTCTGAAACTACCGCAAAAAATTCGGCCTCATTGGTGGTAGCATAAGGATTAATATCCGATTTATTATCTTCAATCTTTTCAATTTCCTCGTGCATCATTTTAATCCACGGCAAGGTGTATTCGTGTGCTATTAAATTCTCTGGCACACCATCGGTTGCACCATCCGATTTATCTAAAAGGTGAACAAATTCGTGGATAGCGGTATTTTCTTTTCCTGCACTTTTAGAAAACCCATGGCGTAGTGCAGATCTCGATAAAATCATCTGCCCGTTCATATAGCCTGTACCTACCATGCCCATAATATTTCGTTCTCCCCCTTCAAACTGAAAATCCTTGTTAAAGGTATCGGGATATAATAAAACGCTGGTTAAATTCTTGTATTGCCAGTCGTCGAAACCAAAAATCGGGATCACTGCACTAGAGGCGATCAACAACTCATCGAGCGTGGTCATTTCCAGGCCAACAGGCTCAATTTTAACCGTACTGAAAAAAGTAGCAACCTTTTCTTCGAACCTCAGTTTATCCGTCGAGTCGAGATTATGGTAATAGTCTACATATTCGTCAAGTATTTTTTTGTCGACATCGGTTAAGGGCTCTATCGCCACTTTCTTTTTCTTCAATATGAAATAGAGGGCGATCAGAAAAATTGGGATCAGGTAAACAAACGGAAGAGAATTCATCATCGGGATTACGCAGTTGCAGGGCTTTCTATAATTTCCATTTGAGCTAAAACATCTTCGCGCGTTACCGGATAAAGCTTATTGTTGGCTATACCCTGATAAACAGCTTCGAAAAGTGGCAGATAACTTCCTCTTTCTGACGAAATGGTTTCTTCGGTTTTGTTTCCATCCGCAGCAATGGTGGTTAATACGCCATCTTTACTTTCAGATTCAATACCATAAGCCGGATCACTTAATTTCATGCCTGCCAGAAGCTGTTCTTCCTGAATATCGGTTCTATGTTTTATAAAGCTGCCGTTCATGCCATGCAAAACAAATCCAGCCTGTGGGTTTACCACCAACATACTAGAAGTAACAAAAACATTCAGACTATCCGGGTAGCTTAACTGGATCGAAAAATAATCATCAACTAAGGTACCAGCCCTGTTTTTACCTAAAATTTTATGGTAGCTTAGAGGTTTACCGAATAAACCAATTACCTGATCTAAAAGGTGAGGTCCCAAATCATATAATAAGCCACTGGCTTCAACAGGGTTTTCTTTAAATGCTTTCGGCCCAATTACATTGCGGTAGCGATCGTAACGCATGTGTACTTCGACCAGCTTACCCAGCTTACCGCTTTCAATAACCTTTCGTACCGAAGTAAAATCGCTGTCCCAGCGGCGGTTCTGGTAAAAGAAGATTTGTTTACCGACACTATCTGCAAGTTCAAAAAGTTCTTTTGCCTGGGCTGTTGTTGCAGTAAAGGGCTTTTCTACCAGAATATGTTTATGGCTATTCAAAGCTGCTTTTGCATGCTCGTAATGCAGGTTATTTGGGGTATTGATTACAACCAGTTCTATTTCATCATCGGCTAAAAGTTCATCAACACTATTGTAACTTATGATGTTAGGGTAATCGTTAACAGCTGTTTTTTTGCTGCGTTCTACTATAGCTTTTAAATTAAAGCCCGGGTGTGCATCTAAAAATGGGGCATGAAAAACTTTGCCCGACATACCATAAGCCAATACTCCTGCACCGATTGTTTTGTTTGTATCCATAAGTTATAAATGTAACCAAAAATACAATTAAGATAGAAGCATTGATACTAAAACCGTCAACCTTTTTACCTGCCGCTTACACCTTTTTACACTATCTTTGCACAAATTTGGAATCAAATCTGAAAAATTAATAATTAACAAAACAGTACATGAAACCTTCGGAGATTAATGCCAAGTGGAAAGTTTTACAGGAGAAGATTTCAAAAGAATTTGATTCGGATTTTCCTGATTTAAAAGTGATGCTTTTTTTAATTGGCGTACAGGAACTAGGCAAAGGACCGAAAAAATACAGCAAGCGCCAGAAAGAGGAATTGATGCACATTGCTACCTGCCGCTTATTGAGTGAAATGGGCTTTTACGAACTGGAGGGCTTAGACCAGGATGGATGGCCACACTGGAAACTGGTTAAGGCCATTCCGCCTTACACCATGCTCGAGCAGGAAATGCTAATGAAATCGCTTGTGGTGAGCTATTTTGAAGATATTTATTCTTAAATATTAACATGCCATTCGTGGTGTTGGGTATTCTCATCCGATATAAATCTTTTCGAAGACTTATTTTAAATGTTTTGGAAAACCAGGCCGTTTACCTCTTTTAATGCTAGCCGAGCTTTACAGGTTAACCTATGCCAACCACAGTTAAATAAACCTGATAGAACCGGAAAGCCCGTAACAAAGTGGAGGCTTGAAGTGGATAGCAGGGCTGTCGGAACCGATACGCACAGAAATCTGCTTTCCAAAAAAGATATTTTTACTGTCTGCTTTATGTTTCGTGAGGCGCTAAACCCGGAATAGGGTATGCTATTACTAATTGATTCGCAAACAGAAGATTAGCTAAGGCCCTTCGACAGGACCAGGATAAGAAGCGATAAATACAGGCATACCACAAAGCATAAAAAAACCCCAGTGGATGTACACCGGGGCTGGATTTATAATGACCTCACAGGTAGTGGGAAATTGCGATATTATCCTTGTTTTTGTGCAGAAGCTTTTAGCGCATCGTTAGCAACGATTACAATTTCTACACGACGGTTTGCAGCACGCCCAGCATCAGTTTCGTTATCAGCAATTGGCTCTGAAAAACCTTTACCAATGGTAACTAAGCGGCTTGAAGGTACACCTTGCGAAACGGCATAAGCTTTAACCGCAGCTGCTCTTCTCTCAGATAAGCCCTGGTTATATTGCTCTGTACCTTTGCTATCGGTATGACCAATAATCTTGATATCCGTATCTGGATATTGATTTAATGATGAAGCCAAACTCTGGATATTGGTTTTAGCAGCATCTTTTAATGCAGTCTTATCAAAGTCGAATAAGATACCACTGTCGAATTTTACAATAATACCTTCGCCCTCACGAATAACTTCAGCGTTAGGAATTGCTTTTTGGATTTCGGCTGCCTGTCTATCCATTCTACGACCGATAAATGCTCCGGCTGTACCGCCAATAGCACCACCAATTAAAGCACCAACTGCTGTATTACCGGCCTTCTTACCAATTAAGGCTCCAATAACACCACCAGCTGCAGCACCAATTCCGGCTCCTTTTTGTGTTTTAGTTAAACTATCACAGCTTTGGAATGCCATCGAACCAACTGCTAACCCTATACTTAATGTCGCTATTCTTACTTTTGAAATACTCATAATAATCTAGATTTATAATTTCTACAGCTTGTGTTCAAACACAATGCCAAAAATTATACAGACTTCATTTTCGGCTTATTTTTAACCTATCGCATCGAAAAGACTATTTTTTAGACAAAAAAAGCGTCCAGTTTACTGTGGACGCTTTCATATTGTATCATTCTTAGTACAAAAACTAGGCAGAGAAATAACTCTCCAACTCCTGTAATGTATTTTCGTCGGTTTTAAAATCCTTAATTATTTTCCCTTTTTCTACTAAAATGATTCTGTGGCATACATCGGTAACATGGTTTAAATCGTGACTCGAAATAAAAGTTGTCATGTTGCCAGCCTGTGCTTTTAATAAATTCTTCAAGCGAATCTGCGTTGTAGGATCGAGATTGGCAAAAGGTTCGTCTAAAATTAAAATCTCGGGCTTTTGCATTAATGCTGCAGCAATACCAACTTTAACCTGGTTCCCTTTACTAAAATCGCGGATGTATTTGCCACTGTTTAAAATCTCGCCATTAAAAAACTCGCTGTACTGCGTCAGGTAGGTTGAAACATCAGCCACACTCATGTCGTGCAAACTTCCTATAAATATAAAATACTCCTCAGGGGTTAAATAATCGATCAGAAAGCCTTCATCCAAAAAGGAAGCCGTGTAATTTTTCCAGTCTCCATTTTGCATTACGTTTTCGCCTTTTGATAACACCTCTCCCTGCGTAGGGCGAATCAGATCTAAGAGCATCCTGAAGAAAGTAGTTTTACCTGCGCCATTATTGCCAACCAAACCAACAGTTTCGCCCGCTACGATTTGTAAATCATCGATGTTTACAACGGTTTTATCGCCATAAACTTTTTGTAAATTCTTAACTTCTAAAATCATAATTATTCTCTAAAGCCCTCGGCTATTTTATAACGTTTTAATTCTAATTTCTTTGCAATGTAGTTTATCCAGTAACTCCTCATGGCCAGCATTACTAAACCAAAGAAACCAATGGTCATTAAACCTAAATAAGGTCTGTTAAAATAACCAAAAGGTAAATAAATGAGGTAAGGGAGTAAAACGAATGGAATCATTAAAATCCACTGTGTGGCCCCCATCCCCTGAAAGTTAAAGCTCGCACTACGGGTAATATCTATCCGTTTGTAATTAAATGTAGCCAGATACAAAACCAGCACCGTGCAAAAGCCAATGTTGTATAAGTAAGCAGCCAGGTGCAACAACAAAAGCTTCGGACTTAAAAATGCATAAAAGCTGGCCAGGATGGTTACAACCGTGCATATTATGGTAAAAAGCAGGAACTTGCCTTTGATGTAATCTTTGAAATCAATTTTGTTGATTAACAGGCCATCAAAATGTGAACTTTGCCAGGCAAACATAAACTGGCCATAGCTCAGGATAGAAAAACCGGTCATAAAAATGGCCGCGAAAATCATTTTGGCAAAAGAATCACTTGCAATATATGGCGCCTTATAGAAGAGATAGCCATATAAAAGGAAAAATGCGCCCATAATTATCGAGTAACGCGGGCGTTTGTGCCTTAATATTAATTTTAGTTCGAGTGCGGCCAATTCGCCAGCCTTGCCAAAACGGTTTAAAAAGGGATAATCAGTACTTACCTTTTTCTCCTGTTTAGCGCCCATCTCCTCTACATACAGGTTTCGACGCAGATAGTTGGAGTTGACGATAAAAATAACAGCGGCTACTGCCGGAAAAACCAATCCGAGGTAAGGTCTTGCTGTCATTTGGCTAAAAACAAAATTGGATGCGGCCATGATCGAAATGACCTTGTAATACTCAAGGGCAGCAAATGTGCCCACTATACCCAAACCAATTAGCGTAAATAAGAAGTTGGTAATTGATTTACGTTTAAGGTATAACACAAAATAGTTGTTAAATACCATGATGGAAAGGATTGCAATAACATACATTAATGCCACCAATGGCCCTTCTACCCCACCTATTTCAATAAATATAAATGGGAAAAACAAAAACAACGGCCAGATATTAAATGCAGAAAAAAGTGCTTTTGCATTCAAAAAATTAATGATTTTACGCTTTGATATTTTAAGATGCAGGTATGGAATGATACTCAGGGTTGGGATTTCCTGCAGCTGCAAACGCATGAGGAAATCGAACGCGAAGTAATATAAAATTATTCCGTTAAAACTTTTCATGATGCCCTGATTAGGAAAAATTTTGGGAAGAAACAACGTCATACCGAAACCAACCAGTGCGGCAATAACGAGAAAATAAAGCATAAAGAAACCAATAATGATTTGTGTTGCAATACTCCCGCCTTTATTTCGCGAACGCCAAAAAGATTTTCTTTGGTGACTTAAAAAAGTACTCAGCATATAATAGTTTAGTTAATAGTTTAATTATTAGTATCACTTATGGAAGAAATGTTACACTAGTAATTGTATTTGTCTTTCCAGTTCTGCCTAAGCTTTTCTCTCAGTTTTTCTTCAGCCGCATTTTTCCCCGGATCGTAGAGTTTTGTTTCACTTAATTCGTCCGGAAAATACTCCTGTGGCGAGAAATTACCTTCATAGCCATGCGAATATTGATAATCTTTACCATAACCAATGTTTTTCATCAGTTTGGTTGGAGCATTGCGGATATGTAAAGGTACGGGCAGGTTTCCGGTTTGTTTAACCAAAGCCTGGGCCTTGTTTATGGCTTCGTAAGATGCGTTGCTTTTTGGCGAACTGGCCAGATAAGTTACGCATTGCGATAAAATGATCCTGGCTTCGGGATAGCCGATTACATTGACAGCTGTAAAACAATTATTGGCAAGCAACAAAGCATTCGGGTTCGCATTACCAATATCTTCTGAAGATAAAATCAATAACCTGCGGGCAATAAACAAAGGATCTTCGCCGCCTTCTATCATGCGGGCCAGCCAGTAAACCGCAGCATTAGGATCGCTGCCACGAATCGATTTGATAAAGGCCGAAATAATATCGTAATGCTGCTCGCCAGCCTTGTCATACAAGGCCAGATTTTGCTGGGCATGGGCCAAAACATTTTCGTTGGTGAGCACCATTTTATCCCCACCAATACCGTTAATGGCAATTTCGAGTACATTTAACAGCTTGCGGGCATCGCCACCCGATAAACGAATCAGCGCCTCGTGCTCTTTGATGGTAATTTTTTTCGCTGATAAAACGCTATCGTTTTTAATTGCCGTTTGTAACAAACCAGCTAACTCATTTTCAGTAAGTGATTTTAAAATGTAAACCTGGCAGCGCGAAAGCAAAGCGGAAATTACCTCGAACGATGGGTTCTCGGTTGTAGCACCAATTAAAGTAACCAGTCCGCGCTCTACAGCCCCAAGCAAGCTATCCTGCTGCGATTTACTAAAGCGATGAATCTCATCAATAAAAAGGATTGGAAGCCCTAAAAAGCTGTCTTTCAACTGTGCTGCGCGGTCTATCACCTCGCGGATATCTTTCACCCCACTGTTAATGGCACTTAAATTAAAAAACGGGCGGTCTAAGGCCTGAGAAATGATATAGGCCAAAGTGGTTTTACCTACGCCCGGTGGCCCCCAGAAAATCATGGATGGCAGTTGGCCACTCTCAATCGCCTTGCGCAATACTGCTCCCGCTCCTACCAAATGTTGTTGACCAACATATTCATTAAGGTTTTGAGGGCGCATACGTTCGGCTAAAGGAGGCAGGTTTTGCATAATGGTAAATATATAAAAATTGATTACTTTGTTGGTCGATAATCTTTACTAACCAAATATCGAAAGCATAAATCTTTTAATACGAGAGTAAAACAAAAAGATGCAGGCTTTAGTTCTAACAGACAGTTATGGATATTAAAAATTTAGATCACCTGGTGCTAACCGTTTCTAATCTGGAAAGTACCTGCCGCTTTTATAGCCTGGCCTTAGGGATGGAAGTTATTGAATTTGGAGAAAACAGAAAGGCACTAAAATTTGGCAACCAGAAAATCAATCTTCACCAACACGGAAGCGAAATTGAACCTAAAGCCTTTAAACCTACACCCGGCACAGCCGATTTATGTTTCATTACCGATTTTCCGCTGGGCGAAGTAGTGGGAGAACTTAAGCAGAAATGTATCGAAATTGAGGAGGGTCCGGTTGAAAGAACAGGCGCCAATGGTAAAATTATTTCGATCTATCTCCGCGATCCCGATATGAATTTGATTGAGGTGAGTAATTACTTGTAGCGGCATCTTGCTGCCAGGGAGGCACGGATTAGCGCGGAAATATTTTTCATCGTTTTCATCGTCCGCGTTTATAAAGTGGATGAGCGAGCACGGCGATTCAAACACCCAAAATCAACCTTCTATTTTTGAGTGATGCTTGGTATCTTTCATGGTTGTATACAAAACGAGTGAAATTAGAATACACCCGGTAACGTACCAGTAGAAATAACTTTCGTGACCGATCTTTTTAAACCACAAGGCAAAATACTCGGCCGTTCCGCCAAAAATAGCTACCGTTAAAGCATAAGGCAAACCTACTCCCAAAGCCCTGATCTCAGCAGGAAAAAGCTCGGCTTTCACCACTGCATTGATACTGGTATAACCGCTAACTATAATCAGGGCGGCAATCATCAGCAAGAATATGATGGTGGTATTGGTTGCGTGCGTTAAACTGGTTAAAATGGGGTAAGTACATAAGGTGCCCAGCACACCAAAACCAATGAGCAGGGGCTTCCGCCCGATCTTATCAGACAACAGGCCAAATAATGGCTGCATAATGGCAAATACCAGTAGAGAAATAAATGACAGCGTAGTTGAAGTTTCTTTACTGAGGTGTACCGTATTAACGAGGAACTTCTGCATGTAGGTACTGAAAGTATAAAAAGCGATAGTTCCGCCAAGGGTAAGCCCCACTACAGTAAAAACTTCTTTGGGGTATTTTAACAATACTGCAATCCCACCTTTTTTATCGGCCGATTGTTTACTTTTAAAAGCTGTGGTTTCATCGATATGCCTTCTTAAATACAAAGCGATGAAAGAAAGAATGGCCCCAATAAAAAACGGAATCCGCCAGCCCCAATCGTGCAACTCGGCAGGTGTTAAGAGCCAGTTCTGTAAAATTAGCTGAATGCCTAGCGCCAGTAACTGCCCGCCGATTAAAGTTACATATTGAAAACTCGAATAAAAGCCACGGTGCTTTTTGGTAGCCATTTCGCTCAGGTATGTGGCAGAAGTACCATATTCGCCACCTGTGCTTAAGCCTTGAATTAGCCTTGCAAAAATCAACAGTAAAGGTGCTGCAATACCAATTTGCTTGTAGCCCGGAGTTAAACCGATAATCAATGAGCCAATGGCCATAATCAATACCGAAAGTGTCATCGAACGTTTACGCCCCAGCTTATCGGCAATGCTTCCAAATAACCAGCCGCCAATGGGCCGCATTAAAAAACCAACGGCAAAAATACCGGCAGTATCTAACAATTGTGCAGTTGGATTGCTGTTGGGGAAAAAAGCAGGAGAAAAATAGAGGGCAAAAGCCGAATAGGTATACCAATCGTACCACTCTACCAAATTACCTACAGAACCACCAAATATTGATTTTAACCGGTATTCTACATCTTTAATTTCGTCCTTAGCTAATATTTCTTCCATATGGGGCTATTGAATGAGCGGGTTTTGAATTATTAGATGAATGATTGATTGAATTTCAAATGAAACATTAAGCCCAATAATTCGGTTCTTATTCAAAAATATAATAATTTTATAAAGAAAGGGCTGAGTTATTTCGATCCTGCCCATTCAACCCTTCTCTCATTCAACATTTAATCAAATGAAAGATAACTTTTCTACCCAATCTGAAGGATATGCCATCTACAGGCCAACCTATCCGCAAGAGCTATACGATTATCTGTTTAAGCTTACCGAAAATAAGCAAGCGGCATGGGATTGCGCCACAGGAAACGGACAGGTTGCACGTGTGCTGGCTCAGCATTTTGATGCAGTTTATGCCACAGACATTAGCGAAAATCAATTAAAAAATGCTTTACAGCTACCAAATATCACCTACAAAGTCGAACCTGCCGAGCAAACCGTTGCTGCAGACAGTAGTTTCGATCTCATAACCGTGGCACAGGCCATCCATTGGTTTAATTTTGAAGCATTTTATGCGGAAGTAAAAAGAACGCTAAAACCCAACGGACTTTTCGCCGTGATTGGTTACGGCATCATGTTTATCGATAAAAAAGTAGATAAGACGGTGCATAAACTTTATGAGGATATTTTGGGCAAATATTGGGACAATGAGCGCCGCTATATCGAAGAAAGTTATAAAACCATCCCTTTTCCCTTCGAAGAGCTGGTTGCACCGCATTTTCAGATTAAAACTACCTGGAATTTTAACCAGTTAATTGGTTATTTAAATACCTGGTCGGCATTACAACATTATAAAAAGGCCAACGAGCGTAACCCGCTTGAATATATGTTTACCGAGCTAAAAGAAGCATGGGGCGATGCTGCAGAGAAGGATGTTCATTTCCCGGTTTTATTACGGGTTGGAAGACTTATTTAACCGCAAAGAAAAATAAGCTGTCGCAAAGTGCGCAAAGCAGGATGTTTAACCCACACTCAGCGTTTCTTTGCGAAAATCTTCGCGTACTTTGCGGTTAATATGCTATTTAATCAAATCCAAAATACCCAAAACCGTTAGCTTTTTCTGCTCGCCGCTTTGCATATCTTTTAAAGTAAGTTCTCCGCTCGCCATTTCATCGCCACCAATTAAAATTACGTAAGGGATGTTTTTGGCATCGGCATAAGCCATTTGTTTTTTAAGCTTGGCCGAAGCTGGGTAAAGCTCGATAGCAATACCGGCATTTCTGAACTGTTGTAAAATCGGCAGGGCATATTTTTCGGCCTCAGCATCAAAATTACTGATCAGCACCTTCGTGCCAACCTCTGCTGATGCCGGGAAAAGATTAAGCTCTTCCAATACATCATAAATACGATCGGCACCAAATGAAACGCCTACGCCTGTTAAATCTTTTAAACCGAACATACCCGTTAAATCGTCGTAACGGCCACCACCACCAATGCTGCCCATGGCAACTTCGTTGGTTTTAACTTCGAAAATACAACCGGTATAATAGTTTAAGCCACGGGCCAGGGTAATATCCAGCTCCAGTTTTGCAGTTAATGGCAAACTGTACGAAATAAGGCTTTCTACATAAGCAAAAACCTGCTCAATTTCGGCAATACCTTTTAAACCGGTTTCGGAGGTAGCCAAAACTTCTTTCAGGCTGGCTAGTTTTTCTTCATTACTGCCCTCCAGCAAAATCACCGGACGCAGCTTTTCTAAATCCTGCTCTGTAAAACCTCGTTCTAAAAGTTCTTTGCTTACACCATCTAGGCCAATTTTATCCAGTTTATCGATGGCAACGGTCATATCGATAATTAAATCTGGCTTACCGATAATTTCGGCAATACCCGATAAAATTTTACGGTTGTTAATTTTGATGCTGAAATCTTTCAGACCCAATTTGCCTAAAGCTTCGTTGTAGATTAAGATGAATTCAGCTTCGTTTAATAAACTTTCAGAACCTACCACATCTACATCGCATTGATAAAACTCACGGTACCGGCCTTTTTGTGGTCTGTCGGCACGCCAAACCGGCTGCACCTGAAAGCGTTTAAAGGGCAAAGTAATATCATTCTGGTGCATTACTACGTAACGTGCAAAAGGCACCGTTAAATCGTAACGCAAAGCTTTTTCAGAGATTAACGAAACCAGTTTATTGCTGTTTTCTTCTTCAGCAAAATCAAAAGATTTCTTTTTAGGGTCTTTCAGGAATTCGCCACTATTTAATATTTTAAAGATCAGTTTATCGCCTTCATCACCATATTTACCGGTTAAGGTTGATAAGTTTTCGAAACTCGGCGTTTGAATTTCGGCATAGCCATATTTTTTGAAAACTGTTTTAATGGTATCGTAAATAAAGTTACGTTTTACCATTTCAACCGGAGAAAAATCGCGGGTACCTTTTGCTAATGAGGGTTTAATAACTGACATAGCCGCAAAAATACAAAAATGTAGGGTTTAAAAACAAAGATTCGTCATTGCGAGGAGGAAACGACGAAGCCTGCTTGCAGCAGGCAGGCAATCTTACAACGATCGCTATATGCGTGTGCATTAAGATTGCTTCGTGCCTTGCAATGACGAATTATTTTAAACTACTTCCCCAACAGTTCCTTCACCATTTCCCTGTTCGGTTTACTTACCGGTATTTTATCGCCACTATCCATCAGTAAAGTTCCTCCATCTTCTTTTAACCAGCTTTTTACGAATTTAGGATTAACCAAATGGCTTTGATGTGTACGGATAAAACCATGCGGTTTTAGTAAATCTGAGTACTCTTTAAGTGGTTTCGAGATCAACACCCGGTCGTCATTCGCCAGAAAGAAAAACGTATAGGTATTATCGGCAACACAACGTACTATATCTCCAACCGAAACATAGCGGATTTCGTGCTGTTGAGGTAACGCAATTTTAGGTATAGCGGGTTCGCTTTTTTTAATCTGGCTCAGCAAAAAATTAAGCTGCTCGCCATGTACCTTGTTTTTAATCCTGATTTCGGCCTTGGCAACCGCTATTTTCAGTTCATCGGGGTCAACCGGTTTTAACAGATAATCTAAAGCGGCAAATTTTACGGCCTGAATGCCGTAATTATCGTAAGCGGTAACAAAAACTACTTCGAAGGTTTTTACAGTAAGTTTGTTCAGCAGATCGAAACCTGTAGTTTTGCCCATCTGGATATCCAGAAAAAGCAGATCGGGCTGGTGCAGGTTAACCTGCGTAAAAGCCTCATCAATAGTGGTGGCGCAGGCAACCACTTTAATATCCGGACAATGTTTGGCTAGTAAAATCTTTAAATTATCGAGATTGGCCGTTTCATCATCTACTAAAATTGTCCGCATATTATAACCATTGAGTAAGTGTAATTTTAACCGTTGTTCCCTCGCCGCCCGACTGGATATCGAGTACAAACGGCGTTTCCTTATAAATAGAATTGAGTAAAGATATCCGGTTTTTGCTCAACGCCAGCCCCAAACCGTCGTAATTTTTTGAGCTATCGAACCCTGCTCCATTATCGGCGATGCTCAATATCAGATCTGCTTCACTCTTAATAAAATTGATTTCAAGCTTACCCAGATTTCCCTTTTCGGCTATACCATGTTTAACGGCATTTTCTGCAAAGGGCTGTAACAGCATTGCCGGAATTTCGATATTCTCGGCATCCAAATCGGCCGAAGCGCTTATAGTGTACTGAAAGCCAAAACGCAGTTGCTCCATTTGCAAATAATCATCCAGCAAGGTTTTCTCTGAAGTTAAACTGATCAGATCTTTATTTTCGAGTACATTGCGTGTTAAACGGGCAAATTTACTCAGATAGCGGTTGGCGTTATCCGTTTCATTTTTGTTCATCAACGTTTGGATCCCAGCAAGCGCGTTGAACAAAAAATGTGGGTTTAATTGTGAGCGAACGGATGCCAGTTGAAGCCTGGCCATTTCTTTATCACGATGTTTTAATGCAAGTTTTTGGGCTTCCTTCCTCTTAATATAGGCTACTGCAGCCCCGAAAATTGCACCACATATTGCGCATAAGATTAAACCGTAAGTGATAAGCTGTTTTTGGGAGAAAAGCTTTATTCTGGAGCTATTTACGTGAAAAGAATACTTGATAGTACTTTCCTGTATTGACTTAGAACCGAAACCTTGTGACAGTTTAGGTATAATTAAAATCTCATAATTACCAGTTCTATTAAAATATTCTGCTCCAATCAATAAATATGGTACTCTTGGAACGATGTAACCATAAAGCCAATTGTTTGACCGGAAGACTATTTTTCCTGTTGATTTATCTTTTAAATAAACATTGTAAACAAAATCCAAATCAGTGCTTTTGATTACAATCATAAGATTTTTTGTAGTTTCATCTACACTTAGAACTGCGGCATCTTCCTTGCTTTTAAAGCTTACAATCCCCCCTTGTCCCCTTTTAATATTCAAATTGATCATTGAAATATAGGCAGGTTGAATCTTTTTATTGTAAATGATTATTGTAGCAATTTCACTCCTTTTGGTAATTTTATAAATATTAATCGTTAGCTTCTTATCCGTTATATTAAATTTCCCCAAATTTATATCAACTTTATTCCCGTAGAGTGTTTTTGTTTTATTTACTTGGGGAACAGCATCAGAAACGATTTGATTATCATCATTCTCGACAATATTATAACGATAAAATGATAGGCTATCTTTATTGATATAACCGAAAAGATTAATCTCTTGGGTACCTTCCAAATAAACTAAATTACTAAGCGGTTGATTTTGAATGGCATTGTGATAATTGACAGTTTTGGTAAACCGATCTACTGTAAAAGATATGCCAAAGCCATCACACCCTCCTGCTGAATAGGAATGCCTGTCTCCATAGTGAACATATCCATTGTACTCATCCTTCTGAGCATTCACTAAAACAGCGGGCAACAGTAGAGAAAGGAAGATAATTATTCTTTTCATGCGTTTAATTTTTTCATAAACATCTTGCAAAAAAGCTGGTTACGAAAGTTTAAAACAGGATATGGCACGAATAACCTTGTATATGGAGGGATGTGAACAGAATTTATGTTTTAGGTATTGCGCTAGCCGATTTAAACCCCTAATGGTTCCTCAAAAAAATGCTTTCGCAACTCAAATGAGATTCCCGCCTGCGCGGGAATGACGATCAGGTAAAGCGGAATTTACCCCCCAGCCTTTTTAGCCTTATAACCGTCTTTTTGCAATATACCCATCACTTTATCACGAACGTCGCCCTGGATCATGATTTCGCCATCTTTAACCGAGCCACCAACGCCACATTTGGTTTTAAGCATTTTGCCCAACACCTCTAAATCTTCGGTACGGCCTTTAAAACCTGTAATTAAGGTAACAGCTTTACCACCACGGTTCTTCTTATCGAGCATTACCCGTAAATCCTGCTGGTTATTGGGCGAAGTAGTGGTATCATCAACTTCTTCTTCATATTCGAAATCGGGATTGGTAGAATACATAATTCCACCTAGATCACTTAAACTATTTTTCTTTGGTTTCATGCTTTATAATGTAATATGGGAGATGTAAAATGGATGAGGGTGATTCGGTTTGGTAGCTATTTGTTCAATGGTTTATGGTTTTATCGCCAGATCAGCTACAAACTTCCAACTCCAAACTTTGTTATGGCACAATTACCTGTAACGATAAGGGATGTACAAGAGCTTCAATTTCGGCACCCATTTGTAAAGGTTCGCCATCTACATGTACAGCTCCGGCTTTTTCTCTTGTAATTTTTATATTTTTTCCTTTAATAATTTCAATCATATCTGATTTTTCTGCCTTGCCCCTCAACATTACATAACCCAAAACAGGCAATTTTATTATCGGAAAAGGCTTAATAATGCAAACATCGAGCAAACCATCCTTTACCGAAGCATTGGGTGCAATGTAAACATCGTTACCATATTGCGAAGAGTTGGCAATGCTAATGGCAAAAGCTTTCCGGGTGTAGGCTGTACCATCAATATCCAGCTGGTAGGTTTGCGGCTTATAATTAAAAACTTCCTTAAAGCCAAGTTTTACATATCCGGATAAGCCACGCTTTTTATCTTTCGAAAAAACAGCGCTTAAATGTGCATCGAAGCCCATTCCTGCGAGATTAAAAAAACATTTATTGTTAAACTCAGCTGTATCTATGCAATCGGTTTTAAAATTGTTAATCAAATCTAAAGCATACTTTAAATTTTTCGGGATTTTTAAAAACCTTGCAAGCCCATTTCCCGAGCCAAGCGGCAAAATTCCCAATACCTTGTTATGCTTCAAAACTTTAGTAGCCACTTCGTTAATGGTACCATCGCCTCCTGCAGCAACAATTACATCAAAATTTTTGGTTGCCGCTTCATCAGCCAGTTCTCCGGCATGCCCCACATATTCGCTAAACACGAAGTTCGCATTAAACTTTTCCTTGTCCAGGTATTGATCGATAAAATCGGGGATACGTAGCTTTCCTCTCCCACCCGAGATGGGATTGATTATAAAGAGGATATTGATCTTTGTGTGCAAAGTGTAAGATTGAATGCACAAAATAATCTATAATTTTTGAAATAAAGAAAATATGCTAATTTTGCAGCAGTAAAAAAGTGGATTGATTTGCTATCCCGACACTTCGGGACCGGATTGCAACCACTTAAAAAAATTGCTAATGCCTCCTTTCAATCATTTTACCACCTGTTTCCAAGGGGTTTGGCAATTATTAATTTGTTTATTTATCATTAATTTATTTAATAAATGTCGTATTTATTTACATCAGAATCTGTTTCTGAGGGGCACCCAGATAAAATTGC
Organism: Pedobacter sp. KBW01; assembly: GCF_003852395.1. Classification (NCBI taxonomy): domain Bacteria; kingdom Pseudomonadati; phylum Bacteroidota; class Sphingobacteriia; order Sphingobacteriales; family Sphingobacteriaceae; genus Pedobacter; species Pedobacter sp. KBW01. The sequence goes on from NZ_QAJQ01000002.1 coordinate 335,991, forward strand.
CGATCAAATTTCGGATGCATTAATTGATAACTTTTTAGCTTTCGATCCAGAATCAAAAGTGGCCTGCGAAACATTGGTTACAACTGGTCAGGTTATTTTAGCCGGTGAGGTAAAATCTAAAACTTATTTAGATGTACAGCAAATTGCCCGCGATGTGATCAAGAAAATTGGTTATACCAAAAGCGAGTATATGTTTGAGGCAAACTCATGCGGAATTTTATCTGCCATACATGAGCAATCTCAGGATATTAACCAGGGTGTAGATAGAAGCAACAAAGAAGAGCAAGGTGCCGGCGATCAGGGTATGATGTTTGGTTATGCAACCAACGAAACTGCCGATTACATGCCTTTGGCTTTAAACCTATCACACAAGCTTTTACAGGAACTTGCAGTTTTAAGACGTGAAAATAACGAAATTAAATATCTGCGTCCGGATGCAAAAAGCCAGGTTACTTTAGAATACGACGACAACAATAAACCTGTTCGTATCGATGCGATTGTAATTTCTACACAGCACGACGATTTTGATGAAGAAGCTACCATGTTGGCTAAAATCAAAACCGACCTGGTAAATATTTTAATTCCACGTATCATTAAAAGCAATCCGCAATATGCGCATTTGTTTAACGATAAAATCGAATACCACATTAACCCAACCGGTAAATTCGTAATCGGTGGTCCGCATGGAGATACTGGTTTAACCGGTCGTAAAATTATTGTTGATACCTACGGTGGTAAAGGTGCCCACGGTGGTGGTGCATTTTCGGGTAAAGATCCAAGTAAAGTAGATAGAAGTGCAGCTTATGCAACCCGTCATATCGCTAAAAATTTGGTCGCAGCAGGTGTTGCCGATGAGATTTTGGTGCAGGTATCGTACGCAATCGGTGTGGCTAAACCAATGGGTATTTACATCAACACTTACGGAACTGGTAAGGTTGGTAAAACCGATGGCGAGATTGCTAAAATTGTAGAATCGATTTTCGATATGCGTCCCTACTTTATTGAACAACGTTTAAAATTGAGAAACCCGATTTATAGCGAAACTGCTGCTTACGGACACATGGGCCGTACGCCTGAAACAGTAAGCAAAACTTTCAGAACACCAAACGGTGAAGAAAAAACCGTTACCGTTGATTTGTTTACCTGGGAGAAATTAGATTACGTAGATCAGGTTAAAGCTGCTTTCGGCGTTTAATCAATCAGGATAAATTTAAAAAAAGGCGTTTTGCAGCATTGCAGAACGCCTTTTTTGTTAGACTTACGAAGTCGGCACGGGCCAATGCAATGGCAAACTTCGGAAGTTAGGCCAAATGGTATTTCAGTTCGTGGTGGCTGCCTTGCTCTACTACCTGCCCCTTATCAAGCACAATAATCTTATCGGCATTATTTAAAGTACTCGATCGGTGGGTAATTACAATTACTGTTTTTTGTTCGGCTTTTAACAGGGCAATCATCCTTTGTACATGCTGTTCCGAAACAGCATCGAGTGAAGAAGTTGCCTCATCCAGGATCAGAATTTCAGGATCGCGGTATAATGCCCTCGCAATGGCAATACGCTGCCGTTGCCCCCCCGATAAACTGGTGCCATTTTCACCCAAATAAGTTTGAAAACCTTTGGGCAAAGCTTCTATAAAACCCATCAATCCCAGCTTACTGGCAATATCAATAATCCGCTGCATATCGGGTTCTTCTTCGCCAATGGCGATATTTTCAATCACATTGCCGGCAAATAGGTCTATTTGCTGTGGCACTACCGATATCATCCGCCTCAGCGAAGCATTGGTAATGTACTTAAGATCATATTGGCCAATACGTACATTTCCGGATTGGATAGGGTAAATATTTTGCAGGATTGACATTAAAGTCGATTTCCCCGAACCGCTTTCGCCCACAATGGCAGTAAATTTTCCCTGTGGGATGGTTAAATTCAGATCCTCAAAAACAGCCAGTCTTTTTCCATAGCGGAACGATACGTTTTCGAAGTGAATATCACCAATTTTATCGGTACTTAATTCGATCTGGTTTTCGTCGGTTTCCCTTTCCAGATCCATGATCTCAAATAAACGATCAGCAGCAATAACTGCATCCTGCACCGTTTTGTTCATCCCAATCAGCGATGAAACCGGACCGGTAAAATAACCAATCAGTGTATAAAATGATAAGAGTTCGCCAGGGGTAATTGAATTGCTCAGCACATAGCCTGCACCTACCCAAAGCAAAATAATGGTAATGATGCGCGAAACAAATTCGGTTGAAGTACCCGATACCACCGCATTGAGGTTAGATTTAAAGCCTGTCTGCAATAATTTAATAAAGCGCGTTTCGGTTTTTTCGTTGGCATGCTCTTCTAAACCAAAACGCTTAATGGTACCCACGGCATTTAAACTCTCTACCAGTTGCGATTCGAGCTCGGCTGCATCTTCCATTAACCTACGTTGGGTACGCTTGTTAAACTTATCGGTTATAAAATAAATGATGAGGTACAAGGGAATAACGGTAAGCGTTATCAATGCCAGTTTCCAGTAGTAGGTAAACATCATGATAAACGAAAAGAAAACAATAAAAATGTTTACCAGAAAGTTTACGCATACATCATTCAAAAAGGTACGGATTTTTACTGCATCGTTAATCCGCGAAATAATTTCGCCCACCCGCATGGTATCAAAAAACTGTTGCGGCAACCGGAGCAAATGTTTGTAATAGCCTAAAATAAGCTTCGCATCAATTAACTGACCCGTTTTTAACGTAAAAATAGTTTTAGCCGAGCCAATAAAAAGCTGAACGACCAAAATTACCATCATTGAAATGCTCATTAGGTTGAGCAGATTCTGATTACCGTCAACCAACACAAAGTCGACCAGTTTTTGTACAAAAATAGAGGTAGATAAACCCAACACAGTATAAACAACTGCACCAAATAAAACTTGTGTCAGAATGCCTTTGTGCGGTTTAATCAAATTCCAAAATCTTCCCTGAATTGATTTTTTTTCATTGCCAAGCTGAAAACTTTCAGATGGCAACAACAACACCAGTGCACCAGTCCACTCCTTTTTAAATTGATCATGTGTTTTACGATGCACGTTCCCATCTATAGGGTCCATCACCTCTATAAATTTATTGTTTACTTTATATATCACTACAAAATGCTGCAGGATATCATTTACAATAATATGCGCAATGGCAGGTGTAGGTATTTTAAATAAACTATCAAAAGGCGCTTTTACACCTTTTGCTTCAAATCCTAATTTTTGAGCGGCCTCTACCAGCCCTAAAACCGTGGTTCCTTTTTTATCTGTTCCGGCAAGTTGCCTGATACGGGCAACCGCTAAATTTAACTTGTAATGCGAGGCCACCGAGGCCAGACAAGCCGCGCCACAATCAGTAATATCTCTTTGCTTAACCTTAGTACTCATGGCCTGTTATGTTTTTTGGATTAAGTTTGGATTAACCCAGTCGTCTACCTTATCGTAAAGCAATTGAAATAAACTGCGGTCAGTTACTTTAAAACGGGCAGTAAAATTCATTCCCTTTTTTAAATAACCTTTGTAACCGTTTTTAAGCATCAGGAAATTTTTATCCATCAGGCACTTTACCTTAAAGGCAGGCTGGTTACCGTTTAAAATCACAATATCATCGGCAATATCAATCACTTTACCCACAGCCAGGCCCCACTGGTTATAGTTATAGGCATTAATCTGAAAGTGCACCTCCTGTCCTTTTCTAATCAGGCCAATATCGGATGGATTGATGTAACAATAAGCGGCCAAACCGGCATCGGGCGAAACCTCTCCGATTTTTTGGTTGGCAAAAACATAGGCTCCGTTTTGTATCCCAACTAAGTTCTGAACCGATCCATCGATCGGAGCCCTTAATACATACTGTTTTTTCTGTTCGTTAATTTCGGCTTGCTGACCAGAAAGCTCGCGCAGTTCGTTGCGGTAGCCGTTGGCTTCGGTTTGCCATTGGGTTTTATATTTGGTACGCACCATAAGGTAAACCGATTCGGCCTGCTCCAGTTCGTATTTGTATTTTTCATATTCAGATTGCGTAAGCACTTTATTCTGGTACAATTTATTGTAACGTGCAAAGGTGCTTGTTGCCTGCCGCTTGGCAATACCGGCATTTTTTAATTCCTGTACATATTGCTGCCATGAGGCTACATATTGCCCCGTTTGTAGACTGGAAGAACCGCCATTAAACGATAAAAGAGTGCTAATATCCTGTAAAAAGCGGGTTATCTGGTTTTTACGTGTTTCAACCAGCGCATCTTGCTGCTTGGGTAATCCGGCATCAATGGCTAGGAGGGTATCACCCTGTTTCAGTCTTTTGTTATCCGCTAGCTTATACTGTATTAAGCGACCGTTTACGGGTACAATAAGTTCAGTTTTTTCGATAGTTGATTGTAAAATACCGGTACCATTAATACTAATGGGTATTTTAATAATGGGAAGGGCCACTAGCACAGCTAAAATGGCCACTACGGTAACCACATAAATTAACTGACTGGGCTTACTGATTTGAGAACGATAAACGAGAGCGGTATTTGAAATTTTTTCGGTTGAGTAGTTGGTTAAAGCCATAGTATTTAGTTGATAAAGCATCCGCTATCCTGAAAATCAGAACAGCGGATACAATAACTTTGCTTATAAGCTCCAAACAAGTTTCAAAACATTGGTCAATGTTTTGTTTAAGAATGTTGAAGTATCTGCACCAACTGCGTTTAAAGCGGTAGAAAGAGAAGTTAAAACTTCAGTTAAAGTATTGTTAACAATACCACCACCTTCAACTTGCGACATTTCGGCTGTGTTCATTTCCTGAACGTTAAGATTTTTTAATTCTAAACTTTTCATACTAGATTTTTTTGAGTTTTAAGCTCCCTACTCATTAAAGGCTTTTCGGGATTGCCGCCTAATGCCTGGCCAGACAATAGACGAATGTAAACATATTAGCAGTACAGGTGTATTATTAAACATCTAACAAAAAACTAACGTAAGCTTAACAAAACGCATAAAACAGCTTAAATCGACTCCAATTGGCCTGTTTACTCAAAAACCATTGTATTATTTATCATATTCAATTTATTCATTAGAAAAAAATCAGGGCATATTCGTTTTATTCGCTGATTTTAGACCAACATTACCTGTTTACATGCCTTTCGATTTCATAAATAAGGATTCTTCCTTACTGATATGGTCATCGTCGATTGCATACGATTTGATACCGACAATTTTCATTTCATCTACCAAATCTACAAAATCCTGAAATTTAGACGTTTTGGTAGGTTTGATAATCACAATCATGAATTTTGCCGGATTATTGGAATGTGTTTTAGCCACTTTAAGTTCATTTGCCTTTAACTCATCCTGAATATTTTTAACGGCTACTACTTTCATATCTGCTTTTTCTATTGTCCCCATGTAACAAACAGCCTGGTTATTCTTCCCCAATAAAATGGTCATGGTTCTGGATTCAGGATAATTATCAGTAACATCTGTTTTGATGGGTTTAGCAATATCTGCCGCATTTAGCGAGCCCAAAGAGGTAGTGAGCATAAAAAATGTTGTCAGTAAAAACATCAGATCTACCATTGCAGTAAGGTCTACCCTTGGTGTCGCTTTTTTGGTTCTTCCTTTTGCAGCCTTGCTGCCTTGCGATTCGTTTAGTGTTGCCATAATATTTGGTTTTTTAATGATGATGACAATAAAACTCGAATTGCATAAAAAAAGCGGTTAAAAATTAACCGCTTAAAAAGTAATCAAATAAAACACTTACTTATATCTACAACAATCATTCATCAATAGACTTCTCGGCTCCATTATATTCCGATCGAAGTGACGAAGAGACTACTTAACTGCTTCAATAACCCCACAGCCTACCCTTGGGCCCGAGTTGCCGGTAGGTTGTGTTGTATAATCGTCGGTACCACCGTGTACAATAATCGCTCTGCCGATAATATTTTTAATGTCGCCATCTTTAATGCTCCACCGATCGGTGGTTATCGATAAGGTTGCATGCCCTTTACTATCGAGCATAATATTCCCAATATCGCCACTGTGGTAAGCTACCGAACCCCACTTCCCATGTGCTTCTTTCGTAGGATTCCAGTGCCCGTGTGTATTCTCGCCCATGTTACCGCAATCGCCATGTTCGTGAAAGTGCACGGCTACATTACTATCCGCCCTTGCCGCAAAATTCATTTCAATATCGAGTTTAATCTTCCCATCACTAAGCTCGTAAAACTTCGCTGTACCGATATTTTTCGATGGATCGGCTGTTTCAGTCAGGTTGGCTTGCGCCACTTCTTTATCGGTTTTGGTACAGGCGTTTAAAAAAGCTGTGCCGACAATTAACAGGCTTAAAAAATATTTTTTCATGATTTTAAAATTTAGTTTAAGGAGAAACAGCCTGAAAACCATTTGGTTTGGTTTAAAATCATTTGTGATAAAACCATTTCGAAAACCACTTGTTTAAATTATAAAATCGTATAACCATGGAACAGCCAATTGCAATGAACACTTTGAGTCAAATTTTGGAGAAATTGAGGCTGAAAGGAAAAGATAACGAATTAAAAATAAGCGATCACGGCAAGATGCAAAGCAAAACGCTGGGCACCATTTATAACCCAGAAGATTTAACCATCGTAAAAACTTATCGCTTTGAAGGCGATTCCGACCCTGCAGACAATTCAGTATTGTACCTTGTAGAAGATCAGGATAAAAACATAGGCTATATACTTGATGCTTATGGCATCTATTCGGATAACGAAGGCCCATCTTTTGATGATTTTTTAAAAAAAATCCCGACTGAAAACAGGGATGAACAGGAACTGTTTTGTTAATAACCTATTGATACATTTGAAAAAGGAGAATTGGAATAATCTGATTCTCCTTTTTTTATTTAAAAAAATCTGGAAAGTGATAATTCCGTAATTTTGCGCCTCAATTACGAGTCCCAGATGAAAAGCAAATTAAATATCCCACCTATACCTGCTGTTTTACTCTCTATCATCAGCGTACAGTGCGGAGCTGCAATTGCGAAAGGGCTTTTCCCACAAATCGGGGCTGCTGCAACAGCATCGTTGAGAATAGGATTATCGGCTATTATTTTATTGATTGCTTTCAGGCCAAACCTGCTTAAATTAAATTTTAAGCAATGGAAGTATGTCATCCTGTATGGCATTTGTTTGGGTACTATGAACATGGTGTTTTACATGGCCATAGCCAGAATACCGGTAGGACTTGGTGTAACTTTAGAATTTGTTGGCCCATTGCTCCTGGCCATTTTTGGTTCAAAAAAAACTATCGATTTTTTGTGGGTAATACTGGCTGCAACAGGTATTGCTTTAATTGCTCCCTGGACCAACACCGGACTTGATATTGTGGGTGTATTACTGGCACTTTTAGCTGGTCTTTTTTGGGCGGGTTATATCATATTAGGTGGCCGGATTTCGAAAATTATGAAGGGTGGCGATGCCGTTGCCATAGGCATGTTGTTTGCCACTGTCCTAATCCTTCCATTTGGCATTTTTGGTGGCGGTTTAGGACAGTTAAATCCTAAATTACTGGGATTGGGGGCTGCACTTGCTCTACTATCAAGTGCTATTCCCTTTACCCTCGAAATGCGCGCGCTTAAACAACTACCTGCGCGTACATTTAGTATTTTAATGAGTCTCGAACCGGCTATGGCTTCGCTCGCAGCATTGGTATTTTTACACGAGTATCTTTCGCTAAAAGAATGTTTTGCCGTTGCATTTGTAGTAATTGCCTCGGCAGGTTCATCGCTTACTGCCCGCCGAGCAAAATTGTAATTTAAGCCAGTTTATCTGTTTTATAAATGGCAATACTTTCTGTTAGCTCAGCAGCTCTGACAACAAATGCTAGAATATAAGGTTGGTCATTGTGAAAATCCAAACTCGCCTGATTTTTCCATTCTTCCTGAAAAATGAAGGTTTCCTGATCGGCAGCTTCGTGTAAATCGTACTGGATGCAGGCGGCTTCCTGTCGTGAATTTACGACCATATCCAATAACACGGCTTTTAATTCAGCCGTAGTTTCTTTTTTACTTTTAACTATTGCAGTTAGATAGAGACTCATATACTTCGGTATTTAAAAAGGTTTCGGTTAAATGTTCAGTGTAAATTTTAAGATCGGTTATGATATCGGCATTTTTTTCTACGTCATGAAAATGTACACCATTAATCCGTTCCATACCAGTAAAAGCGTTCATCCGGTGGAAACCAAATAGTACGCCATCATCTACGCTGGTTTCCATAAAAAACTCTCCCGGTAAAGTAAATGCTTCTTTTGGTGCATTCCATGAAGAGGTTACCATATATTTACGGCCATGTAACATCCCTCCGGTACCGTAATTGCGCGTTGGGTTATCCGATTTGCGGCCGTCGCTGAGGTAAATACCACTGTTATGGCCTTCGGTAAATACCACATCAATATATTGTTTAAAGGCATGTGGCACCTGGAACCACCAGATTGGCGTATGATAAATTACAACATCTGCCCAAACATATTTGGCCACTTCTGCTTTAGGATCGTAAGCATCGTTAATGTTGGTTGTTTGCACTTCAAATTCAGGCAATTGCGAAAAGAAATCGATTGTAGCATTAGTAATGGTTTCGTTAAACCTTCCGCCGGAGTGGCCGAATTTCTGACCGCCGTTTATGATGAATATTTTTGTCATTTCGTTTTTTTTATTTTGATGACACAAAATTACATTGCCTACTTCTATTATTAAAACAAGTTAATTTATAGATTTGTATCAGAATTATAATAACACAATTATGGTTAATTTAGAATGGTACAGAAGTTTTAAGGCAATTTATAAAACAGGCACTTTAACAGGTGCGGCCGAAAATTTATTTATATCGCAACCTGGGGTGAGTTTACACCTCAGTTCGTTAGAAAGTTATGTAGGCTACAAATTATTTGAGCGCACTGGCCGGAAGATGATTCCTACAGAAAAGGGAAAAGTGCTTTATAATTTTATTGTAGAACCGCTGGCCAAGCTCGAAGATGCCGAAAAGCACTTTCAGAAAAGTACGGAAAAACACACCCCAACCATTAGTGTAGGTATGTGTTTTGAAACTTTTCAGATTACGCTCGAACAATACATTTCTACACTTCCTTTTAATGTAATTATCCGTTTTGGTGAATATCCCGAAATGCTCGACCAATTGGATAAGGGTATTTTAGATCTGATTATTACTCCACAAAAAGGGAATTCGCCTAACGTAGAACATGAAGCGTTTTCGTCGGAAACGATTGTTTTGGTAGGTGGAATAGAAACAGATGGAGATACTTTTAATGCGCTTGCTAAAAAGAATGATCTCTTTGGCATGGAAGACTGGCTGAAACAACAGAAATGGTATGGAACCGCGGGAGATATGGAGCACCTTTTGCGTTTCTGGCAGCTTAATTTTGGTAAGCATGCCGATTTCCGCCCGAATTATATTGTACCAAACTTAAATTCTATTGTGCGCTGCTTATCTGGGGGAAAAGGTTTAGCCATTATTCCCGATTTTCTTTGCAAAAAAGAAGTAGAGGAGCAAAAAATAAAGGTGATTTGGGAAGGCAGCAGTAAACTTAAAAACACCTTGTACTTTGGTTGTAGAAAAAATACCCAATACGCTACAGAAATTAGTGTAATTAAAAACCTTTTTAAAGAAGTTATGGTGAGTATTTGATCTGCAAAGCGTTACCAGCCTTAAACCAGTAACGCTTTGCAGGTATTTTTTACATGTTTAAGCCATCCAACAATTCATTATCAACCAGGTTAGGCAATGTTACAGTTAAGCATGGGCTGCGTTCCATTTCGCGTTCGATGGCAAAACGGGCTTCTTTATTGCGTGCCCAGCTTCTTCTCGCGATACCATTATTCACATCATAAAAAAGCATATTCTGTAATTTTTCAGCCGCCTCTTCTGTTCCATCCAGCACCATTCCAAAGCCACCGTTGGTTACTTCGCCCCAGCCCACGCCGCCACCATTATGTATAGAAACCCAAGTAGCGCCTCTAAAGCTATCGCCAATTACGTTATGAATGGCCATATCTGCTGTAAAGCGGCTTCCATCATAAATATTACTCGTTTCCCTAAATGGTGAATCGGTTCCACTCACATCGTGATGATCTCTGCCCAAAACTACCGGAGCAGATAATTTGCCGGTTTTAATAGCCTGATTAAACCGTAAGGCAATTTTTGCCCTGCCTTCAGCATCAGCATATAAAATCCTGCTCTTTGAGCCTACCACAAGCCTGTTCTCTTTGGCTGCTACAATCCAGTTGATATTATCCTGGAGTTGTTGCTCAATTTCGGCAGGGGCCTGAAGTTTAATTTCCTCCATTACCTCTTTTGCGATCCTGTCGGTTATATCCAGATCGCTATCACTACCTGATGTACATACCCACCTAAACGGACCAAAACCATAATCGAAACACATAGGGCCCAAAATATCTTCTACGTACGATGGGTACCTAAAATCGATTCCATTTGGAGCCATAATATCAGCTCCTGCACGGCTACATTCTAAAAGAAAAGCGTTGCCATAATCGAAAAAGTAAGTTCCCTTAGCCACATGGCGGTTAATGCTGGCCGCCTGGCATTTTAGCGAATTCTGAACATAGTTTTTAAACTCGTCGGCAGCCCCGGCCATAAGCGCATTGGCTTCATTAAAGCTTAAGCCAACAGGATAATAGCCCCCGGAATACGGATTGTGCAGCGAAGTTTGATCGGAGCCAATAGTCACATCAATCGATTCTTCATCAAACCGTTCCCAAACATCGACTACATTGCCCAGATAGGCTAAGGATACTATCTCCTTTTGGTTTTGAGCCAATTTTACCCTTTCAACCAGTTCATCCAGCCCCTCAATCAACTCATCAACCCAGCCCTGTTCTTTTCGTTTAATAGCCGCATGCGGATTTACTTCTGCACAAACGGTTATACAGCCAACAATGTTACCTGCCTTGGTTTGTGCCCCACTCATTCCACCCAATCCGGCTGTCAAGAATATTTTTCCAGCTGTATCTTTACCATAAAAGCCTTTTTTTCTAAAAGCATTCATTAAAGTAATGGCGGTACCATGTACAATCCCTTGTGGGCCAATGTACATGTACGATCCGGCTGTCATTTGGCCATATTGCGTTACCCCAAGGGCATTAAATTTTTCAAAATCAGCTGTAGATGAATAGTTTGGCACCATCATCCCATTGGTAACCACTACACGCGGTGCAGCTGTACTGGATGGGAACAGGCCTTGCGGGTGACCGCTGTACACATTTAAAGTTTGCTTATCAGTCATTGTAGCTAGGTATTTCATAGTAAGCAGGTATTGTGCCCAGTTTTGAAAAACACTGCCATTTCCACCATAAGTAATCAACTCTTCAGGGTGCTGTGCAATGGCCGGATCAAGATTATTCTGAATCATCAACATGATGGCAGCAGTCTGAATGGTTTGACAAGGATATTCGTTAACTGGCCTGGCATAAATAGCATAATTTGGCATAAAACGGTACATGTAAATGTGTCCGTAGCTATCCAGTTCCGCTAAAAATTCGGGAGCAAGTTCACTGTGCCATTTTGAGGGGAAGTAACGCAGTGCATTTTTTAAAGCCAGTTTTTTTTCAGTTGTGTTCAAAACAGTTCTCCTCACCGGAGCATGGCTGAGCTGAGGGTTTCTATCCTTTGCTTTCGGTAATTCTGATGGTATACCAGCTAATATTTCTGCTGCAAAATTCATGTCGTACGAGGCTAAATTGATTAATTAAGTGTTTTTTCTGCCTGTTCAGCAACCGATACCACTTTACCTGTTTTCACAAGGTTTATAGCAGTTTCCATTCTATCGTACATAATCTGATCTTCTTCAAAATGATCAATTTCTGAACGGATGAAACCATGTACGGCAGCCAAAATTCTGCCTGGTTTTAATGGCGCATGATAATCAACAGCCTGTGCGGCACAGAAGAGTTCGATACCCAGAATTTTTTCTACATTTTCTATCACCTGCAAAGCCTTTCTTCCACTAATTGAGCCCATGCTTACATGGTCTTCCTGTCCCAGCGAAGTTGGGATACTATCGGCACTTGCCGGAAAGCAAAGTCCCTTATTTTCGCTGGCCAATGCAGCCGAAGTGTACTGCACAATCATAAAACCCGAATTTAAGCCGGTTTCACGCATCAACAATTTCGGTACACCTGGCGTATTTCCTTCTAACGAAAGGTAAATCCTCCGGTCGCTGATGTTGCCAATTTCGGATGCAGCTAAACAGGCATAATCTAAAGCCAAGGCCAATGGCTGCCCGTGAAAGTTCCCTCCACTTATGGTAAGTTCGTCACTAAATATTACCGGATTATCGGTTACCGAATTCAATTCTATTTCTACTGCTTCTTTTAAATGCTGCCAAGCGGTACGGGAAGCACCATGAACCTGTGGAATGCACCTTAAAGAATAGGGATCCTGTACTTTGGCGCAATCAGAATGCGAGGGCATAATTTCGGAGCCTTGCAACAATTTACTGATTTGCGCGGCTACAGCGATATTGGCAGGGTAAGGTCTTAACTGATGCAAGCGGGGATGGAATGGTTTTTCAGATCCCATTAAACCTTCGATCATCATCGCCGAGATAATATCAGCAGATTTAAGCACATTTTCTAAACGTGAAACAACTTTAACCGCATGTGCAGCTATAAACTGGGTTCCATTAATTAAAGCCAGACCTTCTTTTGGCCCAAGCTGTAAGGGTTGCATCCGATAATCTTGCAGCAACTTTTCAGCAGCAACAATCTCATCTTTATAATGCACCCTTCCTAATCCAATTAAAGGCAGAAAAAGGTGCGACAATGGTGCCAGATCTCCCGATGCCCCCACAGATCCCTGTTTTGGAACTACTGGTGTTGCTCCTATTTCTAAAAACCAGATCATTCTATCTAGCGTTTCAATTCGGATACCAGAATAGCCTTGTGCCAGCGACTGTAGTTTTAACACAAGCATTAGTCTCGAAATTTCCATATCAATAGATCCTCCAACGCCAACCGCATGACTTTTCAGAATATTTTCCTGTAGTTTACGGGTATCTACCGCCGAAATCATCGACGTACACAGTGGCCCAAAGCCCGTGTTAATACCATAAACGGCTTTATCAGCAAGTGCAATCCGTTCTACAACTTTGCTACTTTCGATCACTTTATCGCGAACCTCTGGGCTAAGTACCCCTTTTAAGTTGCCACTACCAATAGCCAAAGCTATATTGGCCGTTAAATGATCTGTTCCGTAGTTAAAAATCTGCTCGCTCATGTTAGAAAAGGTTTTAAACAAAAATAACTCCTATATTTGATACCTATAAATACCAATTACATCATCACGTAATAACCATGGGTTATCAAGTTGAGCTAAGACATTTTAAATATTTTCAGGTACTGGCAGAAGAACTGAAGTTCAGGAAAGCAGCCGACCGGCTTTTTATTTCACAGCCTGGCCTTAGTCGGCAGATTAAACAGATGGAGGAAATTTTTAACGCCCAGTTATTCGATCGAACCAAGAAAAAGGTAACGCTTACCCAAGCCGGATTATACCTTAAAACGGAAGTCGATTTCCTCTTTAGCCATATCGAAAACATTAAAAAGCATTTAAGCGATATCAATGAAGGTAAACAGGGCGAACTCCGAATCGGTTTCCTGGGCTCGGCAGCTCAAAAAATTGTGCCTGAGCTAATTTTCAGGTTGAACAAAGATTTTCCGGAAATCAGAACAAATCTGGATGAAATGCCAAACAAGCTGCAGATTGAGTTGCTTGAAAAAGATATGCTTGACGTAGGCTTTGTGCGCATACAACATTTTAAGGAAGGCATATCTAAGCACGTTATCCATCAAGATACTTTTTCGCTCGTACTACCCCAAAACCATCCGCTCGAAAAGGCCAGTTTTGAAGAAGTTAAAAAGCTGGGGAACGCTCCTTTTATCTTTTTCTCGAGTGATGACAGCCCATTTTACTACGATTTGATTATGAGCATTTGCGAGGATCATGGTTTCAAGCCCAAAACTTTTCACAAATCGGTTAATGCATTAACGATATACAAACTTGTTGAAGAAGGTTTGGGCATTGCTATTGTACCTACAGCGCTTCAGTATGGTTACAAAGAAAATGTAAAATTTGTAGAACTAACGCATATCCCACAACGCACAGAACTCTACATGATCTGGAAAGATGCGAATAGAAATCCCGCGCTAAAAAACGTGATTGATTTATTATTGAAGAACGACCGTTAAAGATCTAGTAACATAATAATAGTCTGCATTTACCTGCCAGGGCTTATACTTTTAACCCTCTAGCGCCCGTATTTAACAGTTGACTAATCGAATGCAATCTGATCTGGTCCGGAGAGTTTACCTATATGGCATGCGCATTCACCTCCGCTTACTTTAATTGTAGCCGACTTAGTTTGGTTAGTTTGTACTGATGTGCCTGTAATTTTTAAATTATCTCCTGCTTCCGATAAACTTCTGGTATTTCCATCATCAACTATAACGAAGGCACCTTTTATCAAACTACTGGTAGCGCTTGAATTTGCTGTTACTTTTGCTCCAGTTCTTTGGTTAATTACGCTAAAATCTTTTACTTCGGCACCCTCACCTTTATTATCCAGAAATCTAAAGACTACGGAACGAAATTCATAGGTACACATTTTGTCATCGCACTCAGAAGTTGTTTTCTTTTTACAACTTAACAATCCAAGAGCCATCAATAATACAAGCGTTATTTTTTTCATCGTTATTTAGTTTAGAAAGAAAACGATAGCGAATCTTAAAACGCTACAGTTAACGTAGCATATAGTTCCAAAAAGCATGTTAATTATATAAACAGGTTGCCTAATCAAACCACTTAATCATTTAGCAGCGAAAAGCAGTACTTATAGGGTAGGTACCGTCCTCCTGTTCGTTGCAATCCCTTTGGAGGAGATAACGCTAGCTTAGGTGTATTCTTTTCGAGCCAAAAGGGATTTCCACTGCCATCAGGGCTATTTTGGATAGGTTTGCAGGTTAAAACCTACTGCTTCTCTTTATCATTAAGATCGTATGTATGAAAGCTTAAAGGAAAAATGCTCTAAACGAAGAAAACCCTTTACCAGTATTGTTAAAGGGTTTCTTATAAGATTTGGCACCGACGTACTCTCCCACGTGTTA